>JBBPZN010000143.1:0-19134 GCA_038198705.1 Mycobacteriales bacterium
GAAATCCTTCGTCGACGCCTGGAACTACGGCGCGCTCTCGACCAATGCGCAGCTGCAGGGGTCGTTCTTCGATCCGATTCTCGGCTACGACGAGGTCGCTGCCGAGAACCCGACGGTCCAGACGATGTCCGGTCTGAAGGTCGTCGACGACAAGACGTTCACCATCGAGCTCAAGCAGCCCGAGGCAGCGTTCCCCGACCGTCTCGGCAACGCCACCTACTATCCGCTGCCCGAGGTCGCATACGCGGACATGGCTGCGTTCGGTGAGAACCCGATCGGCAACGGACCGTACAAGTTTGCGCAGGAAGGTGCGTGGCAGCACAACGTGCGCATCGATCTGGTGACCAACCCGGATTACGACGGCAACCGCAAGCCAGTCAACGGCGGAATCAACTTCATGCTCTACAGCAACCTCGATACCGCCTACACGGATTTGCTGTCGAACAACGTCGATGTTCTCGACAGCGTCCCGTCCAGTGCAGTGACGACGTTCGAGTCGGATCTGCCTGGACGTACGGTCAATCAGCCGTCAGCCGTTATCGAGACCTTCACCATCCCGGGTCGTCTGCCGCACTTCGGTGGCGAAGAGGGTGTGCTGCGTCGTCAGGCGATCTCCAAGGCGATCGATCGCGATCAGATCACCAAGCAGATCTTCAACAACACCCGTACGCCTGCCAAGGATTTCACCAGCCCCGCCATCTCAGGCTGGACCGGGGATCTCAGTGATGTCGACAACGTCGACTACGACAAGGACGGCGCCAAGGCACTGTGGGCGCAGGCCGACGCCATCGCGCCGTGGTCCGGCAGCTTCGCCATCGCCTACAACTCCGATGGCGGACACCAGGAATGGGTCGACGCAGTCAGCAACAGCATCCGCAACACCCTCGGTATCGAGGCACAGGGTGCTCCCTACCCGACGTTCGCACAGCTGCGGACCGAGGCCACCAACCGCACCATCCCGACGGCGTTCCGTTCGGGCTGGCAGGGTGACTACCCGCAGCAGTACGGCTTCCTTGCCCAGAACTACCAGACCGGTGGCAGCTCCAACGACGGCGAGTACTCCAACCCCGAGTTCGATCGTCTGCTGCGTGAGTCGGCAAGCGAGACCGACAAGGACAAGGCGCAGGACCTGATCAACCAGGCACAGGAAATCCTCCTGAACGATCTGCCTGCAGTACCGACCTGGTACCGCAACGCAGCCAGTGGCTGGTCGGAGAATGTCACCAACGTCAAGATCGGTTGGGACGGAGTCCCGATCTACAGCCAGATCGAGAAGAACTGATCTTTTCTCACGGCTCTTGATTCAGCCGAGCAGGGCAGTAGGCCTGTTGCCTACTGCCCTGCTCGGCTGCTTGCCTCGCTCGCCTCGTACGACGCCCACGCTGAATATCGCTGTGACGTCTTCCTTCCTCCTAAGGAGGTGATCCGGTGCTCTGGTACATCGGACGCCGAATACTTCAGATGGTCCCCGTTTTCATCGGGGCCACATTCCTGATCTACGCAATGGTCTTCCTGCTCCCAGGGGACCCGATTGCTGCGCTCGCCGGAGACAAGGCGATCAGCCCCGCGGTGGCCGACCAGCTGCGCGCACGCTACAACCTCGATGAGCCGTTCATCGTGCAGTATCTGCTGTATCTCAAGGGCATCTTCACCTTCGACTTCGGTATGTCGTTCTCGGGCCGGCCGGTCAGTGAGGTTCTGCTGCAAGCGTTCCCGATCACCGCGAAACTTGCTGCCATGGCACTCGTGATCGAAGGCGTCTTCGGTATCGGCTTCGGTCTCATCGCCGGTCTACGTAAGGGCAAGCTGTTCGACAGCTCGGTCCTCCTCGTCAGCCTCGTCATCATCGCCGTCCCGATCTTCGTCATCGGCTTCCTCGCGCAGTTCTTCATCGGGATCAAATGGGGCATAGTGCCTCCCACGGTCGGTGGCAACACAAGCTTCAAGAACCTGCTGCTGCCGGCGTTCGTGCTCGGCTCGGTGTCGTTCGCCTACGTTGTCCGGCTGACCCGTACCTCGGTGGCAGAAAACCTGAGCGCCGACTTCGTCAGAACAGCGACAGCCAAAGGCCTTTCACGTACGCGCGTCGTCAACGTCCACGTGCTACGCAACTCGTTGATCCCCGTCGTCACGTTCCTCGGCGCCGATCTTGCTGCACTCATGGGTGGCGCGATCATCACCGAGGGCATCTTCAACATCAACGGCGTCGGTGGCACCATCTACCAGGCTGTGATCAGGGGCGAGGCGCCCACGGTCGTCTCGTTCGTAACGGTCCTGATCGTGGTCTACCTCATCGCGAATCTCGTCGTCGACCTCCTGTACGCCGCGCTCGACCCAAGGATCCGCTATGCCTAACACGACTCCCGAAGGCGGACGTGAGGTCCGTCAAGCACGCTTCGTGGAATCCGACGAAGTTGTCGACGTCAGCCAGACCGACGTCGTGAACATCGACGAGGCTCCCACGAGTATCTGGAAGGATGCTTGGCACAGTCTGCGCAAGCGCCCGCTCTTCATCATCTCGGCCATCATCATCTTCGTGGTCATCTTGGTCGCAGCGTTTCCGAGCCTGTTCACCAATACCGATCCGCGCTACTGCGACCTGGCGTTCAGCATGCAGGGCCCCGGATCCGGTCACATTTTCGGGTTCGACCGTCAAGGCTGTGATATCTACTCCCGAGTCATCTTCGGCGCGCGGGCGTCGGTGGTCACCGGAGTGGGTGTCACGTTCCTGGTGGTCATGGTCGGAGTTCTCTTCGGTGCCTTCGCAGGCTTCTACGGGGGCTGGGCCGACGCTCTGCTGTCACGGTTGACGGATATCTTCTTCGGTGTCCCGCTCATCCTCGCCGCAATCGTGCTCATGCAGTTGTTCACCGACCGGACGATCTTCACCGTCATCGTCGTGCTGGCGTTGTTCGGCTGGCCGCAGATGGCTCGTATCACTCGCGGAGCGGTGCTGTCGGCCAAGAGCAACGATTACGTCATGGCATCCCGTGCGCTCGGTGTATCGAAGGTGCGCACCTTGATTCGGCATGTACTGCCGAACTCGATGGCGCCGATCATCGTCATCACGACGATTTCGCTCGGCACGTTCATCGTTGCCGAGGCCACCCTGTCGTTCCTCGGTATCGGTCTACCGCCGACCGAAGTGTCCTGGGGTGGCGACATCAGTGCAGCCCAGGTCACCCTGCGTCAGGGATCGACGATTCTGTTCTACCCCGCTGCCGCGCTGGCGATCACCGTGTTGGGCTTCATCATGATGGGCGATGCACTGCGCGACGCCCTCGATCCCAAGGCCCGGAAGCGATGAGCGAACACGAAGGAGAAGTTGCGATGAGTGAGCAGCCGTTGCTCGACATCAAGGACCTCGAGGTGTCGTTCCAGTCCAATTCCGGTGCGGTACCAGCTGTTCGCGGCGTCAGCCTGACGGTCTATCCCGGCCAGACGGTAGCGATCGTGGGCGAGTCCGGCAGTGGCAAATCCACGACCGCGCACGCGATCATCAATCTCCTACCGGGTACCGGGAAGGTGACCGCGGGCGAGATCTGGTTCGACGGAAAGAATCTGACGAACGCGAAGGAGAAGGACTTCGTCGCGATCCGCGGAAGCCAGATCGGGTTGGTTCCGCAGGATCCGATGTCGAATCTGAACCCAGTGTGGAAGATCGGTTACCAAATCGAAGAAGCGTTGGCGGCCAACGGAATCGCCAAGGGGAAGGCAGCACGCACCCGTGCTGTTGAACTGCTCGACGAGGCTGGGTTGACGGACTCGGAGAAGCGTGTCAATCAGTACCCGCACGAATTCTCCGGTGGTATGCGCCAGCGGGCGCTGATCGCAATAGGATTGGCCGCGCGACCCAAACTATTGATCGCCGACGAGCCCACCTCCGCTCTCGACGTCACGGTCCAGCGTCAGATTCTCGACCACCTCGAGGGGCTGACGAAGGAACTGGGCACAGCGGTTCTGCTCATCACCCACGACCTCGGCCTCGCTGCCGAGCGGGCGTCGCACCTGGTCGTCATGAGCAAGGGCCGAATCGTAGAATCCGGCCCGGCGCTGGAAATTCTGCAGAATCCGCAGCACGCGTACACCCAGAAGTTGGTCGCCGCGGCGCCGTCGCTTGCGTCGCAACGGCTGAAGTCCTCGGTCGTGCGTGGGGACGTCGTCGCGCATGCGAAGCGCGCTGCCGAGGAGGTCGTCGCCGAGAAAACTGTCCACGGTGAAGGCGATTTCGAACCGGCAAAAGATACTGTGCTCGTGGTCGACAAGCTGACCAAGGAGTTCAAGCTTCGTGGCGGCAGTCCCTTCAAGTCGACGGTGTTCACTGCGGTCAAGGACGTCTCGTTCACCGTTGCAAGAGGCACGACGACCGCCATCGTCGGTGAATCGGGATCCGGTAAATCGACTGTGGCACAGATGGCCCTGGGTCTCTTGGAGCCGACGGCCGGGTCCGTCGAGTTCGACGGACGTGACGTCGCGGGCTTGAACAACAAGGATGCCTTCGCATTCCGACGTCGTGTACAGCCGATCTTCCAGAACCCCTATGGGTCGCTGGATCCGATGTACTCGATCTACCGCACCATCGAGGAACCGCTGCGGACCCACAAGGTCGGCAGTAAGAAAGAACGCGAGGCTCGGGTCCGTGACCTGTTGGACAAGGTGGCGTTGCCGACTTCGGTCATGCGCCGATTCCCGAACGAGCTTTCCGGTGGCCAGCGTCAACGTGTAGCTATTGCGCGAGCTCTGGCTCTCTCGCCGGAGATGGTGATCTGCGACGAGGCCGTGTCGGCTCTCGACGTTCTCGTGCAGGCGCAGATTCTGTCCTTGCTGAACGATCTGCAGGCCGAGCTCGGCCTTACCTACCTCTTCATCACCCACGACCTGGCGGTGGTGCGTCAGATCGCCGATGACGTGCTCGTCATGCGATCGGGAGAGATCGTCGAGGCAGCCACGACCGACGAGGTGTTCGACAACCCGCAGCAGGAGTACACACAGCGACTGCTCGCCGCCATCCCCGGCCGTTCGGTTCAGCTCGGGGTATAGCGATCAGCTGGGGCAGTCCGGCGAGTCTGCTCCTGCCTGCGAGGGGGTACCGTCGCCTATCGTGACGGACCCTCTCGCCCCGCTGCTCGAACTCCCCGGTGTCATCGACGCCGCCGAACGAGCCCGCGACGCACTCGGAGCAGTACATCGGCACAAGACGAACCGTCGGGGCTGGCCTGCCACTGCGGCCGAAGCCGCAGTGCGTGCCGCTCGATCGTCCTCCGCCCTCGAAGGTGGATCGATGGACTTCCCGCGCGAAGACGAGGACGGCGACCCGATTCTGGCCGGTGCTTTGCGGGTAGGTGCGGCGCTCGACGGGGATGCGCTGTCGATCATGCTGACGACGTGGAAGAGCGCGCCGCTTCAGGCGCTCGCTCGACTCCACCTACTGGCCGCAGCAGACCTGGTCGAGGACCAGTCCGCACTCGGACGGCCACGTTCGGACGACGGGATCGGTGAGCGTCTGGACTTCCTTGCCCAACTGGTCACCGGTGGATCCTCCGCCCCGGCGCCGGTCATCGCGGCGATCGTGCACGGTGAGCTGTTGACGTTGAAGCCGTTCGAGTCGGCCGATGGTGTCGTCGCCCGGGCGGCTTCTCGGCTCGTGGCCGCGTCTTCGGGTTTGGACCCACACAATCTGGGAGTACCCGAAGTGAGTTGGCTGCGCCGATCGCAGGCTTACCGAGATGGAGCGACAGGGTTCGCTTCCGGTACTGCCACCGGTGTCGGCAGCTGGGTCATCCTCTGCTGCGGCGCACTCGAGGCTGGGGCAATGGAAGCGACGTCGATCGCTGAGGCTGCAGGCTCCGACAAGTAACCACCTGCCTGTGCCGACGCATTAAAAGGGCGGCGCCGCCGACCTGAGTCGACTTCGCCGCCCGTTAGCACGGACTGCCGGGTAACCAAGCGTGCATTGGTGGGCTGTCACGATCACGAGGATCGCATGGCCTCGGCGACGGTCCGGTGAGGTAGGAGGTCATCCCTGCAACCGGTGCAGGGTTCTTGCTGCTACTTCCCGAATCTCGCAGACCCACAGCGCTTTTGCCATGTCAGCGGCGAGCTCAGCGTGGGTGCCTGGTGTCCGTGCTGGGAATTGCGGTTGGGAGAGGGAACCTTCTCTTCCGGTTCGATCTTGGCCTTCCGTTCTTCCGTAAGTCCTTTGTACCCCGTGACGGCGCTCACAGCAAGGGGTGCGTCACCGTTTTCTTTTCAACAATCCGTATGTAACCGTCCCGGCCAGCAGTGCACTGAAAAAGACTGCGGCACTTGCCGCCACGGTTGTACCCGATGGTGCTTGGATGCGTGATCGAAGTGAGACCGGATTGGAAAAAGTCAGAATCGGCCAGCCGAGCAATGCGGCCTCCTTGCGGAGCGCCCGATCGGGATTGACGGCAGTCGGATTGCCGACGGCATGCAGCATGGGGAGATCGGTGATCGAGTCCGAATACGCGAAACACCTTGACAGGTCGTAATTTCGGGACTCGGCGAGTGCGTTCATCGCTTCGACCTTGCCCTCACCGTAGCAGTAGAAGGCGACGGTGCCGTTGTATCGGCCGTTCTCGACCTCCATCTGCGTGGCGGTGCTGAAGTCCGCGCCGAGTGCTTCGGCGATCGGACCGACGATCTCTTCACCGGATGCGGAGACGATCACGATGTCGTGCCCGCGGAGTTTGTGATCTGCGATCAAGTCCGCTGCTTCGGCGAAAACCAACGGATCCACTATGTCGTGCAATGTTTCTGCAACGATCGACCGAATTTGCTCGACGTCCCAGCCGGCAGACATTGCGGCGATATGTGCGCGCATTCGCTCCATTTGGTCGTGATCGGCACCGGATAACAGGAATAAGAATTGCGCATAGCTGCTTTTGAGTACGGCTCGCCTGTTTATCAGACCCTGATCGAAGAACGGTTTGCTGAAGGCGAGGGTGCTCGACTTGGCGATGATCGTCTTGTCCAGGTCGAAGAACGCGGCGATTTTTCCGACTGGGTGGTGGGTTTCGGCGTTATCGATGCCGGTGCTGGTGGTCACGGACTCAAGAATAGAGCGTTCGATTTTTCGGCGATTTCCCGGTTTGTCTCACTGAGTAAGAACGAATGTTGAACTTGCAAACACCGTCTTCGCCAGGTGTAGTATCGACCTGTCCGGATTCGTCCGGGCAAGTTCAGCCCGACCCCCCGGGGCTGAACTCGACGACCCTCGCCTCCTCCCCCCCTGGCGAGGGTCGTCCTCGTTGTAGAGGAAAGTCGCGAATTGGTACGGTTGTACAGAATTGCGTCCACACCTTGCGAGTTATCCCCATTCGGCATGAACGCTGTTTTCTCCGAGCGTAATTCGCTGCAGGCTCGCACCCATGGAATTCCAGGACAAGTCGCCGGCTCGGCGCCCGATCGTGTTGTCCACCGGCGACCCCGTGCTGCGCGACGAAGTACTCAGGATCGCTGCGGCCGCCGAATGTACTGTGCTGGAAAGGAACTTACCAGTCGGTAACGCCGGTTCGGGGACGCCGCCGAGCAGGATCGAGTGGGATGAAGCCGACGCGATACTCCTCGACGTCGAGCATGCCCGCGAGGCGTCGTCCCGCAGACTGCCCCGTCGCGACGCGATCTTCATTTTGGGCCGCGGGGAGCCCGGCGTCGACCAATGGCGTGCTGCCACGGCCATCGGAGCGTCGCACGTCCTGGGACTTCCGCAAGACGAAGCGACGTTGATCGGTCTCCTCGGAAGGGAACACGACCGGGCCGAGGGCGACGGTGGAGTCATCGCTGTCGTCGGCGGCCGGGGCGGTGCTGGAACGTCGACGCTCGCCGTGGCGTTGGCATTGTCGGCGTCCGCGGCCGGATCTCGAACGCTGTTGGTCGACGGTGACAGCTACGGCCCAGGACTCGACCTCCTGCTCGGCTGGGAAGATCTGCCGGGCCTGCGATGGTCCGGACTCGTCGTCGAGGCAGGCCGGATCTCCGGTGACGCCTTACACAGTGCGTTGCCGTCGAGCGGCCCGTTGGCCGTCCTGTCGGCCGGCCGAGCGGACTCGGGATCTTCGGGCCTGGACGTGACGGCATGTGCCGCGGTGGTCGACGCCGGACGCCGATCCGGAGATCTGGTCGTGTGCGACGTTCCACGTCACCCCGGCCCACACACCGACGTCTTCCACGACGCCGCGGACCTGGTGGTGTTGGTCGTCCCGGCCGAGATCGGCGCAATCGCGGGCGCCGAGAACCTGCTCGGCTACCTGCGCGGCCGTAATTCGAACGTCGGACTCGTCGTGCGAGGGCCTGCGCCCGGGGGATTACGCGGCACCGACATCGCCGACGCCCTCCGGTTGCCACTGCTGGCCACGATGCGACCCGAGCCAGGCCTGGCGGAGCGCATCGAACGTGGAGGGCTCGGGCTCGGACGTCGATCGCCTCTCACTGATGCCGCGGAGTCGATTCTTGCGACGTTCGCACGCAAGCCGGCGCCGAGGCGGTGGGCGGCATGAGCGCCGTCGTCACGCCGGAGTTGTTGGATCGTGTTCGCGACAGGCTTGTCCACACAGCGGGTGAACCGACGCCCGCTTTGGTCGCTGCAGCCATCAGAATCGAAGCGGGCGGGGTACTGAGCGATACCGATCTCTTGGCTGCGCTCCGAGTTCTGCAGACCGAGTTGACCGGTGCCGGCCCGCTGGAGGCGCTGCTACTCGATGCCAGTGTCGCCGACGTTCTGGTCACGGCACCGGACGAGGTATGGGTCGACCGTGGCGCGGGACTCGAGCGCGCCGACATCCGTTTCGTCGACGAGGCCGCGGTACGACGTCTCGCGCAGCGACTGGCACTGTCGGCGGGCCGACGGCTCGACGACGCTCAACCGTGGGTCGACGGGCAGCTGCCCGGAGTGGGCGACGGCACTTTCGGTGTCCGACTCCACGCGGTGCTGTCGCCCGTCGCGCGAGGCGGGACCTGTCTGTCGCTGCGCGTGTTGCGACCGACCACCCAGGGGCTCGCAGCTTTGGCGGACCGCGGCGCACTCGAGCCGAGTGCCCTCGATCTGGTGAAGCGGATCATCGAGGCGCGCTTGGCATTTCTCGTCATCGGCGGCACCGGAGCAGGAAAGACCACATTGTTGGCTGCCATGCTGGGTGAGGTCGCGCGCAGCGAACGCATCGTGTGCGTCGAGGACGCTGCCGAGTTGGCGCCGTCGCATCCGCACGTCGTACGCATGGTCGCTCGGGCACCCAATGTCGAGGGCGTCGGTGAGGTCACCGTTCGGCAGCTTGTCCGTCAAGCGCTGCGTATGCGGCCGGACCGGCTCGTTGTCGGAGAGGTGCGCGGTGCAGAGGTCGTCGACCTGCTCACCGCGCTCAACACCGGTCACGACGGTGGAGCGGGCACGATTCACGCCAACTCTCCCGCCGAGGTACCCGCACGGTTGGAAGCTCTTGCTGCACTGGGTGGATTGGATCGTGCGGCTCTACATAGTCAACTCGCGGCTGCAGTGCAGGTGGTTCTGCATGTGCATCGCTCGTTCGATGGCAGGCGTCGGTTGCGGGAGATTGCCGTCGTCGTTCCCGATGATTCCGGTCGCGTGCAGATGGTGTCCGCGTGGAGTGTAGACGGAGGTGTGCACCGCGGCCGAGAACGGCTGGACGCACTCCTCGAACAACGGTTGACGCGGTTGTGACCGCGCTGGCTGTGCTTTCTTGTGCGGCAGCTCTTCTGGTGCTACCGCGTGCGAAAGTCCGGGTTCCGTCGTTGCTGCTCGGCAAAGTCGACCGTGTGGATCGAACGCGCTCTCGAGCAATGGGTCTCGCGTCGATGGTAGCGGTGGGGCTCGTTCTTGCTGTGGTGGCGGGTGGCCTACATGCGCTCTGCGCCGCCATTGTCGTCGGCGCAACGGTGGTCCGTCGGAGGAAGAAGGCGCAGCGGCGTAGATCGCATCGTCGTGAGCTCGACTCGCTCATCGCTGGACTCGACGTCGTCATCGGTGAGCTCCGAGTCGGTTCGCATCCGGCGCTGGCCTGTGCGAGTGCTGCCACCGATTGCACAGGAAGCGTGGCTCTCGCATTCGGAACTGCGGCTGGGCGTGCGCGCCTCGGTGGTGACGCGTGTGCGGGCTTGCTTGTCGAGGATTCGCCGGTCCGCGTGGAACTTTCGCGATTGTCCGCAGCCTGGCACATTGCGGACACCCGCGGATTGGGGCTTGCCGACCTGCTCGGCGCAGCGCGACAGGACCTGTTGGGCCGGAGCCGGTTTCGCGATCGAACCGAGGCGAGCTTGGCGGGTGCCCGCGCGACGGGAACGGTGTTGTCGGGTCTGCCGGTCCTCGGGGTCATCCTTGGTCAATTCATGGGGGCGTCGCCGATCGGTGTGTTGTTCGGCGGGGGACTGGGCGGAGTTCTTCTGGTGCTGGGCTCGATGTTGGCGTGCGCCGGGCTGATCTGGACCGATGCGATCACCGAAAAGGTATGCCGGTGATGTGGGTGGCGGCGGTGTGCGCGGCTGCGTCTCTCCTCGTGATCCCGGCAGCGCCCTCCTACGTCTTTCGTATTGCGTCCAAGGAGCCTCACGACGAAACGAGGGGAGACGACACCGACATTGCCGATCCCCATTCGGTTGCGACCACGTTCGATCTGTTGGCGGCATGTTTGCGCGGCGGACTTCCAGTGGGCATCGCTGCTGCTGCGGTTTCCGACTCGACGAACGAGCCCTTCGCCCGGGCATTGCGGACCACCGCAGACCTGCTCGCGCTGGGCGCGGACCCTGTTGCAGCGTGGGAGCCCGTAGCCGCTAGGCCCGACATCGAGTCGCTCGCGCGAATGGCGCGGAGATCCGCGAGATCGGGAGCCTCTCTGGCGCAGGGGATTTCCGAGCTCGCAGAGGCGCGGCGTGCACAGACCGAGGATTCGTCGGCAGCCGCGGCCGAACGAGCAGGGGTGTTGATCAGTGGGCCGCTCGGCCTGTGCTTTCTGCCGGCGTTCGTGTGCCTCGGGATCGTCCCCGTCGTCATCGGACTCGCCGGGAACGTACTGGGTGGGGGACTGCTGTGAGCACACGAGGATCGCTGTGACGAGACACAGAGGATTCCGAGGCGGAACTGCCGTCTCGGAGGTAGAGGGAGGGAATGAGCATGGTGCACAGGATGGTTCGAGATTTTCAGACGAGATTGATGTTGGTTGCTGCCGAGGACGATGGAATGTCGACGGCGGAGTACGCGATCGGCACGATCGCCGCTGCCGCGTTCGGAGCGATTCTCTACACAGTGGTGACGGGCGATTCGATCGTAGGTTCGTTGACCGGAATCATCGACCGGGCACTGAATACAGCGGTGTAGCCGACGACGGCGCCGTGACGGTGGAGGCTGCTATCGCCATCGCGTCCATCGTGGCGGTCGTCGTGACCTGCATCGGGGCGATACTTGCTGTGTCGATGCATGTCCGGTGTGTGGATGCGGCGCGGGAGGCGGCTCGATTGGCGGCCAGGGGTGACGCGGTATCGATTGCCCAATCGGTAGCGCCGGGCGGGGCGCAGATCACCGTCACCGAGCACGACGGGTACGTGAGAGCCCGCGTGCAGTCCGATACTCCGTTGCCGGGTTTGACGGTCAGCGCCGAAGCGGTCGCCGCGATCGAACCGGACGCTGTGGAATGACGGCGTCCGGCGAGGAAGGTGGCGTGACGGTTCTAGCTGCAGCTGCACTGGCCGCATTGCTGGTCGTCGTGGTGGCGATCGTGCACGTCGGCTCGGCGGTCGGTGCCCGGCATCAAGCCCAGTCGGCTGCCGACCTGTCTGCACTCGCGGCCGCCGGAGAGTTGGACCGCGGCGTCGGGGATGCGTGTGCGGCGGCGCGGGAGATCGTAAGCCGCTCGAAGGGTCAGGTGACGGGCTGCGTCGTAGAAGGCTGGGACGTCGTGGTCACCGTGACGATCACCCTGCCGCTCGGGCGATTCGGGATTGCCGACGCGGTCGCGTCTGCGCGGGCGGGGCCGGCGTGAAGGTGTTGGTGTGGGCGCAAGCAGATTGAAGGCGTACCCGGCGACGACGCCTGGCCGGACTCCGCTCCCTCCGTGATCGCACCGCGTGTAGGCAGTCCCGCCCAGTGAGACTGAATGTGAGAGAAGCATGTGAGCAGTCATAATGAGACGCACGGCACAGCGAAAGCTGTCGTTTTCATTGCTCGGCGCTGTACCAACTTGGCGCCGACACCTGCCCACCCAAGTCTTTGCGGCCGCAAGCGCGGCCAGCGGAGCAATTGTATTAAGTGAGGATGAACGGATGAACAGAGGAAGGAGGCAACGCCAGCAATGACCAAGGTTGTGTTCAAAAAAATTGGCGAGCTGATTGTTGTGCTGTTCGTCGTCAGTCTCGGCACGTTCGGACTTGTGTCGCTGATTCCCGGTGACCCTTCGGTGGCGGCACTGGGCGAAGGCCGGACCCCTGAGGAGTATGCCCAGGCACGCTTCGAAATGGGCTTGGACAATTCGTTCCTCAGCCGCTACTGGGATTGGCTCTCGTCCGCTTTGCAGGGCGATCTGGGCCGTTCACTGGTGCCGCCGCAGTCGGACGTGACGGAGCGCATCGTCGCAGCGCTGCCGGTAAGTGTGCAGTTGGCGGCCATGGGGCTGTTCATTGCACTGGCGGTGTCGATCCCGTTGGCGATGTGGTCCGCGCGGCATAGCGGTGGCCTGATCGACCGGGTCATCAGTGCCACTACATTCGGCGTCTTGTCGATCCCAACCTTCCTATCCGGCTTGCTGCTGATCATGTTGTTCGTCAACAACCTCGGCTGGTTTCCGCGCTCGCAGTGGGTGCGTGTGTCCGAGGGGGGACTTGCCGACAACCTGTACCACGCGATCCTGCCGGCCGTCACGATCAGCCTGCTGGAGATGGCGATGTTCCTGCGCATCTTGCGCAGCGATCTGATCACGACCCTGCAGGAGAACTTCATCCTGGTATCGAAGGCGAAGGGCACCTCGAACCTGAGGCTGCTGATCTCCGATGCGTTCCGTCCATCCTCGTTCTCCCTGATCACGATGCTCGGCCTGGTGCTGGGTTCGATGATCGGCTCCACCGTCATCATCGAGACGTTGTTCTCGCTGCCAGGAATGGGTTCGCTGATCGTGCGGGCCGCTCAGCAGGGCGATATGCCGATGGTGCAGGGAGCTGTACTGGTGATCGCGCTCATTTACGTGGCGGCTAACGGCATCATCGATATCTCCTATGGATATCTCGACCCGAGGAGCCGACGAGCCCATGTCTAATATCTCCCACCCTGACCTCAACGACCCCGAACAGGTTATGCCCGCGATGGCGCAGGGCGCTGCGGTGGTCGTCGCCGATCCGGTCGTGAATGACTCCGCAGTCACGTCTGCCTCCGGAGACAAGCACGGACGCCGAAACCTGTACGTCCGCGGCGGCATTCTGTTGGCGATCGGCGTGATCGCGTTCGGCTTCGCGCTCGGCGCGGGCCCCGTCGTGATGGCCGTGCGTCTCGTAGTCGGTCTCATCGGGCTCGCCGGCATCTACATGGGTGCGCGTCGAATCGGACTCGCCCGATTCGGGCCGGATTTCGATCTGACGTTCGTGATCTCGTGCGTCTGGCTGGCGTTGATCATCGGCGTAGCGATCATCGCGCCGCTGTTGCCGTTTGCTGAGTACGTGGACACCTCCAAGACTCTCGGATCCAAGGGTTACGCCCCGCCGGATCTGTTCTCCAGCCACCCGCTGGGAACGAACAACTTCGGCCTGGACCTGTTTGCGAGGTCCATCTACGGTGCACGGTCCTCGCTTGTGGTCGCGGTGGGCGCTGTGCTGATCGGCGTCATTGTCGGTGGCGCGATCGGCATCCTTGCCGGCTACTTCGGCGGGAAAGTCGACTCGATCGTCGGGATCTTGACGAACTCGCTGCTCGCAGTACCCGCATTGATCCTGCTGATCGCGTTGGCGTCGGTGCTCAAACCGAACCTGCGCAACATCGCGTTCGCACTGGCAGTGCTTGCGGTGCCGTCGATGATTCGAATAGCGAGGGCGAACACGTTGACGTTCTCTCAACGCGAATTCGTCCTCGCAGCCCGCGCGATGGGCGCGAGCCGGTGGCGGGTGATGGTGCGCGAGCTTGCGCCGAATGTGGCGCTGCCGCTGGCCTCGCTCGGCATGGTGATGATCTCGGTGATGATTGTCGCCGAAGCATCGCTGAGCTTCTTGGGCCTCGGCATCCAGCCGCCGATCCCGACGTGGGGAAACATGATCGCCGAGGGCCAGGGCGGGGTGTTCGAGAAGCACGCGTTCGTCGTAATGGTCCCGGGCATGTTCCTGTTCTTGACCGTGTTTTCGTTCAACATCGTCGGCGAGAAGGCGCAGAAGGTCACTGGCGGCTCACGCCAGGCAAAGCTGTGACGGCGATAGCGGACAGTGTCCGTATCGCCTCAGTCCTGGCCCTACATGGCAAAGCGGGAGTTCACCGATGAATAAGCACGAAAAGCCTGGCATGGGCGCTACGACGGCAGCCGCCGCAACGCCAGACCATACGGCGGAGGGACCGCTGTTGACCGTGGAGAATGTGTCCACGCACTTTCGCACCAAGCGGGGCCAGTTGCGCGCCGTCGACCGTGTGAGCTTGACCCTCGCCGCGGGCGAGACCTTGGGCCTGGTCGGCGAGTCCGGTTCCGGAAAATCGGTGCTCGGGCAGACCATCATGGGCCTGGTCTCCAACGGTGGTGCGACCACGGTAGCCGGCGAGATTCGGTTCCAGGGCCGCGATATGCAAACGCTTACCCGCAAGGAACAGCAGGGTCTGTGGGGCAAGGACATCGCAATGGTGTTCCAGGACCCGATGACGGCTCTGAACCCGTTCAAGCACATCGGCACGCACCTTACCGAGTCGATCCGAGCCCATCTGGGCATGGACAAGAAGCAGGCCCGAGAGCGGGCGATCGAGTTGCTGCGTAAGGTGCGTATTCCCGAGCCGACCCGACGGGTGGACCAATACCCACACGAGCTTTCGGGAGGTATGCGGCAGCGTGTGGTGATCGCGATGGCGCTAGCGTGCGACCCCATCCTGACCATCGCGGACGAGCCGACGACTGCGCTCGATGTGACAGTGCAAAAGCAAATTCTCGAGTTGCTCGACTCGCTCCGCAAGGAGACGGGGATGGCAGGGATCTTGATCAGCCACGACCTGGGCGTCGTCGCCGGTCAAACGGACCGCGTCGCCGTGATGTATGCGGGCCGAATAGTGGAGACCGCGCCGACACGGCAGTTGTTCGAGCAGCCGCGTCATCCGTACACGGAGGCGCTGTTGTCGGCGATCCCGCGAATCGAGGATTCGCCGCACACGGTCCTCGAGGCCATCGAAGGCGGGTTGCCGGATATGACGAAGCCAGCTGCGGGTTGTTCCTTCGCGACTCGGTGCCGGTACGCACAGGACAAGTGCCTTACGGTGCCGCCGGAACTGGTTGCGACTGCTGACTCCGCCGCGGCGGCCCATCCGCACGAGGCTGCATGTCACTTCCCCGTCGGCACAGCCGAGGGTGAAGCGGCGTTGGCTGCTAACGAGAAGGCCGGGCGCACCGCGGCCGGACGCAAGCTGGACTTGGAGACTGTGTAATGGCTGGCAGCGGTACCGCACACATGCGTGAAGACGAGAAGCGGGTCTTGACCGTCGAGAACCTGATGGTGGAATTCCCTGCCGGCAAGCAGACCGTGCACGCGGTCTCCGGTATCAGCTTCGACCTTGTCCCAGGGGAGACACTGGGTATCGTCGGGGAGTCGGGCTGCGGGAAGTCCACCGCCGGTCGCGCAATCCTACAGTTGCCCAGGCCCACGTCCGGCAAGGTGACGCTCGATGAGATGGTCCTCGGGGATATGTCCGCGTCGAGTCTGCGGATCACCCGCAACCAGATGCAGATGATCATGCAGGACCCGATCTCATCGCTGAACCCACGGCGCAAGGTCAAACACCTTGTCACCGAGGGACCTCGTATCTGGGGGACGAAGAACAAGGCCAAGCTCGAGTCCATGACCCGTGATTTGCTCAACGCCGTCGGCCTGGATCCAGATGCAGTGATGGAGAAGACGGCCGGTGAACTATCGGGCGGCCAATGCCAGCGTGTGTGTATCGCACGAGCATTGATGCTCCGGCCGAAGCTGCTGATCTGTGACGAGCCGGTCTCGAGCCTCGACGTGTCGGTGCAGGCACAGATCTTGAACCTTCTGGAGAAAACCAAGAAGGAATTCGAGTTCTCGATGATCTTCATCGCCCACAACATGGCCGTGGTGAAGAACATCAGCGACCGGATAATGGTGATGTACCTGGGCAAGGTGTGCGAGGTCGCGCCCACCGAAAATGTCCAAGACACCGCCAAACATCCGTACACCCGGTTGCTGCTCGACTCGATTCCGGATCCGAACCGATCGCGGGATGGGGAGGACGAGATCGAAATCATCGAGGGCGACCTGCCCTCCCCCCTGAACCCACCGTCGGGTTGCCGTTTTCGGACCCGGTGTCCGCTCGCGACCGATCAGTGCGCAGCTGAAGAACCACTGTTGCGGGAGATCGGCAAGGACCACTTCGTGGCCTGCCACAACGTGTAATCCCAGCTTTCACCTGCCCCTCGCGGCGAACTGTTCCAGAGGGTCGTTGTCCAGCGTTCTCAACCGTCGTACCGCCCGCACATCTAAGGAACCCACATGATCTCAGTGAATTATCGACAGCGGGCCATCAGACGACCCGGCCGCTTCGCGGTCGCTCTGGTCGGAGCCAGCGTTGTACTCGCAGCGTGCTCGGGCGGGGCCGACGGTGAGGGCGGCGGTTCCGGTAGTGGCACGTACGAGACCGGCCTGGTGAACGTGCAATCCGAAGCCGGCGATCCGGTGGACGGTGGCACCCTCACCTACGGTGTACAACTTCTCACTCCGACGCTGGACCCTCTCCGAGCTACAGCCCGCGGCGGCCAGGGCGGCGAGGCACTCGCCGCCGTATACGACGTGCTCATGAAGTACGACACCGAGTCCGGGGAGTTCGCACCGCAGCTCGCCGAATCACTGCAAAGCGAAGACAACACGACATGGACTCTGCGTCTACGTGAGGGTGTGCGCTTCAGCGACGGCACGCCGTTGGATGCTGCAGCGGTAGTCGCGAGTATCGAGCGCTACAACGCCGGCGGCGGCAATGGTGCAGACCTATGGATGCAGTCGGTGAAATCGATGGAGGCGCAGGACAATTCCACGGTAGTCTTCCGTCTCGCAAATTCATGGACTAGGTTTCCGTCGATGCTGGCGTTCGGCCACGGGATGATCGTCGCCCCAGGTGCACAGCAAGGCGAGAAGTTCACTGCTGTGGGGGCCGGCCCCTTCGTCGAGGCAGGATTTCTCCCCGGGGAGGAACGCACGTTTACGGCGAACCCTGAATATTACGGCGGGCGCCCGCATCTGGACACTTTGCGCATGGTGGCGTTGAACGGCCCGCAAGCAAACTTCGAGTCGCTGGAAGCCGGTCAACTCGACGTTGCCTACATCCGTGGTCTGGGATCAGCAATCAACTCGGCGAAAGAAGCCGGCTACCCCGGATTCGTCGATGTTCTCAACGCCGGCGGAGCCGAGCTGATCAACAACCGCGAGGGTTATCCAGGCGCAGATGTGCGGGTACGACAAGCGATTGCGCAGGCTGTCGACCCTGACCTCATCGACCAGCGAGCCGAGGAGGGTCAGGGCCTTCCCGGATCCGAGTTGTTCGGAGAGACGTCGCAATGGCATACCGATGTTGCCGGCCCTGTCTACGATCCGGACAAGGCCACCGAGTTGCTGAACGAGGCAAAGGCCGACGGCTATGACGGGCGTCTGAAGTACACCGTTCTCAACGAACCCAAGGATCAAGCGATCGGCCTGGCCGTTCAGTCGTTGTTGCAGGCCGTCGGTTTCACTGTGGACATTGCCTACGCCAACAACGCTGGGGATCTACTGAACAGCGTCTATGTCAAACATGAGTTCGATCTGGCCCATGCCGGGATCGGTCTGTACGAGTCGATTCCAGACGCGGGTTTGCAGTCCGTCCTCTCCAGCACATCGTTGAGGAACACAGCCGGGTATGCGAATCCGGAGATGGATAGCTTGCTGAAGGAGCTGCAGGCGGCGCCCGACGACGATGCTGCGCGCGATGTGATCGCACAGGTTCAGACCCTCTGGAACGACACTGTGCCATCGGTGCCTATCAG
Organism: Mycobacteriales bacterium; assembly: GCA_038198705.1. Classification (GTDB taxonomy): domain Bacteria; phylum Actinomycetota; class Actinomycetes; order Mycobacteriales; family Mycobacteriaceae; genus Rhodococcoides. Next base: position 18,225 of record JBBPZN010000143.1, read on the forward strand.
CGGGCTTGCCGCATTCTGGGCGTGGCAGACGGACGTGCACGAAGTCGTGCCCAGTGCGACTGGCATCATGCTGTTCGACAAAGCGTGGATCGAATCCTGAACGCGCACAGGCTGTTCATAAGTCCGGGAAAAGGCAAGCACGCCAGCGAGGTGTAGTTCCCGAGATGATCGTGGAAGGCGAGGGCCTCCGGTTCCGGTGTGCGTACCACGTACCCCGACAACCGAGAGGCCCTCGCTGTGTGTCGCTGATGCCTTGTTCGCCCCGAAGAGAGTGGCACTCGCCTCGGCCATGGTCGATCACGGCTTGACGCAGGGACGTGCGGCCGAGCGCTGACAGTGCCACCGGCATCAGCAAAGAGATGGGCCGACAGCAGACTGCCCGGTACGCCAACTGGTGTTGGCGTACCGGGCAGGCGGTCTTCTACATGCAGTTTTCTAGGTCATGCCACCTCGCCGTTCCGGTGACACGGTCGAGCGGTTCTACTCGACCCAGGCCTTGTCCAGAAGCACCATCGCGTCCAGGCTGGGCACTGCGCCGTGCACGTTGTCGGTCCACGCCAGGAAGTTGGCACCGGAGGCAAGGGCCAGGAACGGCACGTTCTCGTTGACCTCCACCTGGAGGTTGCTCAACGCCTCGAGCTTCGCCTCGTCATTGGTTGCGGTTTGGACACTGGCGACGATCTCGTCCATCTTCGGGTCGCTGACGCCGCCGATGTTGTTGGTCGATGTCGAGTTCAATGCGCCGTACAGGCGCTGGAACGGCGCCGTGTCCTGGATGCTGAGCGCGCCGGTGGCGATGTCGAAGTCCTTGTCGATGTACAGGCGTTTGACGATGTCTGTGACCGATGCCGCGTAGTCGATGTCGACGTTGATACCGATCGGTGCCAACATCGCCTGGATTGTCAGTGCA
>JBBPZN010000144.1:0-11018 GCA_038198705.1 Mycobacteriales bacterium
CGAGCAACGGACGCCCGGGCGGTTCGAGGTCAGCTACCTCGAGCGTGGACCGCAAGCGTGGCGACTGCAGCTGTCCAACACCGCGTCACACGACCGATGAAGGCAGACGCCCTACGCGTCACTTACGTTCTGGGCGTTTGCTTCGTTATCGCCGGTGGGCTCGTCGCTGCAGTGACGGGTCCACTGGACCTCGAGCGAGGCAGTTGGCTCGCGGCTTACCTGGTATTGGTGTGCGGTGTCGCACAATGCGCGCTAGCGGCCGACCACACGGTAACCGGCGCCCCCGCTCCGACGTCGCAGCTGTCATGGATTCGGCTGGCCGTCTGGAATCTGGGCAACCTGCTGGTGATTGTAGGTGCGCTACTTCGGGTTCCGATCCTCGTCGATATCGGGGCGGTCCCGTTGGTGATCGCGTTGGTGCTCACTCTTCGGTCGACCCGGCACGCTATTCGGCGGATACCTGCGGTGGGCTATCGGCTGGTACTTCTCGTACTGATCGTGAGCATCCCGATCGGAGTAACTCTGAGTCACGCTCGGGCCGCAACGGCGTCTGCCGAACACGCTCATGCCGCGATCGAATCCTGGTAATCGGTATGGCACCCGATGCCGGGAAAGGCACCGGGCGAAACACGACACCCTGGCGGGTGTCGGTTCACAATCGAACTTCGACCTGTACTACGTGGTGCCCTCGGTGAGACTCGAACTCACACTGGACGGGTTTTGAATCCGTTTCCTCTGCCAATTGGGATACGAGGGCTGGCATCTTCAAGCAACGATTGACGAGTCTAGAAGATGCGCCACGGGGGTGTTGCACCGGTACCCTTCAAAGGCTCGAGCACTGATGGGCGATGACTGTCGAAGGAGATTGGTACGTATGAATGCTCCTGTTGCGCAAGGTAGTGGCAAGCCCGCACTTCGTGTCGTAGTTGCCGAGGACGAATCTCTGATTCGTCTCGACCTCGTGGAAATGCTTCGCGAGGAAGGGTACGAGGTGGTGGGTGAGGCGGCCGACGGGCAAGAAGCGGTGGATCTGGCCATCGAACTCCGACCTGATCTGGTGATCATGGATGTGAAGATGCCACGCCGCGACGGCATCGACGCCGCGTCGGAGATTGCCGAGAAGCGCATTGCACCTGTGGTGATCCTGACCGCGTTCAGTCAGCGAGAACTTGTCGAGAAGGCGCGGGATGCGGGTGCCATGGCATATCTGGTGAAGCCATTCTCGAAGGCCGATCTGATACCGGCCGTCGAACTTGCGGCGAGTCGATACACGGAGATCTCTTCGCTGGAGAGCGAGATCGTCGATCTGCAAGAGCGACTCGAAACGCGGAAGCTGATCGAGCGCGCGAAAGGCAAGTTGATGGAGTCTCAGTCGCTGACTGAGGCTGCGGCGTTCAAGTGGATTCAGCACGCAGCGATGGACCGTCGTACGACGATGAAAGCCGTCGCGCTCATCATCATCGAGACTCTGGACAACACTGCGTAAGCGAAGATTTTCGGCTTCGATGGAGTGCTCAGGCTACGGCCACAATTGGGGCCACGCACGTCCTCCGGACGGTTGTCGGTTGAGCCTCGAGACTTCGGCTGCTGCAATTGTGGGACTTCAACTGTCGAAAGCGCACGAAATCGGAGTCTTGAATTTCCGGGAAGTATCGTTTGTGTTTCGAACCACCCGGTCGGTGGTTCGGGCCGGGAGTCGCATCCACTGACGCGGTGTCGGAGCGCCTACTTAGACTGGTCAACCGTGAGCCCCATAACCGAGCACAGCGCAGCATCGAAACCCTCGACCGGTAGTTCCGCCGACGGTGAGCAGCCGACGCTGTTGCTGATCGACGGTCACTCCATCGCCTTTCGCGCGTTCTTCGCGCTGCCCGTGGACAATTTCAAGACCACCAGCGGCCAGACCACCAACGCGGTGTACGGGTTCACCTCCATGCTGATCAACCTGCTTCGAGACGAAAAGCCGACGCATATCGCGGCGGCGTTCGATGTGTCTCGGCAAACGTTCCGGGCTGAGCGTTTCCCGGCCTACAAGGCGAACCGAAGTAAGACGCCCGACGAGTTCGCCGGCCAGGTGGACATCACCAAGGACGTCCTCGGTGCCATGGGCATCCCGGTGATGGCCGAAGCCGGGTTCGAAGCAGACGACATCATCGCGACATTGGTGACTCAGGCCGAAGCACTCGGCTATCGGATCCTCGTGGTGACGGGTGACCGAGACGCGCTGCAGCTCGTCACCGACAACGTCACTGTGCTGTATCCGAAGAAGGGTGTCTCCGAGCTCACTCGGTTCACCCCGGAAGAGGTCACCACCAAATACGGCCTTACGCCCGCGCAGTACCCGGATTTCGCTGCACTGCGGGGAGACCCGAGCGACAACCTCCCCGGTATCCCCGGTGTCGGCGAGAAGACGGCCACCAAGTGGATCGTGGAGTACGGCTCACTGGAAGAGCTCGTCAACAACGTCGACAAGGTCAAGGGCAAGGTGGGTGACTCGCTGCGGGCAAACCTGTCCGGCGTGGTGCTCAACCGCGAACTCACTGAGATGGTGCGTGACGTTCCGCTTCCGTACACGCCGGATCAGTTGGAGCTGGCGCCGTGGGATCGCGAGAAGATCCATGCACTGTTCGACGATCTCGAGTTTCGAGTGCTGCGCGACCGGTTGTTCGACACCCTGTCCTCCACAGAACCCGAAGCAGAGGAAGGCTTCGACGTCCGTGGTGGCACCGTTCCGGTCGGTGAGCTCGCAGACTGGCTCGAGATTCACGCGTCCACGGGTGAGCGTCACGGCCTCTCGGTCGTCGGCCCGAGACGACCGTTCGACAGCGATGCGCTGTCGATCGCGATTGCCGCATCCGACGGCGAAGGGGGCTTCGTCGACACCAGTTCGCTGGATCAATCGGACGAGCAGGCACTGACGGCATGGTTGGCCGACGCCGGTCAACCTAAAGCGCTGCACGAAGCTAAATGGGCAATCCACGCGTTGCGTGGTCGCGGTTGGACCTTGGGGGGCTTGACCAGCGACACTGCTCTTGCTGCGTATCTGGTTCGCCCGGGCCAGCGGACGTTCAACCTCGACGACCTGTCGCTGCGGTATCTCAAGCGCGAACTGCGTGTCGAGGATTCCGTCGAAGGCCAGCTTTCACTGCTCGATACCGAGGACGTCGCGGAAGCGGCCGTGGCAGAGGGCGAGATTCTGCGCGCGCAAGCAATTCTGGATCTTGCTGCCGCACTGGACGACGAGTTGGCGTCGATCGAATCGAGTTCACTGCTCTCGGAGATGGAACTACCGCTTCTGTCCTTGCTCGCAGACCTCGAGGCGACCGGCATCGCTGTCGACTACGCGCACCTCGGTGAGCTGCAGAGCCAGTTCGCCGACAAGGTGAGCGAAGCCGCCAATGCTGCCTACGAAGTCATCGGCAAGCAGATCAATCTCGGTTCGCCGAAACAGCTGCAAGTGGTGCTGTTCGACGAGCTCGAAATGCCGAAGACTAAAAAGACCAAGACCGGTTACACCACCGATGCCGATGCGCTGCAAGGGTTGTTCGAGAAAACCCAGCATCCGTTCTTGAAGTTCCTGCTCGATCACCGTGATGCGACGCGCATGAAAGTCACCGTGGACGGGTTGCTCAAGTCGATCGCCGACGACGGACGAATTCACACCACGTTCAATCAGACCGTGGCAGCCACCGGCCGGTTGTCGTCCACCGACCCGAACCTGCAGAACATTCCGGTTCGAAACGAGGCTGGACGCCACATTCGAGACGGTTTCGTCGTGGGCGAGGGGTACAGCACGCTCCTGACCGCTGACTACAGTCAGATCGAGATGCGAATCATGGCCCACGTGTCCGGTGACGCCGGCCTGATCGAGGCGTTCAACACCGGTGAAGACCTGCACAGTTTCGTCGGCTCGCGCGCGTTCGGTGTGCCCATCGAGGACGTCACCCCCGAACTACGCCGACGTGTGAAGGCCATGTCCTACGGACTTGCCTACGGACTCAGTGCTTTCGGCTTGGCCGCGCAGTTGAAGATTTCGACAGAGGAGGCCAAAGCGCAGATGGAGGCCTACTTCTCGAGATTCGGTGGGGTTCGGGACTACCTGCGAAACGCCGTCGAAGAGGCGCGAAAGGTCGGGTACACCTCGACTCTCTACGGTCGCAGGCGCTACCTACCCGACCTCAACAGTGACAACCGTCAACGTCGTGAGGTTGCCGAGCGCGCCGCGCTGAACGCGCCAATTCAGGGAACTGCGGCGGACATCATCAAGGTAGCGATGATCGACGTTCACAACTCTTTGGCGGAATCGGGGCTCCGATCACGAATGTTGTTGCAGGTGCACGACGAACTGGTCCTCGAGGTCGTCGAGTCCGAGCGTGAGCAGATCGAGCACTTGGTTCGAGACAAAATGTCCTCGGCCATCGAGCTTTCCGTTCCGCTCGAGGTGTCTGTCGGCACCGGAACGAGCTGGGACCAGGCTGCACACTAGCTAGTCGCCTGCACGCCGGGAACACGAAAGCCGGTCGCATATGCGACCGGCTTTCGTGTTCGTTCAGGCCTGAATCATTCGGCTGGGGCGTCGGCTTTCTGCTCTTCTACCTGTGCCTTCACCACGTCCATGTCGAGCGCCTTGATCTGTACCACCAGATCTTCCAGTGCTGCCGCAGGCAGTGCACCTGGCTGCGCGAACACCAGAATTCCCTCGCGGAACGCCATGATCGTGGGGATCGACTTGATGTTGGCGGCAGCGGCGAGTCCCTGCTCTGCTTCCGTATCCACCTTGGCATGCACCACGTCGGGGTGTTCCTCGGAGGACTTCTCGAAAGTCGGTGCGAACTGGCGACACGGGCCGCACCAGGACGCCCAGAAATCGACGAGGACGACGTCGTTTCCTCCGACGATGTCGTCGAAGTTCTGCTGAGTCAATGTCTGTGTAGCCACGCCTGCCCTTTCATCGGTGTTTTCGTTCTCTGAAGTCCCTCAACGCACTACTGTGCCGAAAGCTTCCCGACCGCTCGGGGTGCGCACAGAAGTCAAGCCGGTTGCGGTGACGCGCGGAACGTTCGCCGATACGAATAGGCTGTCGTGCACCGCATACGCACGAAGTGCTGGCGCATCACCGCTGCGTTGCCGAACCCGACGCAGCAGGAGGAGAACCGATTGGGGGCCTACCGGTTCTGACGGACGATCCATTCGCGCTTCTCTTCGCCGTCCCATCGTCTCAACGCCGAGGTGGTGCCGACGAGATCGGGCTGCGCAGAATCGAGACGGAGCAGAGCCTCGGCCAGTTCGACGCGAGTCATGCGTCGTGCGAGTGTGACGTGCGGAGTCCATTTTCCGGGTGCGGTATGGGCGCGAGAACCGTCCGCGTCGCCTACCACCTCGGATGCGCGCGCGTGAAGATCGAGGAGTCTCCTCGACGGCACGACCAACCGAGCCAACGTCGCGTGTCTGCCACGGAAAACCACGAATGCACCCAGCCTGACGGGCATGTCGACCAGAAGGTATTCGTCGTGCACCCGGGTGTCGAACTCGTTCATCTCGTCGGCAACCGACAACGTGATGTGCGGACGATTCGAGGTGCCCTTGTGCCTACCTTGGCTGGGTAGGTCTGCCTCGAATAGTAGTTGCCATTCCCGTCTGACGGCAGCGTCGAGCGTGTCGTCGAGGAGCAATTCCAATGACTGGACCATAGTGAGTCATGATGTCTCACATGGCGCACGAAGACGCTCGGACACTGAGAATCGGGTCGATGCTCGGCGACGGGATCGGACACGAGATCGTGCCTGCCGCGATGCGCGTCTTCGACGCCGCAGTGGGCGCGGAGACTTCGCTACGGGTCGAGTGGGTCGAACTACCTCTCGGGCGTGAAGCGATCGACTCGCACGGAGCACCGATCCCTGACTCGACACTCGAAGAGTTGGCATTACTGGACTCGTGGATTCTCGGGCCGCACGACAGTGCGTCGTACCCGGAGCCCTTTCGTTCGCAGCTCACGCCCGGTGGTGTGGTGCGCAAAAAGTTCGACCTGTTCGCCAATATCCGTCCTGCGCGTGCGTACCCGGATGTCCGGGCACTGTCACCGGAGATGGACCTCGTCATTGTCCGCGAAAACACCGAAGGCTTCTACGCCGACCGAAACATGTTCCTCGGTAGCGGGGAGTTCATGCCGACACCCGACGTTGCACTCGCCGTCGGAGTCTTCACCCGTACCGCCTGCGAACGGATTGCGCGCGAGGCTTTCACGTTGGCGCGCACGCGCCGCAAGCACGTCACCATCGTGCACAAGACGAATGTTCTGTCGATGACGACGGGTCTGTTTCGCGATGCCTGCCGAACCGTCGCCGAGGACTTTCCGGATGTCACTGTAGATGAGGAACACATCGATGCCCTGGCCGCTCATCTCGTCAGGCGGGGTGCCGATTTCGACGTGATCGTAGCCGAGAACATGTTCGGCGACATCCTGTCTGATCTTGCAGGAGAACTGTCCGGGTCGCTGGGAATGGCGCCGTCACTCAATTCTTCGGAGTCCAAAGCGATGGCCCAAGCGGCCCACGGCTCGGCTCCGGACATCGCAGGCAAGAACCGAGCAAATCCGACCGCTTTGTTTCTCTCGGCTGCGATGCTGCTCGACTGGCTCGGCGATCACAGCGGTGACAATCGGCTTCGTCATGCCGCCAATCGCGTCCGTCACGCGGTAGAGGGCACCCTCGGCTCCGGCGTAGCTACGGCAGATCTCGGCGGTAGAGCATCGACGAGCGAGTTCACCGAGACCGTCGTCGCCAGAACGTTGCGTGTCTGAGCGAGGTAGAAGTCGAATACGGCCGACCGGAAACGACGCCGTACGCTCGATCCTCGCGTTACTGTTCGATTACCTGCACTACATAGGTGACGGCAGTTGTCTGAGTTCGTATCTTTGGCGACATCGCACGCCGCGATGTGCTGTTTCGATTCCTGGAGGCATTCTCTTGTTTGCACGCTCGTATTCGAGGCCCGCGCGAATCGTTCTGGCGCTCAGTGGCGCCGGGGCTCTTCTGCTGACGGCATGCGCTCAGAACACCGAGGACGGAGGCGCTCCGGCCGCCGACGAGAAGACAGCGGTGGAGATCAGCGAGGTAGCCGAAGTTGCCGCGACGCTCCCACAGAAGAACCAGGACTCCGGCACGTTGGTCGTCGGTGTCAACGTTCCGTACTCGCCCAACGAGTTCAAGGACGCCTCCGGGAAGATCATCGGATTCGATGTCGACATGATGGATGCCGTCGCAGGTGTTCTCGGAGTCACCGCCCAGTACGAGGAGGCAGATTTCGATCGGATCATTCCGTCGGTGCAGGCCGGAACCTACGACTTGGGAATGTCGTCGTTCACCGACACGAAGGAACGTGAAAACTCGGTCGACTTCACCACCTACTTCAACGCCGGCACGCAGTGGGCGCAGCAAGCGGGCGGCAAGGTGGACCCCACCGACGCGTGCGGACTCGAGGTCGCAGTTCAGACGACCACGATTCAGGATCAGGAAGAAGTTCCCGCCAAGAGTGCGGCCTGCGTGGCAGTCGGCAAACCTGCCATCGACATTCTGAAGTTCGACAGTCAGGACGACGCAGCCAATGCTCTCGTTCTCGGACGGGTCGACGCCATGTCCGCAGACTCGCCGGTAACCGCCTACGCAATCAAGCAGACCGGTGACAAGCTCGAAGCTGCGGGTGAGGTCTTCGACTCCGCTCCGTACGGCTACCCGGTTGCCAAGGGATCGCCGCTTGCCGCGTCGTTGCAGCAAGCATTGCAATACCTGATCGACAACGGTCAATACCGGACCATTGCCGAGAACTGGGGCGTCGAAGCCGGCGTGATCGACGAAGCAAAGATCAACGGCGCAGTCGGCTGATGCCGATATCTATCCAGGTTCGTAGGGGAGGGGGCGCCGAGTGTCCACCTCTGCGGTGAATCCCTCTGAAGACAGCGAGGGCGCCGATCAGGTACCCATCAAGGCTATTCCGTTACGCCATCCGGGTAGGTGGGCGGCGGCACTGGTCGTCATTGTCTTGTTTGCGCTGTTCGCTTACGGAGCAGCGACAAATCCAGCCTTCGCTTGGGACACGTACGGCCGGTACCTGTTCGACTCGAGGATCGGCACAGGTGTCGGTTTGACTGTGCAACTCACCGTGTACTCGATGATCATCGCTGTCGTGCTGGGCGTCGTGGTGGCAGTGATGCGGTTGTCGCCGAACCCGGTTCTTCGAAGCGCCGCGTTGGTCTATCTGTGGGTCTTCCGTGGAACTCCGATCTACGTCCAGCTCGTGTTCTGGGGGCTCCTTCCGTCGATCTACAAGGAGGTGGCGCTGGGAATACCGTTCAGCGTGCAGTTCGCCACGTTCGACCTGCAGACGCTGAGTAACGCATTCGTGTTCGCAGTCATCGGCTTGGCGCTGAACGAGGCCGCCTACATGGCCGAGATCGTCCGCGCGGGTGTCAATTCGGTTGGTGAAGGACAGGTTGAGGCATCGACGGCGCTCGGGATGTCCTGGTCGCAGACGATGCGCCGAACTGTGCTCCCGCAGGCGATGCGTGTGATCATTCCGCCGACCGGCAATGAATTGATCAGTCTGCTCAAGACCACCTCGCTCGTCGTAGCCGTCCCGTTCAGCGGTGACCTCTACGGCCGCGCACGGGATATCTCTGGCGCGAACTTCGAGCCGGTTCCGTTACTTCTGGTCGCATCGACCTGGTATCTCGTCATCACAAGTGTGCTGATGGTTGGTCAGTATTTTCTCGAGCGTCACTATTCGAAGGGCGTGTCGCGAACCTTGACGAATCGTCAACTGCAGGCTCTCGCTGATGCTCAGGGTGGCAAGCCACTGATGGCGCCGCGTTCCTCCGAGGGTGGTGCGATGTGAGTCCCATGGTCAAGGCCGACCACGTGTGCAAGAGCTTCGGTGCGCTAAGGGTGCTCAACGGGATCTCGCTCGAAATCGACAAGGGCCAGGTCCTGTGCCTGGTAGGGCCTTCGGGTTCAGGAAAGTCGACATTTCTGCGGTGCATCAATCACCTCGAGCAGGTCAACGCTGGCCGTCTCTACGTGGACGACGAACTCGTCGGGTACGAGGAAAAGAACGGCAAGCTGTACGAACTCCATCCGAAGAAGGCGGCCAAACAGCGCAGCGATATCGGAATGGTCTTCCAGCATTTCAATTTGTTTCCGCATCGAACGGCGCTCGAAAATATCATCGAAGCTCCGACGCAGGTCAAAAAGATCAAGAAGAAGGACGCGACCACACGGGCTATGGAGCTCTTGGACCGGGTCGGGCTCAGTGAGAAGTCGGGCGCGTATCCGGCTCAGCTCTCCGGTGGCCAACAGCAGCGCGTTGCCATTGCGCGGGCCCTCGCTATGGATCCGAAGCTGATGCTGTTCGACGAGCCGACCTCAGCCCTCGATCCCGAATTGGTCGGCGAGGTCCTCGGTGTAATGAAGCAGCTCGCCAAAGACGGTATGACGATGATCGTCGTCACCCACGAGATGGGTTTCGCACGCGAAGTCGCAGACCAGCTCGTGTTCATGGACGCCGGAGTAGTCGTGGAAACCGGGGAGCCGCGGTCGCTGCTCGCGAACCCGCAACACGATCGCACGAAGCTGTTTCTGTCCAAGCTGCTCTAGTCGGGCTTCCTGCAGCTGAAGATAGCGGTGCCCGGAAAAAGTTTCCCACGGAGCGGACTCCACTGTCCCCACTCCTGATCAAGCCATTCGGGCCAGTCGGGTTCGATGATGTCGCGCACCTCGAGGCCTGCTGCAACGATTTCGCGGACCCGATCGCCGATCGTGCGGTGGTGCTCGACGTACGTTGGAGTGCCCTCGCTGTCGAACTCGACATACGGTGTTCGGTCGAAGTACGGAATGGATGCGGTCAACCCGGCTTCTCCCGGGTCATCCGGAAAGATCCATCGCATCGGGTGGTTGACGGCGAATACCCAGATTCCACCCGGTGCGAGGATTCGCGCGACCTCGGCCATCACGTTCGCCGAGTCGGCGACGAAGGGTACCGCCCCGAATGCAGAGCAGGCGATGTCGAAACTTTCGTCCGCGAAGGGTAAGGACTCTGCGCTCGCCTGGATCAGCGGCACAGTTGTGCCGCCGGCGGCCATCGCGTCGAGTCCCCGAGCAAGCATTCCCGCGGAGATGTCCAGACCGACGGCATGTGCGCCGTGAGCGGCCAACCAGCGGGCGCACGGCGCTGATCCGCAGCCCACCTCGAGGATGCGCTTGCCGGAAATCTCACCGAGGAGGTGGGCGTCACCCTCGTGTAGTCCTTCCGGGCACCAGACGAATTCGCCCTGCTCGGATTCGACACCGAGAAACTCGCCGTGAGTGCGGTGATACTCGTCGGCATCCGAATCCCACCACGAGCGGCTTGCGCGATCGCTGGCCTGGGAGCTGAGCCTCCCGCGACCAGGGTGAATCGGTAACTGTGGTTCCGCCGGTGGGGTGTTGAGCGGGAGCGAACTATCGGTCATCGACGACACGTTAGTCGGGTTTGCCGCAGTGTGATCAAGTCGCGTACCCTGTTGGACGCGAGTGTGTACATGCTGCGGTCCAGCGCTGTTCGAGCGTCCGATTCTCGGACTCGAGAACAATGCCGGTGCAGCAGTTCTGCAGAACCTCTCCGGGAACATTCTTGTCAGCCGTTTGTTCCACTGACTGGATCTACAGTTCAGCACTTGTTCCAACACTCGTTTCACAGTCCGACCGAACATCCATCAACCGATACCCAACCCGTCCGGAGCAACTCAACACATGCCCTCAACTACAACCTCACCGCAGGTGGCCGTAAACGATATCGGCTCCGCAGAGGATTTTCTCGCGGCGATCGACGCCACGATCAAGTACTTCAACGATGGTGACATTGTCGAAGGCACCATCGTCAAGGTCGATCGTGACGAGGTCCTGCTCGACATCGGTTACAAAACCGAAGGTGTCATTCCTTCCCGCGAGCTCTCCATCAAGCACGACGTCGACCCCAACGAGGTCGTC
>JBBPZN010000145.1:0-7160 GCA_038198705.1 Mycobacteriales bacterium
GTAGATCCGATCAGGCCCTGTTCCTTCTCGAGCAGCACGAGGAGCACTTTCGGACTGATACCGCAGGCGAGTCCGACACGGTGGATTATCTGGGCAGCCGATTCGCTCGCGCGCCCGCTGTACGCCTCGCATCGGCCGGCGACCGCATCTCGCGATGTGGTGGCCATCGTGTAATCGCGCAGGCAAGCGGGACCGGTCGTCGCACGGCAGTTCGGCACTCGCGCCTCGAGGAACGACTGGATCTCCGCGACGGACATCGAGTCCGCGTCATAGAAGACGTGGTCGGCGACGATGTATCCGGGGTCGAAAAGCCCGGGATCGGCAGCGGATGCCGGTGACACCTCGGACTCGCCGATCGCCGCCACGGTGGTCACTGCCAGGAGCGCCACGATGATGCCACCCATTAACCGACGAAATTTCATTCTATTGCTCCCCCATCCACCCTTGCCGCCACCCCGGAAGCAATCGTCGTCCACCGGGTCTCCGAGCTGAAGCTCTGAAATCCCAGTTCTCGTCGACACTACTCGACTTCGGGACGATTGAGCGATGACAGTTGTCGGCAGCACCTCTCGCACGCGCGTCGCTCGCCGACGGGTGCACAAATACCGATGGCTATACTGATCCAGCCCTTGATACGAAACGAATGCGGTGCGCCATGTCAGCAGAAGAGCGATTCGCTGCGCTGAGCCGACAGCCGATGATCGCCACGGCAACCTATTCCCGGAGCGTTCGGGGAGCCTGGCATTCGATTCACGAGGTATTCCGGCATCGGGAAATGCTCGGCCTGCTCGTGCGCCGCGACCTCAAGGCGCGCTACAAGGACAGTGCGCTCGGGTTCGTCTGGACGCTTGTCCGTCCCCTGACCCAGCTCGCGATCTACTACATCGTCATCGGCAAGTTCCTGTCAGCGGAGCGCGGGATTCCAGACTTCGCCGTGTATATCTTCACCGGCCTCACCGCCTACAGCCTCTTCAGCGAGATCATCGCGGGCTCAACTGCCTCGATCGTGGGTAACGCCGGCCTCATCAAGAAGGTCTACCTTCCCCGGGAGGTCTTCCCCCTCGCGAGCGTCGGCTCAGCATTGTTCAACTTCGGCGTGCAGTTGGTCATCCTCATCGCGGCAACGATCGCCGTCGGTCGATTGCCCGTCACGATCGAACTGCTGTACGCGTTCCCATCGCTGCTCGTGCTGCTCACTTTTGGAACGGGGCTCGGCCTCTTGCTTGCCGCGGGAAACGTCTACCTCCGCGACATCCAATACCTCGTCGAAGTGGTGCTGCTGATTCTCCTGTGGGCGTCGCCAGTCGTCTACTCGTGGGAGATGGTGAAGGGATTCCTGGGCGAAGGACTGCTTCTCGACATCTATACCAACAATCCACTCACCCTCGCGGTACTCGGGTTCCAGCGAGCATTCTGGACAAGCGGCAATGGAGTGGTCAGCTATCCCGATGACCTCCTCGTTCGTCTGATCGTCGCTTTCATCTTCGGGCTCGTACTGCTCGTCGGGTTCCAGCGAGTATTCGCCCGACTGCAGGGCAACTTCGCCCAGGAACTCTGACCCGTGACCACTACTCCCCCGATCGTCGTTCAGGCGCGGAACGTGTCCAAGCGCTTCGTCGTACGAAAAGACAACTCGATCAAAGAACGCCTCGTAACGTTTGGCCGGCTCGGGCGACGCCACCGCCAGGAATTCTGGGCGCTGCGCGACGTCGACATCACGATCACTGCCGGATCGACGATCGGACTCATCGGCCATAACGGATCGGGCAAGAGCACCCTGCTCAAGGTGATCGGCGGCATCATCGACCCGACCACGGGCGATGTCAGCCGTCGTGGGCGCATCGCCGCACTCCTCGAACTCGGCGCTGGCTTCCACCCGGACCTTACCGGCCGCGAGAACGTCTTCCTGAACGCGTCGATCCTCGGCCTCTCACGAGCCGAGACCGAGGCGAGGCTGGGCGACATACTCGCGTTCGCCGGTATCGGCGATTTCATCAACACGCCGGTCAAGTTCTACTCCTCCGGGATGTACGTGCGTCTCGCATTCGCCGTCGCAGTTCACACCGACCCGGACCTGCTGCTCGTCGACGAGGTACTCGCGGTGGGCGATGAAGCTTTTCAGCGCAAGTGCCTCGACAAGATTCGTTCTTTCCAGGAAGAGGGACGCACGATCATCCTCGTATCCCACTCTCTCGGCCAGGTGACCGAATTGTGCGATCGCGCTGTTCTGCTGAATCGAGGAGAGGTTGTCTTCGACGGCAAACCGGCGGATGCCGTCGCGCGCTTTCGCGACATTCTGGAAGACCGGCGACTCGATGACGTGTCACAGTCGGATGACGAACAGGCTGCAGGAGGCCGAGTCGACTTTGCTGTCGTTTCCCCGGTCGGTGGCGCGCCGGGGGATGTCGTCCGCCCCGGAGATGACCTCAGAATCCGAATCCAGCTCTCACATGATTCGGAGATGACCGACTGGGTGTGCGCGATCCAACTCGACAATGCGCTCGGGCAGATCGTCTACGGCACGACGACGAAGCGACTCGACGTGCCGTTGCACAGCCTGACGGGAACACGGACAGTCGAATACATTCTCCGCGACGTGCATTTCGGGACGGGGAAGTACTTCGTCAACGTCTCGCTGATGGACCGCATCGGGCGTCACATTCACGATTACCCACAGGCGTGCTCCTTCGACGCGCCCGACTATCCTCTCGCCGTCGGAACCGTCCATTCCGAGCCCGAATTCTTCGATCTCGGGGATTGAAGGGCAAGCGGCAGACCGCGATGCGCCCGCGCACGAGTCAGGGAGTGGCCCCTGTGCGGTAGAGGTAGTCGTAAAAGCGGGCCTTGAGCTCGGCCTGTCCGTGGTGCTGGTTCGTTTCGTCCATCACGAATCCGATCTCGGCTGGCAGCTTGGCGAGTGAGTAGCCTTCCCTCTTCGCGAAATAAGTCAGCCACACGTCGTCCAGCAACCGGAACTCATCGGGGATATCCGTGAAGAATCGACTGTCCGCGAAGATGCGTGACGAACACACCATGCCGCCAGGACCGATGTGGTCGACTGGTCCACCCTGTTCCGCCGGGAGTCGATCCCAGTAGGCATCACCGACCGTCCACGCCCACCACGCCCTCACGACAGCAGGGTCGTAAAGCTCCATCGCCTCGCGCACAAAGCTGGGCGGGAAATCCTGGTCGTCGTCGATCACGATGATCGGAGCATCCGGACGGGACTTCGAGAGTTTCCTTGCCCAGTAGAAACGCGCGATCGAACCCAGGTTGTGCGGACTCTTCACCAGATCGATCCTGCGGAGCGTGCCGTCGGTCCTGCCCTGAAACTCAGACAACGCGTCGACATACAGGTCGTGGTCCGACCGGTTGTTGTTCCACAGGAACAGGCGCACGCCGTCCGGAAAATCCTGCGCGTCGAGCATCCTCAGCACTGGCCCGATCCGCGTGGGACGGTTCCACAGGCACATCAGCACTGACGCCTCGTTGCCGGCCACCGGCGAACGACGAAAGGCCCTCGAGACGAATCGGCCCTTGATGAGTTGCGACCGGATGAGAAGTCGAGTGCGACGGCGGGCCCGTTGTGTCAGTTTCACCCATCAACCCTACGCGGGCGACCACCCCTGTGAGTGCGCCTCAGCGAGCCCACGCGGGGAGAAGCCGAACAGCGACCGTGCTCGGGAGATATCGGCACAGCTGTAACTTCGGCTTCCCGTTTCTTCGCGGAAATGCAGCGGATGAGCCGTCTCAAGACATTCGATGAGGTCGCGAGTGCTCGTCGGAACTCCAGAGCCGACGTTGATCACGGTGTGGGCTTCCGGCAACGGGATCGTGAGGCACTCCACGATCGCGTCCACGACGTCGGAGACGTGCACATAATCACGTACGAACTCGCCGGTGCCAAAAAGAACAACCGGCTCCTCCGACCGCGCCTCTCGCAGGCGATTCACGAGGGAATCGTCGAAGCCGGCGCCGTACACGTTGAAAATCCGCAACGATACGCTCTCGATCTCGAGCGCACGAAGCATCGCCTCCTCGTCCAGTTTCGCCTGCGCGTATGCGGACCGCGGGTCCACCTCTGCATCCTCTGCGATCGGCGCCGCGTATCGGTCGCCGTACACGGCGGCAGACGACGCGAAGACCACCCTGCGTGCGCCGGCGTCGGCCGCGATGCTCGAAAACTGACTGATGGCATCCACGCCCGAGCCAACTCGCGTCGAGGGCCGCTGGGTCGGAACGACGGCAGCGAGGTGGACCACCAGGTTCGGTTGCACGTCGCGAATCGTTGTCTCCACCGCACGACTGTCTCGCAGGTCCACGCTGATGGTGTCGCTGGTCGGCGAAGTTCGCGGCGAGACGATACCCACGGGGCTCACGAACGACTCGCATCGCAGTCGGCCCATGAGAGCGCGACCAATGCGCCCGGAGGCTCCCGTGACCAGCACCGTGCTGCTCACTGGACGGCGAACCCCATTGTGCGCAGTTCGTCGGTCAACCCGGCTGAGGTCATCGAGTACGAGCGAGTTCGCCGCACGAGATCCGCGATCTGAGACAGGAAGGCCTCGCGGTCGAAGACGCCGGCGTCGCGCACCAGGAAGATCTTGCTGTTCGCGGTCGTGCCGACCTTGTCGGGCTCGTAGCTGAGCTCCTCGAACATCTTCTCCCCCGGCCGCAGCCCGGTGATCTCGATGCCGAGCCCCGGATCTACCGCTCGCACGAGGCTTTTTGCCAGGTCGAGAATCTTCACGGGCTCACCCATGTCGAGCACGAACAGGTCACCTGGATCGCCCACGAACGCCGACTGGATGATCAGTTGTGTCGCCTCATCAATGGTCATGAAGAAGCGAGTGATGTCGGGATGCGTGACGGTGAGAGGCGCCTTCCTGGCGATCTGCTGGCGAAAAATCTGCATCACACTGCCGTTGCTCTGGATCACGTTGCCGAACCGCACCGCGTTGAACCTGGTGCTCGAGCGGTTGGAGAAACACTCCATGATCATTTCGCCCAGGCGCTTGGTCGCACCCATGACGTTCACGGGGTTGACCGCTTTGTCCGTCGATACGTAGACGAAGTTGTCGACGTCATGGGCCATCGCAAGCTGCATGAGATTAAGAGTGCCCCACACGTTGTTGTTCACGGCTTCGATCGGGTTGCGCTGCATCAGCGGGACGTGCTTGTACGCGGCCGCGTGAAAGACGATATCGGGCCGGTAGTCGGCGAACAGCCGGGACATGGCCGGCTCATTCTTGATGTCCACCACGGCGAATTCCACGAGCGGAGAGGCGGCGAGTTCCTCGCCGAGGAAGAAGACGCCGTTCTCCCACCAGTCGACGCACACAATGCGAGTCGGCCCCATCCCGACGAGCTGCTTGACCAGGCGGGAGCCGATGGAGCCGGCTGCACCTGTGACCAGGACCGTCTTTCCTCGAATGAAAGCCGTCGACGCAAGCAAGTCGTGTTTCACCGGCTGCCGACCGACGAGGTCGAGAACATCGACATCGGTCAGGTCGTCGATGTCGACCGTTTCCTTCGTGAGGATCTGGTAAGTGCGAGGAATTATCGCGATCTCGACGTGGTCCGCCTCGATCGTCGTGACGAAGTCGCGAACCTTGTTCGAACCAACCGACGGAATTGCAAAGTAGACCAGGTCGGCGTGGGCGCGCGCGACGACTTCGTTCACCTCGGAGAGGGCGCCCAGCACATCCGGCTCTGACGACGAGTCATCGAGAAATCCGACGACGGTGTCGACTCCGCGCGCGACGATGTCGTTCCGCAGCGCAGTCCCCGCTGTACCCCGGCCGACGATCAGAATGTTTCTTGTCACTGTCAGCACCTTAGCCGCATTGCAATCCGCCATCGCCGACATTCGGTCTTGGCGGTCGGCGTCAGTAGCTGCAGGGCGAAAGCGCCTGGACCGCGGGTGTCAGCGAAACCGGGCCGCCCAGAAGTGTGACCCTGGTCGCGCCGAGGTTCGCGATCTGGTCGAGTACTCCCTGAGGTACGCAGTCCGTCGGGACGACGAACAACGGCGACCTGTCTTTTCCGGCGAGCGCCGAACCGGCAAGAGCGTCCGGGTAGTTGTAGCCCGTCGCGAGGTAGACGACGCTGCTTCTCGAGAATGCATCAGCGTTGATCGATTGCGAAGCGGCAAAACGATCGACACCGGTCAATCGAGTGACTGACCGCGCGGAGGCCAGTGCGTATTCGATGCGCGGAGAAACGGAATTGGGTCCGCCGGCAATCTTGATCCGTCCCACTGCGAGCTTGTCGAGCAGGGGATACATCTTCTCGTCCACTGAGCCACTCGGTCCGTCGACCAGGATCACGGGGAACCCATCCGACCCTCCCGCTGCGCCGGCGGAGAGAGCGTCAGGAAAATTCGTGCCGGTGACGACGTACGCGCTCGGGGCAGAATCGAACGCGTAGTCGACGACCGAACGCGACGCCTCGTATCGGTCGATGCCCGTGATCCGGTCGACCCTCGGCGCGAGTTTTCTGAGTTCGGCCAGCACGCCCGCGGAGACGGAGGCGGGGCCCCCGACGACGACGATCCTCGACGGCGCGAGGCGGCTGATCTCGGTGCGAACTACGGACGGGAGTGAATCCGACGCGGTGAGCAGCAGCGGGGCACCTTCATTGACCGCGGCTGGCGCCGCGCTCAGCGCGTCGGGATACTTGGCTCCCGTAACGATGTAGACAACGTCGGCGCCGGAGGGGAATCCTCGCTGGGCGATCTTGACTGCCACTTCGTACCGGTCCGCCCCGGTGATTCGATCGACCACGGGCGCGCCGGACGCGCCGTACGGTTCGATCGCGAAAGTGCCGCTTCGGGCGGCCGACTCCGAGAGCGTGCCCCACCTGCTCTTGATCGTGTAGCTGTGGCTGCCGCGTGCGAGCCCCGCAAGACTCAAGCTCCAGGAACCGCTCGACGACACCGGCGCGATGCGCGGTGTGGCCTGACCGTCGAAATACACGGCGACGCTGCTTCGAACATTGCCGCCCGCCACAGTCCCGCTCATCGAACCGTCAGGCACGACGGCACCGCCCGCGGCGGGAGAGGTGACCTGCGGGCGATCGGTCTGCACTGAGAGTTCCCATCGGTCACCCAGTTCCCGGGTGACGCTTTCGAAGCCGTTTCCGGACACCATCGGGAAGAA
>JBBPZN010000146.1:0-18310 GCA_038198705.1 Mycobacteriales bacterium
GCTGACCCTCGTCGAGAGACTTGAAGCCAGTTCCCTGGATCTCGGAGTAATGAACGAACACGTCAGGTCCGCCACCATCCTGCTCGATGAAGCCGAAGCCCTTTTCGCCGTTGAACCACTTAACACTGCCCTGCGTCATACCGTAAACCTTCTGTAGCGAGCTGGACCTTCACGTCGAAGCTCCAATCTCACTCCCGATCATGCCATTCATTTGGCATTTGCGATACGCCGGGGTGAAAAAAGTCTGAAAACTTATTTTTTGGCGGGCCCGGATACCCTTGGACCGGTGGATTCCCATCATCACGACATCGTCCGACTTGCGTGGTCCCGCCGCCTCGGACTGCCCGACGCGGCGCTGAAGCCCGGCATCCGATATTTGCAGGTAGATCCCGATGCAACCCAGGTCACGTTCCTGCGTCTGGGGGACGCGAGTGCCCTGGTGGGCTCGGAGCAAGTGTTGGAGGCAGCAGAACACCGATCCGACGACGAGCTGGCCGACCGTGGAACTCTCTCGCTACTGGATTCGTCGGTTTCCGGGCGCAGTCGCGGACCCATCGTCTTGTCCTATGCCGCCGACATCGGCACGACCATCGATCTTCACGACCCACTTATTTCCCACGACCTCGCGCACGTTCTCGCACTGGACGCCCAGTGCGCGCCGGATGACGTGCTCAGCGCAGATCTGACACGCAAGCGGTCGTGGTTCACTCTCCTCTCCGACGATCGCCCGGCAGAGTCCGCCGCGCCCCTGTCCTGCGCGGCGTACCTCGAATGGGAGGGCATTCTCGCCGACGTCGGTGTTCTGACCGCACCGCCCGCGCGCCGACGCGGCAACGCTCAGGTCGTGGCACGGCTCGCGACGAACGACGCGATCGACGAGGGACTGATCCCGCAGTGGCAGACAAGCGCGGAGAACGGAACAGCCCGAAGGCTCGGTTCGCGCCTCGGTTACGAAGAATGGGGCGTGTTCACCTCCGTCGAGCTGGGATCTACGTAACGTTGAATCCATGAGCTACGTCGAACCCGGCAAGGAATTCAACAGGGACACCAACTACATCGAAACGCGGATAACCGCCGACGGGCGTGACGGCTACCCCGTCGAGCCCGGTCGCTACCGACTCGTCGCCGCCAGGGCCTGCCCGTGGGCACACCGATCGATCATCGTTCGTCGTCTGCTCGGACTCGAGGATGTGCTGTCGCTGTCGATTCCCGGCCCGACGCACGACCCGCGGAGTTGGAACTTCGACGAGGAGCCCGGGGGCGTCGATCCAGTGCTGAAGATCGAGCGCTTGCAGGAGGCGTACTTCGCGCGCTCCCCCGACTATCCGCGCGGCATCACCGTTCCCGCGATGGTCGAGATCTCCACCGGCGAAGTCGTCACCAACGACTACCCGCAGATCACACTCGACTTGTCCACCGAATGGAAGCAGTACCACCGCCCGGGCGCACCGGATCTGTATCCCGAGCCGCTGCGCGCCGAAATCGACGAGGTAGCCCAACGAGTGTTCACCGAGGTCAACAACGGTGTCTACCGCTGCGGTTTCGCCGGATCGCAAGAGGCCTACGACAAGGCGTACGACCGACTGTTCACCGCCCTCGACTGGCTCGCCGGACGTCTGAGCGGCCAGCGCTATCTCGTCGGCGACACCATCACCGAAGCCGACGTCCGGCTGTTCACGACGCTCGTGCGGTTCGATCCGGTCTACCACGGCCACTTCAAATGCAACCGCAGCAAACTCAGCGAGATCCCGGTGCTGTGGAATTACGCGAGCGATCTGTTCCAAACACCCGGCTTCGGCGACACCGTCGACTTCGACCACATCAAGCGGCACTACTACCTCGTGCACACCGACATCAACCCGACGGGCATCGTGCCCAAGGGCCCGAATCTGCACGGCTGGCTGGAGCCGCACGGACGCGAAACACTCGGTGGTCGCCCGTTCGGCGAGGGCACCGCCCCCTCGCCGCCCAAGTCCGACGAAGTGGTGCCGACCGATCATTGGGTTCCGGCGTAGGTCCCGAAACTCCAGTAGACGCCCTCGGGGTCGCGGCAAGTGAACCCTCTACTGCCGTAGTCCTCTTCTCGCAATGCCTGGGTGACGTTGCCGCCTGCCGCCACGACGCGGTCGTGAATCGCGTCGGGTTCGTCGGTGACGATGTAGACGGACCCGACTCCCGGCGGGAGGTCGTCGAGTGCTCTGCCCTCGGAGACGCTCCCGAGCATTACGCCTCCACCACTCGGCCAACGCAACTCGGCATGGTCGACACGGTCGCCTTCGCCGTAAACGGCTTTCTCCACGAAGCCGAGAACGTCGACGAGAAATCTGATAGCAGCACGCGCGTCGTCGTAGCGAAGGGTGGGCCAGATCGTTGTTTCGGCCATGGACATCATCGTGCGCTTCGACTGTCGTCGAGTCCTTCGGCGCGACCCCCGGTTCGCTCGCGCCGGACATGACGTCGTCGAGGTCGACCATCCAGTCGCCGAGCGCGGCAGTGGGGAGCCCGAACAGCGCGCGGGCACCGGCTAGAGGTCAAGGACAGCTGAATCCCGTGTTGGTTGCCGTCGTGCGCGATGGTGACAGGTTCGGCGGAGATGCCACTTGCGAGTGTCTCGAAAGCCCGGTCACCATTGCAGGGTAGAACCGAATGCGAACGGGTACCAGCGCTCCACGACCGAAAACAAAAATTCACATCGATCGGAGTGCGGATGGCGAGCAAGAACAAGAACAAGGATCAGATCGAGACGATCAAGGAGGGCGGTCGCCTCGAACAGGCGCTCGTGAAAATCCTCGACCACGGCAGCAGGATCCAGGGGCCGGCCGTCGAGAAGTACGTCGGGTACATGCGTCGAGCTCATCCGAACGACACTCCCGCGCAGCTGATCGAGCGCCTGGAGAATCGCTTTCTGCTCGCAGTGACCGGAAGCGGAAGCGCAGTAGGGGGCGCCGCAGCGGTACCGGCGATCGGGACCGTCGCTTCCCTCGCTGCCGTCGGTGCAGAGACGGCATTCTTCATCGAATCTTCCGCACTGTTGACGCTGTCGGTGGCCTCGGTGCACGGTATAGCGGTCCACGACCACCAGCAGCGACGTGCGCTCGTCCTGTCGGTCGCACTGGGCGAATCGGGAATGCAGATCGTGCAGAAGACCGTCGGGACCAGCGCACGCAACTGGGGCCCGCTCGTCACCACTCGAATTCCGGGTGGAGCGATGACCAACATGAACAAGTCGCTAGCCAAGAAGTTCGTCTCGAAGTATTTCGCCAAACGAAGCGCTCTACTGTTCGGCAAACTTCTGCCTGCCGGAATCGGCGCGGTGATCGGCGGGACAGGCAACCGCATGATCGGCAAAGGCGTCATCAAGAATTCACGCGAAGCTTTCGGACCGGCACCGCGTGCGTGGCCGGAAACCCGGATCATCGAACCGGACGAGTAGGTCCGCAGGAATTACAGCCGTGCGCAGCGGTGTTGGTCATGAACATGACCATCACCGTCACACCTGAACTCGGCACGATCGGCATCTGGCGTCACTATTCGGGGATCCCACCCGAGTTGGCCCGCACGATCGAAGGAGCCGGCTACGGCGCCATCTGGCTCGGCGGCTCCCCGCCTGCGGATCTGGCCTCGGCCGAGGAGGTTCTCGATGCAACCGAGTCGATCGTCGTGGCGACCGGAATCGTCAATATCTGGTCCGCAGCCGCACCGGAGGTCGCAGAATCGTTCCACCGCATCGAGAAGAAACACCCGGGACGATTCCTGCTCGGTGTCGGCGCGGGGCACCCGGAGGCTACGCAGGAATATCAGAAGCCCTACGAGGCACTGGTCGACTATCTCGATGCCCTCGACGAGGGCGGGGTCCCCATCGAGCGTCGGGTACTCGCGGCATTGGGTCCGAAGGTGTTGAAGCTGTCCGCAGACCGCACCGCGGGAGCCCACCCCTACCTGACGACTCCCGAACATACAGCCGAGGCTCGGGCGATTCTGGGACCGGACAAAGTCCTCGCCCCCGAGCACAAGGTCGTCCTCGACACCGATCCGAAAAAGGCCCGAGACATCGGGCGTCCACCCGTGAACAATCCGTACCTGCACCTGCGGAACTACACCAACAACCTCGAGCGCCTCGGATACTCCAAAGAGGAGATCGGCGACGGCGGCAGCGACCGGTTGATCGATGCCCTTGTCGCCCATGGAGATGCGGCCGCGATCGCCCAGCGACTCGGCCAACACATCGACGCCGGCGCATCCCACGTCATCGTGCATGCGTTGCCGGACCAGGCAGATCCGTCCGAGGTATATCGCGAGATCGCTGCCGCGTTTCTCTGAGCGCTCGCAGACGTCGTAGCCTGAACCCGGGGTCGGGAAGTTCACTCGGTCCCGGGTAGCTCACGTACGACGATCCGGGGGAATCGAATCCATGACAGGCGGCTACGCTGGGGCGAACGGCTTCGCTGTCCACGCACTGCAAGCGCAAGGCCTCACCAAGGTCTTCGGCTCGATTCGCGCAGTGTCCGACCTCAGCTTCGTGGTCCCACGCGGATCCATCACAGGATTTCTCGGCCCCAATGGATCCGGTAAGACCACGACGCTGCGGATGCTGCTCGGCCTGGCGAAACCGAGCGCCGGGGTCGGCCTCGTGGCCGGTGCACCGTTCTCCGCTCTGAGCCACCCGGCTCGCGCCGTCGGTGCCGTCCTCGATTCACGCAGCCTCCATCCCAAGCGCACCGCGGCCGGCCACCTCCGCATCTTCACCGCGTCGATCGGTGTGCCCGACAGCCGCGCCGACGACGTTCTCCGACTCGTCGGCCTCGGGGACGCGACCAACCGTCAGGTCGGCGGATTCTCCCTCGGAATGCGTCAACGACTCGCCTTGGCGACGGCACTCCTGGGCGATCCTGAGATTCTGGTGCTCGACGAGCCTGCCAACGGACTCGACCCCGAGGGGATCGCTTGGCTCCGCGACTTTCTGAAGTCCTACGCAGCAGGGGGAAGGACCGTACTCATCTCTAGCCACCTACTCCGCGAGGTCGAGGCGACGGTCGACAATCTGGTGATCATCAGCGGCGGTGCACTGATGTATCAGGGTGGGATCGATCAGCTTCGCGCCTCCCGGCCGAGCCGAACACTCGTTGCCGTATCGGATCCGGCCGCACTCGCCCTGGCACTTGCATCCAACGGAATCACGAACGCACAACTGCTCCCCGACGGACGACTCGGCGTCGCCGGGAGCGACACGGACACCGTCACGCGCATAGCGTCGGAGTCAGGGTTGACCGTCTTCGGTGCTTCCTACGAGCACGCGGACCTCGAGCAAGTATTTCTTTCGATGACTGCCGGGCAGTACACCGCAACGCCCGCGGGCACTGTCGGAACGCCCGGGTACGGACCTCCACCGGGTTATTCGCAGCACCCTGGTTACGTTCCTCCCGTCGATTACGGCCCGTCTCCCTGGGACGGGGGTCGACGATGACTACACTGATCACCTCCGAGATACGCAAGGTGACAACCCTCAAATTTTGGTGGGCTCTGGCCATACCACCGGTCTTCGTCGGGGTCTGCGCCAGCGCGATCGCCGCGTCGATTGCCAACTCCACCTCCGACTACGAGTTCGAACTGTCGGGCGGCTTCGGAATCGTGGGGCTCTACGTCGCCCTGGGGTTCACGATGATGTTCGTCGCGGTGTTCGGAGCGGTGAACGGGGGCACCGAATTCCGGTACGACACGATCACCACATCATTTCTGACCTCGACCAGTCGCGACCGCGTCATCGCCGCCAAGCTGGGTGTCACCGCTCTGTTCGCACTCGGATACGGCCTCCTGGTCGAGATCGTCAGCCTGGCGTGCCTGCTGCTTTTCTCGAGCGAACCTTTCGTACTGTCCGGCGCGCTGATCGGCATGCTCGCCATGGGGTTGTTCGCCGTCGTCGTCTGGTCCTTGATCGGGGCGGGCCTCGGACTACTGATGGGTTCCCCGACCTGGCCGGCGATCATCATCGTTGCGTGGTACCCGATCGGCGAACTCGTTGCGACCTCGATCGTGTCGGGTATCGGTCTCGGCAACATCTCGGTGGTGACACCGTCGGCGCTCACTCTCGCGACGGTCAGTCTGGGCGAAGTCGAGAGTGAATTCTTCATGCCGTGGCCGGTGGCGCCGTTCGGCCTGCTCGTGTGGGGTCTCGCCATCGCCGGTGCCGGCTGGCTGCGGACCAGGGAACGCGATATCAGCTGAGAACCGTGTCGGTAACGCGGTCTACCTTTGACGGTGATGTCGACTATCGGTAGCGCCCAACGAACGATGAGAAGATCCCCCGGGTGGATCCGCCGTCTCGGTGCTCAATGCTGGATTCACCGCCGTACTGCCGCGGGAGCGTTGGCAGTCACCATGATCGCCGCCGTCATCGATATCTCGTTCCCGTTGCTCACACGCATCGCGATCGACGACGCAAGTGCAGGCGAGGGCAGCACCATCGCCGCCATCGCCATCGCGATCGGTGCACTCGGCATAGTTCGGTTCGGCTGCCAGTTCGGCCGACGATTCCTGGCCGGCCGACTGTCGATCGACGTCCAACACGATTTGAGGCTCGGCCTACTCGCGTCACTGCAACGCCTGGACGGTCGACGCCAGGACGACATCAGAACCGGGCAGGTCGTCTCGCGGACCATCACCGATCTGCAACTCGTTCAGGGGTTGCTGGCGATGGTGCCGTTGTCGGCCGGGGCACTGCTGCAGTTCGTCCTCGCCCTCGTCGTGATGGCGTATCTGTCGCCTCTGTTGACCGGCGTAGCACTGTTGATCGTTCCCGCAGTGTCGATCGTCGTCTATCGCATTCGGCCCACCCTGTATGCGGCAACGTGGTCGGCGCAACAACGCGCGGCCGACCTCGCCCAACACGTCGAAGAAACCGTGACCGGAGTGCGCGTCGTCAAAGGTTTCGGGCAGGAAGCCCGAGCGGTCGACCGGCTCGAGAATCTGAGCCGCACACTCTTCGCCGAACGAATGCGCTCGGCCAGAATCAACTCCAGATTCACCCCGTCGATGGCCGCAATCCCACAACTCGGACTCGTCGGTGTCATCGCACTCGGCGGCTACCTCGCCATGACCGGCCACATCACCATCGGCACCTTCCTCGCCTTCGCGACGTACGTGGCGACGCTGTCTGCGGTGACCCGCACACTGTCCTCCGTCGTCATCATGGCGCAACTGTCCCGAGCCGCCGTCGAGCGTGTATACGAGGTAATCGATACCGAGCCTTCGGTCCCCGAACCCGAACACCCCACCCATCTCCCCGATGGGCCACTGGGGGTGGACCTCTCTGCCGTGACCTTCGGTTTCGAGGAAGAACGCGACGTGCTTCGATCGTTCGATCTCACGGTCGCGCCAGGGGAAAGCGTCGCGATAGTCGGGCACGCGGGCGCAGGAAAGACCGCACTGTCGCTACTGCTCCCCCGCTTCTACAGCCCCCGAATCGGCTCGGTTGCGCTGACGTCGCACGGGAGGAGATTCGATGTAGCGGACAACAGCGCCGAACAACTCCGTGGCGCGGTCGGTCTCGTCTTCGACGAACCGTTTCTGTTCTCGGACACCATTGCCGCCAACATCGCCCTCGGCCGACCCGACGCCACCGCCGAGGACATCGCCCGCGCGGCGACTCTGGCCGAAGCCGCCTCGTTCATCGACGCCTTGCCGGACGGGTACGACTCGGTCGTCGGCGAACGCGGCCTCACCCTGTCCGGCGGCCAGCGGCAACGGATCGCACTGGCCAGAGCGCTCTTGACCGATCCGCGAATTCTCATCCTGGACGATGCGACTTCGGCAGTCGATGCGACTACCGAGGCAGCGATATTCGATGCACTTCGCGCTGGGCGTGAGAGAACAACCCTGATACTCGCGCACCGACGCTCGACGCTGACCCTGGCAGACCGCGTGGCAGTACTCGACGACGGCCGCATCATCGACTCCGGGACGGTCGCCGAACTGGATGAGCGCTGCCCACTGTTCCGCCTGCTGCTCGCAGACGGAGAAGGACCTCGAGACATATCCACCCCGGCCGGCACCAGCGAACGAAGTACCGAGCCGACCGAGGCGATGCTGTGGCCCGAACTCGAAAAGTCGGACGATTCCGTTCCCCACCGCACGCTCACCTCCGCCCCACCGACAGGCCGGGGCAGACCGACATCCGGCTCACTCAGCCATGTCGCATCGGCGCCGCAGCTGCAAGCTGCAGTCGATGCGTTACCGCCGGCTACCGAGGACCCGCATGCCTCCGATGCAGAGATACGAGCCACGGACCCACAGTTTCGACTCTCGCGTCTGCTGAAACCCGTCCGACTCCTCCTTGCGACCGTTGTGGTGTTGCTGGCGCTCGACTCCCTGGCTGCGATTGCTTTCCCGTCGATCGTGCGTTTTGCCATCGATGGCGGAGTCAGCCGTGGGAATCCCGGTGCATTGTGGGCCGCGACTGCACTCGGCGTCGTACTCGCAGCAGTGGGATGGTTCGTCATCTCCGCGACCACCATGATCACCGCGCGGGCCGGAGAACGAGTCCTGTTCGGCTTGCGGGTCAAGAGTTACGCGCACATCCAGAGACTCGGCTTGGACTACTACGAACGCGAACTCTCCGGCCGCATCATGACTCGGATGACGACCGACGTGGATGCGCTGTCGTCGTTCATCCAGACC
This sequence comes from Mycobacteriales bacterium, assembly GCA_038198705.1. Taxonomy (GTDB): domain Bacteria; phylum Actinomycetota; class Actinomycetes; order Mycobacteriales; family Mycobacteriaceae; genus Rhodococcoides. Next base: position 8,674 of record JBBPZN010000146.1, read on the forward strand.
GGTGCATCCACTGCCGTCGTTTCACTGCTCACCGTGATCGGCATCGCCGCCGCACTGCTGGTCACCGATCTCACACTCGGACTCGTCGCACTCGCTGTGGTCCCACCGCTGATACTCGCGACGATCATCTTCCGCAAGGTCTCCGGCGTCGCGTACTCCCAATCCCGCGAGCGAATCTCGACCGTCAACGCCGACTTTCAGGAAAACGTCGCTGGGCTTCGGTCCGCACAGGCCTATCGTCGCGAAGAGTTCGCCGCTACGCAGTTCGCTGAACGTGCCGATCGATACCGTCGGAGCCGGATGCGCTCTCAGCGAGCGATCTCGGTGTTCTTCCCTTTCATCACACTCCTCTCGGATGTGGCATTGGCCTTCATCGTCTTCGTCGGGGCCCATCAGGTCGCGACCGGTTCGACTTCGGCAGGCACATTCGTAGCGTTCGTGCTCTACCTCGGTCTGCTCTTCGGACCGATTCAGCAGCTCTCCCAGGTCTTCGACGGTTACCAACAGGCCAAGGTGGGTGTAAGCCGGATCGGAGATCTGTTACGTACGCCGAGTTCCATCGAGGCCGGCTCGGACAACGACACCGTGCCGATCCAGGACGGCCGGCTGCGCAGCGATGTTCATCTCGACAATGTGAGCTTTCGCTACGCGGGCGCGGAGACCGATGCACTCACTGAGGTCAATCTCACAATCCCCCTGGGAACCACCGTTGCACTCGTCGGCCACACCGGCGCCGGCAAGTCGACGGTCATCAAATTGCTGGCCCGCTTCTACGATCCGACGTCAGGTTCCGTACGTGTGGGAGGCACCGATCTGCGTCGATATCGGCTCGACGAATACCGTCGCCGACTCGGAGTCGTACCGCAGGAAGCACATTTGTTCACCGGCGATGTTGCGAGCAACATCGCGTTCGGACGCCCCGATGCGAGCCGGGCCGACATCGAATCCGCCGCCCGCGCGGTCGGGGCCTTGGCCATCATCGCCGGACTTCGCGGCGGCATGTACCAGCCGGTCGGTGAGCGCGGACAAGGCTTGTCCGCCGGCCAAAGGCAGCTGATCGCGCTGGCCAGAGCCGAGTTGGTCGACCCGGACCTGTTGCTCCTCGACGAGGCGACTGCCACGCTCGACCCGGCTACCGAGCGCACAGTACTCACGGCGAGTGACGCCGTGCTCCGCAAGCGGACCTCGGTCGTCGTGGCGCACCGGCTGGCGACTGCGGCGCGCGCAGACATGATCGTCGTCGTGGACTCCGGACGTATCGTCGAGGTGGGCACACACGATCGATTACGTGCTCGCGGAGGCTTCTACACACAGCTGTGGAATGCGGCCGAAACGCGCGGAGGGAAAAGACCGATAGACCGAGTAGTCACCGGCAATGAAGCCGATAGTTACTCGTGAGTACTTATTTCAGCTCCGTCCCGGGCGCTCGCACTTACCGGGAGCGGGTTAGCCTGGCTACATACGCGCGTTGATCGGGAACGAAGAGAAGAGACGAGGCGAACTACTGCCGTGAGCAGCAGCTCTACTACCCAATTCGGACAAAACCAATGGCTGGTCGACGAGATGTACCAGCGATTCAAGGAAGACCCAGCGTCTGTGGATGCGAGCTGGCACGAATTCCTCACCGATTACGACCCGGACGCTCCGGCAGGTGACACTGCGTCTGTCCCGAATGGCAGTACAGCGAAGCCCGCCTCCACCAGCGTCGCCACTTCGACGAGCAACGCACCCGCGACGGACGCTTCTGGATCGAACGGCACCGCTCCAGCTCCCCGAAGTGCACCGGTGAAAACCGAATCGCCCAAGGCCGCCGCAGTCAAGCCTGCGCCGACCTCCACGCCCGCGACGTCGAAAGCCGCAGGTGGAACCTTGACCGCTGCTGCCGCAAAGCCCGCCAATGCGTCCTCAGGCGACGCCGGCGAACCCACCAACAAAATTCTTCGCGGAGCTGCAGCAGCCGTCGCGCGGAACATGACGGCCTCTCTGCAGATCCCGACAGCGACCAGCGTTCGCGCGATTCCGGCGAAGCTCATGGTCGACAACCGGTTGGTGATCAACAACCATCTCGCGCGTACACGCGGCGGCAAGATTTCGTTCACGCACATCCTCGGATTTGCGATCGTCCAGGCGATCAAGTCGTTCCCGACCATGAACACCCACTTCGCCGAGATCGACGGCAAGCCGAACGCGGTCTCACCCAGTGCTACCAACCTCGGTCTTGCCATCGATCTACCCGGCAAGGACGGCAACCGCACCCTCGTCGTTGCCGCGATCAAGGGCACACAGGATCACACCTTCGCCCAGTTCTACAACGCATACGAGGACGTAGTCCGTCGTGCGCGTGACGGCAAACTGACGGGCGAGGACTTCCAAGGCGTCACGATCTCGCTGACCAACCCCGGTGGCATCGGAACCGTGCACTCGGTTCCGCGCTTGATGAACGGCCAGGGAACGATCATCGGTGCCGGCGCGATGGAATATCCCGCGGAGTTCCAAGGCGCGAGCGACGAGCGTCTCGCTGAGCTGGGCGTCGGCAAGCTGATGACCCTCACCTCGACGTACGACCACCGGATCATCCAGGGTGCGGAATCGGGCGACTTCCTTCGCACGATCCACAACTTGTTGATCAGCGACGAGTTCTACGACGAACTGTTCCACTCCCTCACGATCCCGTACGAGCCGATTCGCTGGCGCAAGGATCTGCCGGAGGGAACGGTCGACAAGAACACTCGCGTTCTCGAACTGATCGCCGCGTACCGTAACCGCGGCCACCTGATGGCCGACACCGATCCGCTGCAGTTCACCAAGGACAAGTTCCGGATGCACCCGGATCTCGATGTCATCAGCCACGACCTCACGCTGTGGGACCTCGATCGCGAGTTCAAGGTCGGCGGATTCCATGGCAAGGACAAGATGCGTCTTCGCGACGTACTCAGCGTCCTACGTGACTCCTACTGCCGCCACGTAGGTGTGGAATACACCCACATCCTCGAGACGGATCAGGTGGCCTGGATCGAGGACCGCGTCGAGACGACACTCGTCAAACCGACTGTGGCACAGCAGAAGTACACATTGAGCAAGCTCAACGCAGCCGAGGCATTCGAGACGTTCCTGCAGACGAAGTACGTCGGCCAGAAGCGTTTCTCACTTGAGGGTGCCGAATCCGTCATCCCCATGATGGATGCGGTCATCGACCAGAGTGCGGAGTACGCACTCGACGAGGTCGTCATCGGCATGCCGCACCGCGGTCGCCTCAACGTCCTCGCCAATATCGTGGGCAAGCCGTACTCGAAGATCTTCACCGAGTTCGAGGGCAACATGAACCCCGCAGCCGCACATGGCTCGGGCGATGTGAAGTACCACCTCGGTGCCGAGGGCACATACATCCAGATGTTCGGCGAGAACGACATCAAGGTCTCGCTCACCGCGAACCCGTCGCATCTCGAAGCAGTCGACCCTGTCCTCGAAGGGCTCGTCCGCGCCAAACAGGATCTGCTCGACAAGGGTGCAGGCGAAGGCGGATTCTCCGTTCTACCGCTGATGCTCCACGGTGACGCAGCCTTCGCCGGCCAGGGCGTCGTCGCAGAAACGCTGAACCTTGCGCTTCTGCGCGGCTACCGCACCGGCGGAACCGTGCACATCGTGGTCAACAACCAGGTCGGCTTCACCACCGCACCCGAGCACTCCCGCTCGTCCGAGTACTGCACCGACGTCGCGAAGATGATCGGCGCACCGATCTTCCACGTCAACGGTGACGACCCCGAGGCCTGCGTACGCGTTGCCCATCTCGCCGTCGACTTCCGGCAGAAGTTCCACAAGGACGTCGTCATCGACATGATCTGCTACCGCAGGCGTGGACACAACGAAGGCGACGACCCTTCGATGACCCAGCCGGCGATGTACGACCTCATCGACACCAAGCGCAGCGTCCGCAAGAGCTACACCGAATCGCTGATCGGCCGTGGCGACATCTCGCTCAAGGAGGCCGAGGACGCGCTTCGCGACTACCAGGGCCAGCTCGAACGCGTATTCAACGAGGTTCGCGAACTCGAGAAGTACACCCCGGAGCCCAGCGAGTCGGTCGAACTCGACCAGCAGTTGCCCGCCAAGCTCACGACGGCGGTCGACAAGTCGGTTCTGCACCGCATCGGTGACGCGCATCTCGAAGTTCCGGACGGTTTCAGCGTGCACCCGCGCGTGAAGCCGGTACTCGAAAAGCGTCGCGAAATGTCGTACGAAGGCAAGGTCGACTGGGCATTCGGTGAGCTTCTGGCTCTCGGTAGCCTCGTGGACGAGGGACGCAACGTTCGTTTCTCCGGCCAGGACACCCGTCGCGGAACGTTCTCTCAGCGGCACTCGGTCATCATCGACCGCAAGACCGGCGCCGAGTACACCCCGCTGCACAACATCGGCAGCGAGAATCCCGGCAAGTTCATGGTCTACGACTCCGCACTGAGCGAATTCGCAGCCGTCGGTTTCGAGTACGGGTACTCCGTCGGTGACCCCGATGCACTCGTCATGTGGGAAGCGCAGTTCGGCGACTTCGTCAACGGTGCACAGTCCATCATCGACGAGTTCATCTCCTCCGGTGAAGCGAAGTGGGGACAGCTGGCCGACGTCGTGCTGCTGTTGCCGCACGGTCACGAAGGACAGGGTCCGGACCACACGTCGGGCCGCATCGAACGATTCCTCACGCTCTGCGCCGAGGGTTCGATGACCGTGTCGGTTCCGTCCACCCCGGCGAACTACTTCCATCTCCTGCGTCGCCACGCACGGGACGGAATCCGTCGCCCGCTGATCGTCTTCACACCGAAGTCGATGCTGAGGAACAAGGCCGCGGTGTCCAACATCGAGGACTTCACCGACGGCAAGTTCCACTCCGTGTTCGACGAGCCGACCTACGACTCCGGTACCGGTGATCGCAGCAAGGTCAAGCGCGTCCTGATGGTGAGCGGCAAGCTCTACTACGAGCTTCTCGCACGCAAGCAGAAGGACAACCGCGAAGATGTGGCGATCGTCCGGATCGAACAGCTCTACCCGGTCCCGGTCCACCGGATCACCGAAGCGATCAACAGTTACCCCAACGCAACCGAGTTCCGCTGGGTCCAAGAGGAGCCTGCGAACCAGGGTGCGTGGCCGTTCTTCGGTCTGGCGTTCCCAGAATTGATGCCGGACGTTCTCAGCGGCATCAAGCGGGTTTCGCGTCGTGCGATGTCGGCACCTTCCTCTGGTTCGAGCAAGGTGCACGCCGTCGAACAGCTCGAAATCATCGACGAGGCCTTCTCGGGCGTCGGCGAGTAGTTCACTTCACGCCTGATGGCGCATTCGGTCACTTTCGAGCGACCGGGTGCGCCATTCGGCGTTGCGGGACTGTCGGTGCTCGCCCCATCGCTTCAACGGTCCACTCATACGATCAGATAGCCTCAGTGCGCTATTCAAGCGAAGGCGGGCGACTAAAACTACCCGACGTCCGCTCCGAACAGCGCGGTGCTCATGTCGGGTGTGAGCGCCACCGCCGGCAGAGCCGCGACGTTGAGCGCGATGACTTCTTCGCGGCTCACTTCGGGGTCACGGAGCCAGGAGATGGTCGCTTCTTCGACGAACGCGATCCAGCCGCGCACGGCAAGACGGATGGTCGCCGTGGGCTCGATATCGAGTTTGTAGAGCTGGGTGACGGTTCGGTCGGCCATAGTGGTCCGGGTTTGCTCGAACACCTCTCGCATATCGGCGTCTCCCCCTACTGTTCCGCGGAGTAGCGAAATGTAGGTGTCTCGGTTCTCGGTGACGTAGTCGACGTAGTTGGCCACTGATTCGCGGAGCAGCTCCAAAGGTTCGAGGCTGGTGTCCGGCGCCGTGCGTTCGAGCATCGTGTTGCTGGTCTCGCGGACGATGGCGAGGTGAAAGTCCCGTTTCGAGGCGAAGTAGTGGAACAGCAGACCGCGGGAGACGCCTGCTTGGTCGGCGATGTCTTCGACCGAAATCTGCTCGAGGGGACGTTCGGAGAGCATGTCGGTTCCGAGTGCGATCAATTGTGCTCGACGGTCTTCCGGACTCAAGCGGGTCCGTTTTCCTGCTGCCGGTTTCGCAGCCTGCGCTCCGTGCTTCACACTGGCCATCACATCAGCCTACTGATCAACAGTCAATAACTGTTGACTCACACTCAACAAGCTTCTACGCTCCCTTACATGAGTCTCTTGGTAACGGACACTTCGGCACGCGTGAGCACACCGCGTCAGGTCGACACTGTCATCATCGGTAGCGGGTTCGCAGGCCTCGGGGCTGCGATCAAGCTGACACAGGAGGGCAAGAGGAACTTTCTCGTCCTCGAGCGCGGAAGCGACGTCGGGGGGACGTGGCGCGACAACACTTACCCGGGAGCTGCGTGTGATGTTCCCTCGCACCTGTACTCGTACTCGTTCGCCCTCAACCCGGAGTGGACTCGCTCGTTCTCCACGCAGCCCGAAATCCAGACGTACATCGAATCGGTCGCTCGCAAGTACGGCGTCATGGACCGACACGTGTTCGGTTCGGACGTCACCTCGGTACGCTGGAATGCCGACACTTCACGGTGGGACATCAGCGCCAGCACCGGTGAATACTCGGCAAAGATCGTCGTTACTGCCGTCGGCGCACTGTGTGAGCCGAACCTTCCACCCATCGAGGGAATCGAAGGCTTCAAGGGTGAAATTTTCCATTCGGCGCAGTGGAATCACGAAGCGAAGCTCGACGGCAAACGCGTCGCGGTCATCGGAACTGGCGCTTCCGCCATCCAGATCGTCCCTGCCATCGCGGAGACGGTCTCGCACCTCGACGTCTATCAGCGAACCGCGCCCTGGATTCTTCCTCGCGCCGACCGCGCCTACACAAGGTTCGAGCGCTTCGCGTTCAAGCACATTCCCGGATTCCAGCGCCTCTCGCGCACCGGAATCTACGCAGCTCGTGAGACTCAGGTCCTCGGCCTCGCCAAGCAGCCGAAGTTGATGAAAATTTTGGAGTTGGTAGCGCGCCGACAGATCGTCCAAGGCATCAAAGACAAGTCGTTGCGTGAAAAGGTCACGCCGAACTTCCGTATCGGATGCAAGCGCATGCTCATCTCCAATACGTACTACCCCGCCTTGGACCGCACGAACGTCGACCTAGTCACCGATGGCATCCGCGAAGTTCGCGCCCACTCGATCGTCAGCACGGACGGAACCGAACGCCCCATCGATGCGCTGATCGTGGCCACCGGTTTCCATGTCACGGATTCGCCTGCCTACCAGGGTATCTACGGCAAGAACGGCGAGTCGCTCGCGCAGACCTTCGAAAAGGAAGGTCAGCAAGGATACAAGGGTGCGGCCATCTCCAACTTCCCCAACATGTTCTTTCTCGTAGGCCCGAATACCGGTTTGGGACACACATCGATGGTCTTCATGATCGAATCACAGCTCAACTACGTCATCGACGCCATCGACACGATCGACAAGCACGACATCGGCGTCATCGAGGTTCGAAAGGACGTCCAGGACGACTACAACGCCGATCTTCAGGATCGAATGGCCGACAGTGTCTGGATGAACGGGGGGTGCGCTAGCTGGTACCTGGACAAGCATGGCAACAACACCACTCTGTGGCCGGACTTCACTTTTCGATTCCGAAAGCTCACCAGAAAGTTCGACCTCGCTGCGTACCGCAGTACAGCAGCATCCGACCTTCCCAGCCCACTCGGCAGCACCCTTGCCGGCACCGACACCAAGGTAGTGACACAGTGAGTTCGAAGTCAGCGAACGGATTTACCGGCAAAGTAGCAGTCATCACCGGCGCAGGTTCGGGGATCGGCCGTGCACTCGCGCTCGAGCTTGCCCAGCGCGGCGCGAAGCTCGCGCTTTCGGACGTCGACGTCAACGGGCTCGAAGAGACCGTGCGTCGGGCGGAGGCACTCGGCGCCGAGGTGAAATCCGACTTCCTCGACGTCACGCAGCGCGAGACCGTGCTCGACTACGCAGATGCGGTTGCCGCCCGATTCGGGAAGATCAATCAGATCTACAACAATGCGGGCATCGCCTACCACGGTGACGTCGAGAGCTCCTCGTTCAAGGACATCGAGCGCATCGTCGATGTCGATTTCTGGGGAGTTGTCAACGGCACCAAGGCATTTCTTCCCCATATCCAAGCTTCCGGCGACGGACACATCGTGAACATATCCAGCCTCTTCGGGCTGTTGGCAATGCCGTCACAAGCTGCATACAACGCCGCAAAATTCGCAGTCCGCGGTTTCAGCGAGGCTCTTCGGATAGAACTGCTGATCTCGAAAGCTCCGGTGAAGATGACCGTTGTGCACCCTGGTGGCATCAAGACCGCTATCGCGCGCAACGCCACCGTCGCCGATAACTACGACCAAGCGTCCGTCGCGAAGTTCTTCGATGCGAAGCTGGCAAAGACCACCCCCGACAAGGCAGCCAAGACCATCCTCGCGGGAGTGGAGAAGGGGAAGGGCCGAGTGCTCATCGGCGCCGATGCCATCGCGCTCGATCTGCTGCAGCGAGTGACCGGTTCGAAGTATCAGAGGGTCATCGCCACGGTGTCCGCCCGCGTCATGCCGCGAAAGATATAGGGCATGAGGTCCTTTTATCTGCCACTCCCCCTTGTCGCCGCATCGTTGAAGCCGTTCTATCGGTTGGCGTTGAACGCGCGCTTGCCGTTCACGGTGCAACGCAAAATTCTCGAAGCGGCATCTCCACTGCAGACCTTGCCGCACGGAACCGTCAGTGAAAAGCTCACCCTCGCCGGACGCAAGGCGGAACGCATCACGGTCGGCGCTACGGAACGTACGACGGCAGTGCTCTACCTGCACGGCGGCGCATACACCATCGGTTCGATCGCCACTCACCGCTCGCTCGCGGCGCACCTTGCTCGCGAGTCCGCAAGCGCGGTATACGTTCTCGACTATTCACTGGCACCGGAAAATCCATTGCCCGCTGGATTGAACGACGCTGTTGCCGCCTACCGCGAGTTGGTGACTTCGCATGGGTTCAGCGCTGATCGGGTTGCAATCGCGGGCGACTCGGCCGGTGGTGGCCTGGCAGTTGCTACAGCTCGTCGACTCGTGGACGACGGAATCCTGCCTGCCGCACTCGGTTTGATTTCTCCATGGGTCGACCCTGGTGCTCGCGACGCGCAGTTCGATCGAGATTTGGTCGTCAATACGGCTTGGTCGTTCTCCTCAGCCGAGGCGTATCTGCACGAAGGCGATCCACTGGATCAGAGGTTTGCTCCCCTGCATGGGGATTTGTCGGGGTTACCGCCGATCGTCATGCATGTCGGAACATCCGAGGTGCTGTATCCACAGATCTTCGCCTTTCACGACAAGCTCCTGTTGTCCGGCGTCCAAGTCGACTATGTCGAATACGAAAAGTTGTGGCACGTCGCGCACCTGCAGGCGTCGATTCTGCGCGAAGCAGCTGATGCTGTGCACCATATGGGCGCATTTCTCGGCACGAGAGTGCGTACTTCAGAGGTTGTGTTCCCCGAGCCAACGAGTCGCGACCTCGTCTAGTTTCGCACCCCCGCGGGGGGGGGCCCGGCGCGGGGGGGGCGGGCGCGGGGGGGGCGAAACACCCCGCCCACCCCCCGCCGAGGGGGTTGTGTGTAGAGGACC
>JBBPZN010000147.1:0-6472 GCA_038198705.1 Mycobacteriales bacterium
CGGGAACCAGACGGCTTCCACGCGAGAATATGGATGCGGTCGGACAAGCGGCCCGCGACAAGAGAAATCGCGCCGGTGGCACCTCGTCCGATCCGTACCGCCGCGACCGTAAACAGCCCGGCAGTCAACGCAAGCGCACCGATGGGCGAGAATACCGACGGTGAATGCACGAAACTTGCCACTGTCAGTTGTCGTCGCGGGCGGAGGCACCGCCGGACACATAGAACCAGCACTTGCCGTAGCCGATGCATTGCGTGAACTCGATCCAAGCGTTCGGATCACTGCGCTCGGAACAGAACGAGGCCTGGAGACGACGCTCGTTCCCGCCCGGGGATACCGACTCGAATTGATCCCTCCTGTTCCATTGCCGCGTAAGCCGACGATGGATCTTCTTCGCCTTCCCTCACGTGTGGTGCGTTCGGTTCGTCGCACGCGGAAAATCCTGGACGAGGTCGAGGCTGACGTGCTCGTCGGATTCGGCGGGTACGTCGCTCTACCGGCGTACCTCGCAGCACGGGCCGGACTGTGCCGACGTCGGGCAGTCCCGATCATCGTCCACGAAGCGAACGCCAGCGCAGGCATTGCCAACAAGGTTGGTGCGCGGTTCGCCACACGTGTACTGGCGGCCGTAACCGGATCTGGCGTGGCTGCGAAGGGGCGCGACGATGCAGAGATCATCGGCATCCCGGTACGCCCGACGATCACCGGCCTCGATCGCGCAGCAACTCGGTTGGAGGCGCGCGAGTATTTCGGGCTCCCGCAGCAGGGGCCAGTATTACTCGTCTTCGGCGGCTCGCAGGGTGCTAGATCTTTGAACGAGGCCGTAGCGGGAGCTGCAGCCGAACTGGCAGCAGCAGGGGTATCGGTGTTGCATGCCCACGGTCCTAAGAACAGCGTCGATGTTTCGACAGCCGATTCGCCGTCCCCCTATGTGGCGGTGCCATATCTGACGCGGATGGATCTGGCATACGCCGCCTCGGATCTGGCTGTCTGCCGATCTGGCGCCATGACCGTCGCGGAGGTATCAGCCACTGGTTTGCCGGCTGTGTACGCGCCCCTGCCGCACGGTAACGGCGAGCAAGAACTCAACGCGCGTCCCGTGGTCGACGCTGGAGGAGGCATACTCGTTGCGGACAGCGCACTCGACGCGCAATTCGTCTGCAGTGAGATCATCGATTTGATCACCGATTCCGCACGCCTGGCCCAGATGTCTGCAGGCGCGTCGAGTGTAGGGCACCGTGACGCGGCCTTCGCTGTCGCGAGAATTGTCCTCGAGACAGCATCAGCGCGATCGACCGAGACGTCACGATCGTGACGGGTGAAAGGACGGACATGCCCGAGATTCCCGTCGTGCTTCCGGTAGAGCTCGAGAAAGTACATATGGTCGGCATCGGCGGCGCCGGCATGTCCGGCGTCGCACGAATCCTGCTCGCACGCGGAGGGCAGGTGTCCGGTTCGGATGCGAAGGAGAGCAGGGGCGTGCTCGCGCTCCGCGCGCGCGGAGCGCAGGTTCGCGTGGGCCACGACGCGTCGGCACTCGATATGATTCCGGGTGGGCCCTCGGTGGTCGTCACCACTCACGCGGCGATTCCCAAAGACAACCCTGAGCTGGTCGAAGCAGCCCGGCGGGGCATCCCCATCGTGTTGCGACCTAATGTGCTGTCGTCGTTGATGGAGGGCTATCGGACGGTCCTGGTATCTGGTACTCACGGCAAGACCTCGACGACGTCGATGCTCATCGTGACGTTGCAGCACTGTGGTTTCGATCCGTCGTTCGCGGTGGGCGGCGAGTTGAACGAGGCGGGCACCAACGCCCATCACGGCAGCGGTGACGTGTTCGTCGCCGAAGCCGACGAGAGCGACGGCTCGCTTCTTCAGTACACCCCGAATATCGTGATCGTGACCAACATCGAAGCCGATCATCTCGATTATTTCGGCACTCCTGAGGCTTACGTTCAGGTGTTCGATGATTTTGCCGCGTTGCTCGGCCCCGGCGATGTGCTGGTGGCCTGCATGGACGATCCAGGCTCAGCGGCGCTTGCGCAGCGGATGCAGGAACGCAATCTCCCCGGGGTTCGAGTACTCGGTTACGGATCAGACGACGCAGAGTCCGGGACGGTAGATATGGCGGTGCGACTTCTGCAATGGGATCCCGAGGACATCGGGGGTGTTGCTCAGTTACTCGTCGAAGGTGAGCAGAATCCGCGAACACTACGGTTGGGAGTTCCCGGACGCCACACGGCGATGAACGCACTCGCAGCATTTACCGCAGCAGTACAGGTAGGTGCCGACGTTCAGGAAGTACTCGAGGGCCTCGCCGGATTCGGCGGAGTGCACCGGCGGTTCCAGTTGCGTGGACGTGAACATGGCGTGCGCGTGTTCGACGATTATGCACATCATCCGACCGAAGTCCGTGCCGTGCTGAACGCTGCGCAGCAGCTGGTCGCCAGCGTGGCAGGCGATGCAGAGCCCGGGCGGGTTCTGGTGGTGTTTCAACCGCATCTGTATTCGCGGACCGAGACGTTCGCGGCCGAGTTCGGTACGGCGCTCAGTCTCGCCGACGAAGTCCTCGTCCTCGACGTCTACGGTGCGCGCGAGGAACCTCTGCCAGGGGTGTCCGGGGCCTTGGTGGCGTGCGCCGTCACCAAGCCGGTCAACTACCAGCCCGACCTGTCGCTCGTTGCCAAGCAGGTCGCCAATCTCTGTGGTCCCGGTGATGTGGTCATCACAATGGGTGCCGGCGACGTCACGATGCTTGCCGGGCCGATTCTCGATGCGCTTCGGTCGAAGACGGACTTCCGGATCGGGCAGCGCTGGGCATCGAAGTGAGTGGTCGTCCGAAGCGACCCGAACGCTCGTCTGCAACAAGGCCTGCCGGCCGCGGTAGCTCCGCAAGGACTCCCACGAGAGCGAAGGCGGAGCGATTCTCAGATTCGTCGGCGGTGCCCGGCACCGATCGTGAGCGCCGACGAGCCGCGCGCGATGACGAACGCCATCGCGTGTCGCGCTCGCGTCGCAAGGTCGGACTCATCGTTGCAGCGGTGGTAGCGGTGATCGTCGCCAGTGTGCTGGTCGCGTATTTCACACCTGTGTTGTCCGTGCGACAGATCGAGGTCGACGGCGCCGTGTCGGTGTCGGAAAGCGAGATCGTGGGGGCACTCGCTGTTCCGCTGGGGGAGCGGCTTGCCACCGTTGATACCGGTGCCGCAGCACAACGGGTGGCGTCGATTCCGGCACTGGCTTCGGTACGTGTGCAACGGATGTACCCGTCGACGGTTCGAGTCACGGTAACCGAGCGTGTCCCGGTGGTATTTGTAGATAAATCGGACGGTACGCACCTGTTGGACTCCAGTGGTGTCGATTTCGCTGTTGCACCGCCGGCCCCTGGCGTCGTTCGGCTCGTGACGGATTCGCCCGGGGCGGATGACCCGGCAACGAAAAGTGCACTTGCCGTGCTCGATTCGATGCCGATTGTGCTTCGAGGCCAAGTGGCCGAGGTTCGTGCGAGCTCCATTTCCGACGTTTCGTTGCTGATGTTGGACGGTCGTACGCTCATTTGGGGCGATAGTGAACAAGCAGAGCGCAAATCGGCTGTGGCTCTTGCGCTATTGTCTCAACCAGGACAGATTCTCGATGTATCGAGTCCGGACCTTCCCACTACCAAGTAGTCCAAGAGTGGAAAATCTTTCGGTTCCTGTCGGCGCGCCTAGTGGCGGATCGAAGCACCGATGAATAGCGTTCCGAGAGTTGAGTACTTGACATAACTCTAAGCCTGTGGTTCAGGTTGAGGGTTACCGATAGCTCGGCAGACCAGACAACAACCACGGAAGGCGAGAGCCCATGACGCCCCCGCACAACTACCTCGCCGTAATCAAGGTCGTCGGCATCGGCGGCGGCGGCGTTAACGCGGTCAACCGCATGATCGAACAGGGACTCAAAGGAGTCGAGTTCATCGCGGTCAACACCGACGCCCAGGCCCTGCTGATGAGTGACGCAGATGTGAAGCTCGATATCGGCCGCGAACTCACTCGCGGCCTCGGCGCCGGCGCCGACCCGGAGGTCGGCCGTCGAGCAGCCGACGACCACAAGGACGAGATCGAAGAAGTACTCAAGGGCGCCGACATGGTGTTCGTTACCGCAGGCGAGGGCGGCGGCACAGGGACCGGCGGCGCGCCGGTGGTGGCCAACATCGCTCGTAAACTCGGCGCACTTACGGTGGGTGTGGTCACCAGGCCGTTTTCCTTCGAGGGTAAGCGCCGCGGTGGTCAGGCCGATACCGGAATTCAGCAGCTCCGTGAATCCTGCGACACGCTGATAGTGATTCCCAACGATCGTCTTCTGCAGCTCGGTGACGCTGCGGTGAGCCTGATGGATGCTTTTCGCAGCGCTGACGAAGTGCTTCTGAACGGTGTCCAGGGCATCACCGATCTCATTACCACTCCGGGACTGATCAACGTCGACTTCGCCGATGTCAAGGGTGTGATGTCCGGTGCGGGCAGTGCGCTGATGGGTATCGGATCCTCACGTGGTGAGGGACGCGCCATCAAGGCTGCCGAGTCTGCGATCAACTCGCCTCTGCTCGAGGCGTCGATGGAAGGTGCCCGCGGCGTGCTGCTATCGATTGCCGGCGGATCCGACCTCGGACTCTTCGAGATCAACGAGGCGGCTTCGCTCGTACAGGAAGCCGCACATATAGATGCCAACATCATCTTCGGAACGGTCATCGACGATTCGCTCGGCGACGAGGTGCGAGTGACGGTCATCGCGGCAGGATTCGACGGAGGCACCCCGACTCGTCGGCCCGTCGAAGCCGTCCCTGCCTCGTCGCGTGGTCCAGTCGGGTCGGCACGAGCCGGTGAGATCAGCTCACGTTCGTCGGAGTCGTCCGAATCCGGTGCCGTGTTCCGCGACACGGTTGACGCAGGCAGCGGAAGCAGCCTTCCTCCGCTACAGCCGTCCAGCTCCAGCAACGGGCCCTCGGCAAGTCAGGGAAGTACGGGCCGGCGAGTACCGGTATCGGATGAAGAAGGCGAGGACGACGTGGATGTGCCGTCGTTCATGCGTCGCTGATCTTCGATGCGCGATAACCCTCCAACGACGTTCAAGGTTCGCAGAGTCACCACCACGAGAGCGGGTGGTGTTTCTGCGCCGCCTTTCGACAGCTTCAATCTGGGCGACAACGTCGGTGACGAGCCGTCGGACGTTGCTGCAAATCGCGATCGGTTAGGGCGGGAGCTAGGACTCGGTGCCGATCGCCTCGTTTGGATGGAGCAAGTCCATGGTCGTAACGTCACAGTCGTCGACGGCCCTTCGCACGAGGTAGTCCCAGTCACCGATGCGTTGGTCACGACCGAGCGCGATCTCGGTCTGGTGGTGCTGACAGCGGATTGCGTGCCGATTCTCCTGTCCGACGAACAAGCGGGTGTTGTCGCTGCCGTGCATGCGGGCCGGGTGGGGGCGCGAATCGGCATCGTTCCTCTGGTGCTCGATGCCATGCTGGCACAGGGGGCTGCGCTGCATCGGATCGGCGCTTTTCTCGGTCCCGCCGCCAGCGGAAGGCAGTACGAAGTGCCCGCGCACATGCGGGCGGACGTCGAGCGGCGTCTGCCGGGCAGTGCGACTACTACTGTGCGAAATACACCGGGCCTCGACATCCGAGCAGGAATCAAGAAACAGCTTCAGGACGCGGGCGTCTCGGCCGTGGCCCTCGACCCACGCTGCACCATCGAAGACCGGACGTTGTTCAGTCATCGACGCAGCGCACCCACCGGCAGGTTGGCCAGCGTGATTTGGATGGATACCGAACCTGCTTGACTGAAGACATGAAAACAGCGTCGAACAGATCCGACGAGATCGAGAGTGCATTGATCTCAGTTCGCGACCGGCTGCACGCAGCGTGTGTTTCCGCGGGCCGTGACCCGGCCGAGGTAACACTTCTGTCGGTGACCAAGTTCTTTCCGGCGAGTGACATTGAGATTCTCTACCGGCTGGGGTGTCGCGATTTCGGTGAATCCCGCGAGCAGGAAGCGTCCGCCAAGGTCGACGAGCTCACCGGTGTGTTTGCCGCCGCACCTCCTGCCTGGCATATCATCGGTCACCTTCAGCGGAACAAGGCCAAAAGTGTTGCGCGATGGGCTAGCTCGATTCATTCGGTAGACAGCGATCGGCTTGTCGATGCATTGCGAAAAGCTATGGACAACGCGATCGACGGTGGGGAGCGATCAACTCCGCTCGATGTGCTGATCCAGGTGAGTATCGACGGTGACACACACCGCGGCGGAGTCGACCGCGAGGACCTTGCTGCGCTGGCCGACCGTGTAGCGGCATCGAAGAATCTCAGATTGGCCGGTCTGATGGCGGTCCCGCCACTCGGGGCCGATCCGGATGCTGCTTTCGCTGACGTGGCAGAGCTGCATCATGATCTCCTGCTTGCACATCCGGCCGCGACCGAGTTGTCGGCGGGAATGACGGC
>JBBPZN010000148.1:0-15412 GCA_038198705.1 Mycobacteriales bacterium
ACGTAGACTTGCTCACCTGAAAGGTGCTCCTTGAACTGCTGTTGATCTGACCCTAGACAAGTCCGATCATTGCAGGTGGGGGCACCTTTCTTCATTGTAGACACACGACTTCTGGCTGATCACCATGAAAGCGGCAGGCTAGGGGCAGGCAATTTTGTCACCCAGGTCGCGACCGAGCTGCCGCTTCAGGCGATCGCGGAGCTCATCGGCATCCCGCAACAAGATCGTGGCAAGGTCTTCGACTGGTCCAACCAGATGACCGGATACGACGACCCGGAGTTCGAGGGTGACCCCCAGGTCGCGTCGATGGAGCTCCTCGGGTACGCCTACCAGATGGCAGAAGAGCGTAAGAAGTGTCCCGCAGATGACATCCTCACCCAGCTGCTGAATGCCGAAATCGATGGTGATGAACTGCGCCCCGAAGAGTTCGGCTTCTTCGTCATCCTGCTCGCTGTTGCGGGCAACGAGACCACCCGAAACGCCATCACGCACGGAATGATCGGCTTTCTCGAGAACCCCGCTCAGTGGGAGCTCTACAAGAACGAGCGCCCAAGCACCGCGGTCGACGAGATTATTCGCTGGGCGACTCCCATTACCGCGTTTCAGCGGACAGCGCTTGCTGACACCACGCTTGGTGGTCAGAAGATCAGAAAGGGCAACCGAGTTGCGATGTTTTATGCCTCGGCGAACTTCGACGAGGATGTCTTCGACGATCCGAAGAAATTCGATATCATGCGGGACCCGAACCGGCACTTGAGTTTCGGTGGAACCGGGGCGCACTTCTGCGTCGGCGCAAATTTGGCGCGTCTCGAAATCGATCTGATCTTCAACGCGATCGCCGACCACATGCCCGACATCACCAAGCTGGGCGATCCGAAGCGACTTCGATCTGGTTGGCTCAATGGCATCAAGGAGTTCGAGGTGGACTACGGAGGTCGGTGCCCGGTCGAACACTGAGCTCCAGTCGCGCACCGTTGGCAGCAGGCGCGAGCCTGCTGCCCTACTTGCTCGGCTGCACCGGCTCCAAGATTTCCTGACGGGCCTCGGGGGCGACGACGCGTAGTGCATCGGCGGACTCGTCATCGGGTTGCATTTGTGACTTGATCTCGGCCTCGACACGCGCGGTGTACGTCGCGACCTCACGATCGACCGCAGCGGAGTCCCATCCGAGAATGGGCGCAGCCAAAGCCGCGACCTGTCCTGCGCAATGGACTCCACGATGGGAGTATTCGATCGATATGCGCGTTCGGCGAGCGAGGATGTCCTCCAAGTGGAGCGCACCTTCGGCGGCAGCGGCGTACACGACCTCGACCTGGAGGTAGCTGGGCGCGTCGGTGATCGGCTGCAAGAGTTCGGGCTTGCCCTTCGCCATGTCGAGCACCTCGTCGATCAACGAGCCGTACCGATCGAGAAGGTGGGTCACCCGGTAGGGATGCAGGCCGTACATTTTCGCGAGATGATGCGTCTGATTGACCAGGGCGAAGTAGCCGTCGGCACCGACGAGCGGCACTTTCTCCGTGATCGACGACGCAACCCTGGCAGGGATGTCCTCGGCGGCAAGATCGACGGCGTCCTCGGCCATCACACGGTAGGTGGTGTATTTGCCGCCCGCGATCGCCACGAGGCCGGGCGCGACGCGCGCGACGGCGTGTTCTCGGGACAGCTTCGACGTCTCGTCGCTTTCACCCGCCAGCAGTGGACGCAGGCCGGCGTAGACGCCATCGATGTCCTCGTGCGTGAGTGGTGTCACCAGCACTGTGTTGACCTCGCCGAGGATGTAGTCGATATCGGCTTTCGTGGCGGCAGGATGCGCCAGGTCGAGCTTCCAGTCGGTGTCGGTGGTGCCGATGATCCAATGTGCACCCCACGGAATGATGAACAGCACCGACTTCTCGGTGCGCAGAATGATCGCGGCCTCGCTGACGATGCGGTCACGCGGCACCACGATGTGTACGCCCTTCGATGCGCGTACACGAAACCGCCCTCGCTGCGAGGACAACGCCTGAATTTCGTCGGTCCACACGCCGGTGGCGTTGATGACCACGCTTCCACGTACCTCGGTGGTGGCTCCGTTTTCCGAATCACGCACGCGCACACCGGAAACTCGATCGGCCTCACGCAGAAATCCAACGACCTGCGTCGATGTTCGAACGACGGCCCCGTAGTGTGCCGCGGTGCGAGCAACACTCATCGTGTGGCGTGCGTCGTCGACGACGGTGTCGTAGTAGCGGATTCCGCCGACGAGGGATTTACGCTTGAGGCCCGGTGTCATCCTCAACGCACCCGATCGGGTGAGGTGCTTTTGCGCCGGAACGGACTTCGCGCCGCCCATTCTGTCGTAGAGAAATATTCCCGCAGCGATGTAGGGACGTTCCCAGACGCGGTGCGTCAGCGGGAAAAGGAACTTCAGCGGCTTGACGAGGTGCGGCGCCAACGTCGACAGCGACAGCTCGCGCTCGTGCAGGGCTTCTCGCACCAAACCGAATTCGAGCTGCTCGAGGTATCGCAGACCGCCGTGGAACATCTTCGAGGACCGACTGGAGGTTCCCGATGCGAAGTCGCGAGCTTCGACGAGAGCAACCTTCAAACCGCGGGTCGCAGCGTCGAGCGCAGCACCTGCTCCGACGACGCCACCGCCGATGATGATGACGTCGAAGTACTCGGATCCGAGCCGCTCCCAGGCATCGACACGCGCCTGAGGCCCCAGCAAAGTGGTGTTCGATCGATTGCTCACGAGCTCGCTCCCCACATAGACCATTTCCCTGACCGCCCCTGCAGGCTACCGTTCGAGTTCGATACCCGCGTCACCTCCGAGTCGAACAAAGGAACGTAGTGACCTCCGACACCAGCACCGATGTGACCTCCGGCACCTTCATCGCCTCGATCGATCAGGGCACGACGTCTTCTCGCTGCATCATTTTCGGCCACGACGGTAAGCCGGTCGGCTCGGCGCAGAAGGAGCACCGTCAGATCTTCCCGCGCGCCGGTTGGGTCGAACATGACGCCGAGGAGATCTGGGTCAACGTTCGCGAAGTCGTCGGCGCTGCTCTGGGGAATGCCGACGTCAAAGCGCAGGACATCGCTGCTGTCGGTATCACCAATCAGCGAGAAACGACGCTGGTGTGGGATCGAACCACCGGTAAACCGGTCTTCAACGCAATCGTCTGGCAGGACACTCGCACCGACGAATTGTGTCGGGAGCTGGCCGGGGACCACGGGGCCGACCGCTATCAGCGGATCACCGGCTTGCCGCTGTCCACGTATTTCGCCGGGCCGAAGATTCGTTGGATTCTCGACAATGTCGAAGGCGTTCGGAGCCGTGCCGAAGCCGGCGAACTTTGCTTCGGGACGATGGATTCCTGGGTGTTGTGGAACCTCACCGGCGGAGCCGACGGCGGCAAGCACATCACCGACGTGACCAACGCGTCTCGCACGCTGTTGATGGATCTCGAAACACTGTCCTGGCGCGAGGATATCTGCGCCGACTTCGCGATTCCGATGTCGATGCTGCCCGAGATCCGCACCTCCTCCGAGGTGTATGCCGAGGTGCGTCCTCGGGGTGTGCTCGCCGGCGTCCCGATATCGGGAATTCTGGGCGACCAACAGGCCGCGACATTCGGGCAGGCGTGCCTGTTGCCAGGTGAGGCCAAGAATACGTACGGCACCGGAAACTTCCTGCTACTCAACACTGGGACGACGCCGGTGCACAGTACACATGGACTGCTCACCACCGTCTGTTACAAGCTCGGTGAGAAGGATGCTGTCTACGCTCTCGAGGGCTCGGTGGCCGTCACCGGCTCTCTCGTGCAGTGGCTGCGCGACAACCTCGGCATCATCGAGCGCACCGCCGATATCGAACGTCTCGCGGGAGGGGTCGAGGACAACGGCGGTGTGTACTTCGTTCCCGCGTTTTCCGGTCTGTTCGCGCCTCGGTGGCGGCCCGATGCGCGCGGAGTCATCTCGGGTCTGACGCGTTTTGCCAACAAGGGCCACATCGCCCGAGCAGCGTTGGAAGCGACGGCATTTCAAACACGAGAAGTGATCGACGCGATGTACGCAGATTCCGAGGTCACGCTGACGACCTTGAAGGTGGACGGCGGAATGGTCGTCAACGAGCTCCTCATGCAGTTCCAGTCCGACGTTCTCGGTGTCCCTGTGGTCCGGCCGGTCGTCAACGAAACCACTGCCCTGGGTGCGGCCTACGCAGCCGGCCTGGCCGTCGGCTACTGGAGTGGCGAGGACGAGATCGTGGCGAACTGGGCCGCGGACAAGACCTGGGAGCCCGATCTGGCATCCGATGCCCGAGAGGCAATGTACGACAAGTGGAATCGCGCTGTGGAACGCACCTACGACAGCGTATGAGCGGCCGACAGCCGCCGCACGGCCTCGCGGAGAACGTCCGAAGACGAACTCGCGAAACACAATCGGGCCGCGCCTGAGTACTGGGGAGAATCCGCGAAGGCACGCCCGGGGACGAAGGCGACGCCGTGATCGATCGCGCGCGGCAGCAATGTCGTGGTGTCGGTGCCGTCCTGGAACTCTGCCCACAGGAACATTCCGCCGCTCGCGGGTGAAAGCACCATTCGGTCCCCGAAGGTGCCTTTCAGTGCATCTTCGAGGGCGTGTGCGCGTGCACTGTACTGCGAGCGCAGGCCCCCGAGGTGGCGCTCGAGCCAGGCAGCGTCGTCGAGCATGTCGGCAGCCATCTGCTGGGTCATCGACGATCCGCACAGGTCGGCGCCCTGCTTGAGTAGTTCGACGGCATCGCACACACTGACCGGTGCGGTCAGCCAGCCGACCCGAAGCGCAGGAGCGATAATCTTCGACGCACTGGAGAGCCGAACCACGCGGTCGGAGTACGCGGCTATGGACTTCGGGGGTTGAACACCGAACCACAACTCGCCGTACGGGTCGTCCTCGAGGATCCAGAATCCGTAGCGATCGGCGAGCGCGGCAAGCTGTTTGCGACCGAGATCCGACATCGTCACGCCGCGGGGATTGTGGAAGTTGCTCACGGTGTGGACGAGTGTGGGCCGAAGGCCGGCTTCTAACCTGCGGGCCAGTTCGTCGGTGTCCATTCCCGCACCACCGATTGGGATTGCGTGGATATCGGCCCCTGCTATCGAGACGACCTGCAGCGCGCCGGCATAGGCAGGCTCATCGACGACGACCACGGCGCCGGGATCGAGCAATGCCTGAGCGAGGAGGGTGAGCGCTTGCTGCGAACCGTGCGTGACTACGACCTCGTCGGAGTTGATTTTTCTTCCGACCGAGCGTGATTCACGGGTTGCGATGATCTCACGGAGTGGGCGCCAACCGGAGGTTTCGCCGTACTGCACCGAGGACGGGGTCATCAGCACCGTCTCCGCTGCTTGCCGAATGCGGTGCGCGGGAATCAGCCCCGTCGCCGGAAGACCTCCGGCAAGACTGATCACGTCCTCTCGCGCTGTCAGAGCGAGCAGGTCTCGAATCGCAGAACTCTTCAGTGAATCGAGACGACGGGCAAGCGACGGCAGAGCGCAAGTCATTGATTTTCCCAGGGATCGAGTACGGATTACGAAGTACCCGAGGATCCGCTGGGGCATAAAGTGAGCCGGGTGGTGGTCGGCTTATTTCACTGTGCCACTCCAGCTCGAGGAATGACACTGAATTCTCATATAATGAGACTTTCGCGCTGACTGTGTGCATCAGTCCAGATCGTCGTGGCGCATCAGTTGCCGCGCCGCCTCGGTGATCGATCCCGTCAGCGATGGGTAGATCGAGAACGTCGCTGCCAGATCATTGACCGACAGGTTGTTCTGCACCGCCATGGCGATGGGCAGAATCAACTCGGACGCCGTCGGAGCGACAACCACGCCACCGATCACGACGCCGGTCGCCGGTCGGCAGAAGATCTTCACGAAACCGCGCTTGAGGCCCGACATCTTTGCTCGCGGGTTGGTGGCAAGGGGCAACATGACGGTACGTGCCGGCACGTCACCGTTGTCGATGGACGACTGGCTCACCCCGACCGATGCGATCTCGGGACGCGTGAACACCGCTGAGGCAACAGTTTTCAGCTTGATCGGGGTGACGCCTTCGCCGAGAGCGTGGTACATCGCGATACGTCCCTGCATCGCCGCGACGGAAGCGAGGGGTAGCAGACCCGTGCAGTCACCCGCGGCATAAATGCCCGAAACAGAGGTCCGCGATACTCGATCGACGCGCAGATAGCCGCCACGATCCAGTTCGATTCCTACCTTCTCGAGTCCGAGCCCGGAGGTGTTGGGAATGGAACCAACAGTCATCAGCGCGTGAGAACCTTCGACGGTACGTCCGTCGGCGAGGCGGACGATCACGCCACTCTCGGTCCGCTGGACGGATTCTGCGCGCGCATGCTTGACCAGAGTGACGCCTCTTTCGTTGAACGCATCCTCGAGCACGAGCGCGGCATCCTCGTCCTCGTGCGGCAGCACACGGTCGCGGCTGGAGACCGCCGTCACCTTGACGCCCATCTCGGTGTAGGCCGAGACGAACTCGGCGCCGGTCACACCGGACCCGACCACGATCAGATGCTCGGGAAGCGCCTCGAGGTCGTAGAGCTGGCGCCAGTTCAAGATGCGGTCACCGTCGGGCTCCGCCCCCGGGAGGATCCGTGGGCTCGCTCCGGTCGCCACCAGGACGACATCCGCGTCGAGTACGCGTTCCGAACCGTCCGCCGAAGTCGCTCGAATCTGGTGCGCAGCCATACCCACATGCGAATCGATCATTTCGGCGCGGCCGGAGACCAGCTCGACGCCGACCGAGCGCACCCGCGCTGCAATGTCGGAGGACTGCGCCTGCGCGAGCGCTTTGACGCGCTCGTGGATCTGTGGCAGAGCAACCGTCGCCTGCGATGGATCCATTGCGATACCCAGATCGTTCGCTCGTCGCATTTCGGTCCGGATACCTGTGGAGGCAATGAAGGTCTTCGACGGTACGCAGTCCCAGAGAACGCAGGCACCTCCGATGCCGTCCGAATCGACCAAGGCCACAGTCCCCCCGTGCTGCGCTGCCACCAGTGCTGCCTCATACCCTGCGGGTCCGCCACCGATGATCACGATCCGGGTCATTTGTCCTCTTCCAGGTTGGTCACAAAAAATGCACAGTTGTACTTCAACGCTATTCCTGTCGTCAACTTTGCGCATCGGTAAGGATTAGTTGACATCTGCATCACCTGCTGAAACATGCCGCTCGGGCCTTCCGCCGCCCCGCCGTTTCACCGGACGGTTTAGGCTGGCCGACGTGCCAATCTATGCCGCCTACGGGTCGAACATGCATCCGGAGCAAATGCTTCAGCGCTGCCCCCATTCCCCGTCGTCGGGAACTGGCTGGCTACACGGCTGGCGATTGACCTTCGGCGGCGGTGACATCGGGTGGGAAGGTGCACTGGCAACGGTGGCGCCGGACGCCGATTCGAAGGTGTTCGTGGTGCTGTACGACGTCTCGGAAGAGGACGAGGAGAGCCTCGACCGCTGGGAAGGCTCCGAACTCGGCATACATCGCAAGGTCCGGCTGCGCATCGACACCGTGGACGGCCCCGTGCTGGCCTGGCTGTACGTACTCGACGCCTACGAGGGCGGCCTGCCGTCTGCGCGCTACCTGGGCGTCATGGCCGAGGCGGCCGAAATCGCCGGTGCTCCCGCAGAGTACGTCCGTGGACTGCGCACACGGAACAGTCGCAACGTCGGGCCCGGCACTTCCAGCTGAACTTCAGTTCGGTTCGAGTGCGAGACCGGTCATCACCTTTACACCGACGGCGAGCGCTCGCTCGTCGAGATCGAACGTGGCCTGGTGGATGTCGAGCTGTGGTCCGGTACCGGACCACACGCCGAGCCGAGCCATCGCTCCCGGAATGTCTTCGAGGTACCACGAGAAGTCCTCGCCGCCACCGGACTGAGCGGTATCGGCCAACGCTGCCGGTCCGACGCGTCGAATAGCGTTTTCGAATGTCCGCGTCACTGCCGGGTCGTTGACCACGGGCGGCACCCCACGCTTGTAGTGCAGTTCGTAACGCACCCCGGTCGGCGCCAGTAGCCCGGCCACGATCTCCTCGACCATGGGCTCGAGCAGAGCCCAGGTCTCGTGATCGCCGGTACGAACAGTGCCGGTGAGCATGCCGCTCTGCGGAATAGCGTTGGGCGCCTGACCTGCCACGACTGCACCCCACACCATCACTGTGCTCGTCCGCGGATCTATTCGGCGGCTGAGCATTCCAGGCAACCCGGTGATGACCGTGCCGAGTGCATAGACCAGGTCGGTGGTCAGGTGAGGTCGCGAAGTGTGGCCACCGGGTGAGTCGAGACGAAGTTCCACGGTGTCGGCCGCCGAGGTGATCGCACCCACCCGTATACCGACCTTGCCCACCTCGAGCCGAGGATCGCAATGCAGGGCGAAGATCTTCGATACTCCCTCGAGCGCACCGGCCGCCACGACATCCAAAGCCCCACCCGGCATGACCTCCTCGGCCGGCTGAAAGATCAACCGAACACCGAACGGCATATCGGGCAGCGACGCCAAGGCCAACGCGGTTCCGAGCAGCACCGTCGTGTGCGCGTCGTGGCCGCATGCATGCGAGACTCCGGGAACGGTCGAGCCGTAGGTTGCCCCGGTGAATTCTTGCAATGGGAGCGCATCCATATCCGCCCGCAAACCCACCCGTGGTCCGCTCGGTCCGATATCACAGGTCAAACCTGTTCCACCGGGGAGAAGCTTCGGCGACAGACCGGCGGCCTCCAAGTGACCGACAACGAAAGCAGTCGTCGCGTATTCCTGCCGTGCCAACTCCGGATGCGCGTGAATATGGCGTCGCCACAACGACAATTCGGCGGTGTGGTCGAGAATCCAGGCGTCGACCGCGGCATGCAGATCGGTCATCGAGCCGTCATCCGTGCTTCGACGCCTTCGAGCAACCGGCTCCGTGTGTCTGCGTCGAGGGCCGTACGGACCACCGTTCGTGCAAGCAATCGGGCGCCGTCGAGTACGGCGGTGTCCGCCGACTCGGTGATGCACGCTGCGGCGAACTCCGGTTGGTGCGTGACGGCGCCGCCCGAGTCGAGACCGATCACCGGGTGTATCCCGGGCAGAACCTTCGTCACATTTCCCATATCGGTGCTGCCCAGAGGGCGGAATCCTTCCAACTCGGGTGCCAGGGGTGTGCGGCCGATCGACTCGACCTCATCTCGATAGGTGGCGGTGAGCCACGGATCGGGTGTCAGCTCGGTGTAGATCGGCGATACGGTGCGAATCTGATGGGTGCAACCGGTAGCGATCGCACCCGCCTGGAAACACGCATGCGCCTTGGATGTCAACGCAGCCAATGATTCCGAGGTGTTCGCGCGCAGGTAGTAGGCAAGCTCGGCGTGCCCGGGCACGATGTTGGGTGCGAGACCACCCTCGGTCACGATTCCGTGCAACTGTTGCCCCGGCGCCAGGTGCTGACGCAGCAGGCCGATGGCAACTTGACTGATGGTGACTGCATCACCGGCATTGATTCCCCATTCGGGGGCTGCAGATGCGTGTGCGGAGCGGCCGGTGAACGATACGGCTATGTCGGACAACGCGAGTGACGTTGCACCCACGATGTCGATCGGCCCGGGGTGGACCATCAGGGCTGCGGCAACACCGTCGAAGACGCCGCGTTCGAGCATCAGTACTTTCCCCCCACCACTTTCCTCGGCGGGAGTTCCGATTACTCGAATGGTGATGCCGAGCCGCTCGGCGAGCGGAGCCAACGCAATCGCCGCGCCGGCTGCGGATGCGGCGATGATGTTGTGGCCGCAGGCGTGGCCGATCTCCGGCAATGCGTCGTATTCAGCGCACAGGACGATGACCAACTCGCCACTGCCGTAGGTCGCGGTGAACGCGGTCGGCAGATCGGCGACGCCAGCGTCGACGGCGAAGCCATGATCGCGAAGAAGGTCGCAGACCTTCGCTGCACTGCGGTGCTCTTCGAACGCGAGTTCCGGCTCGGAGTGAATCGAGTGCGACAACGCAAGCAGGTCGGGCGCAGCACGCTGCACACCAGCATCGGTCTCGACGATCACCGGCTCAGTCTGTCACTAGTGCTCTCCGCAGCTGAATTCAGCGCGGCCGATTACTTGCCGAAGGCGAAATTACTCTCGTCGGTCGGGGTGTTCAGCGCGGCAAGAAGATCGCCGTGGATAGCGCGCTTGATTCCCTCAAGGTTGTCACCGCGCGTGCTCGTCAACGCCGTGGCGCGCTCGACAGCGGAGGACAACACGGCGTCCTCGGCAACAGCGACGTCGGCGATGCCTGCTGCGACGGCGTCTGCTCCACCGAAGCGTCGACCCGTGGTCATTGCCTCGACGGCCGTCTGCTTGGGGAGCCTGCTGGTGATCAGGGAT
The DNA here is from genome assembly GCA_038198705.1 of Mycobacteriales bacterium. Taxonomy (GTDB): domain Bacteria; phylum Actinomycetota; class Actinomycetes; order Mycobacteriales; family Mycobacteriaceae; genus Rhodococcoides. Next base: position 10,386 of record JBBPZN010000148.1, read on the forward strand.
GACATGCCAACGGTGAACGGCATGTTCAGGTTCACCTCGGGCAGGCAGTAGAAGCCGCGGTCGACGCGGACGACCCGGAAGTCGTGAGCCGTCGCGAACATGGCGCCAGCGCCGAATGCGTGGCCTTGGACAGCTGCAACCGTCGCCATCGGGAATGTGAGCAGCCGGGTGTAGAGCGTGTGCACCCGGTCCAGGTAGCCGGTGATCTTGTCGAGGTTGGCGAAGAGCCAGTCGGTGTCGAGACCGTTGGTGAAGAATTTTCCGGTCGCGGTGGTCACGAGTGCGCCTGGTCCGGATATCGATTCGACCTCGTCGAGAAGAGCATGCACGCCCTCGATCCAGTCCGGATGAAACCGGTTCTCCGGGTTCTGAGCTGAGTCCTGCACACCGAGGTACAGGATGTGCACGTCACCGTCATGTTCGAGATAAGGCATGGCCAGATACTACCCGGCGGTAACTTCAGCCGGTGAAGGTCTGCCCGCCCGAGCTCGATCCACGCCTGCACCGAGGGCAACGCATGGCCTACTGCGGAAACGGTCGCACATCTCCTAGGGTTGCTCCCCGTGGGAACAACGAATATCGACGCAGCAGATCCGACCCTCGATCCTCAGGGCGCTGCGGCGCGCGCCGCAGCAACGATCGCGGAGGCCACCGGCGTCGCATCTCATGCGGTGGCGATCGTGCTGGGATCCGGGTGGCAGGCCGCAGCGGATCGTTTCGGTTCCCCGACTGCGAGCATCGCCATGGCCGACCTTCCGGGCTTCACTCCTCCCTCCGCATCCGGGCACTCCGGAACTGTCACCTCGGTGAGCGTCGACGGCACCCATACGCTGCTGCTGCAAGGACGTACCCATGCCTACGAAGGGCACGACTTGGCCCGGGTCGTGCATCCGGTGCGGACGGCCATCGCGGCCGGAGCTACCACGGTCGTTCTCACCAACGCTGCGGGTGGAGTTCGAACTGGAATGCACGTCGGCCAACCGGTTCTCATCTCCGACCATCTCAATCTCACCGCACGCTCGCCGTTGACGGGTGCCGAGTTCGTCGACCTGGTCGACGCCTACTCGCCGGAACTTCGCGCACTGGCGCACCGCATCGATCCCTCGCTGGAAGAGGGCGTGTACGCGGGACTGCCAGGGCCACATTACGAAACGCCCGCCGAGATTCGAATGCTGCGCACCATGGGTGCCGACCTGGTCGGCATGTCCACCGTCCACGAGACGATCGCAGCGCGTGCCCTCGGAGCGAGGGTTCTCGGGCTTTCTCTCGTCACCAATCTTGCCGCAGGAATGACCGGTGACCACCTCGACCACACAGAGGTGCTCGCAGCAGGAAAGGCAGCGGCATCGCGCATGGGTGAATTTTTGCACCGGCTGGTGTCGACGCTGTGACGGCCGAATTGGCTCATCAGGTCGCGGAGTGGATCGCAGGTGATCCCGACCCGTCGACGCGTGCGGAATTGGCTTCATTGCCGGAAGACGAACTACGCGAGAGGTTTCGCGCTCCGTTGAGCTTCGGCACGGCGGGTCTGCGCGGCGAGGTTCGAGCCGGTCCAAACGGGATGAATGTCGCCGTCGTGGTGCGCACCTCGATGGGGATTGCCGCGTGGCTGCAGAAGCAGGGTCTGGGCGGATCGACCGTCGTCGTGGGCCGTGATGCACGGCACGGATCGGACGCGTTCGCCACTGCAGCCTCGGAAACCTTTGCTGCACAGGGCTTTTCCGTAGTTCTACTACCTCGACCACTCCCTACACCGGTGCTCGCGTTCGCGGTCCGCTCGCTCGATGCCGACCTCGGCATCCAGATCACCGCCTCGCACAATCCTGCTGCCGACAACGGTTACAAGGTCTACCTCCGCGGTGGTGCACAAATCATCCCGCCGGTCGACAAAGAAATCGAGGCCGAGATCGCCGCCGTCGGTCCCGCGGTGGACGTGCCCCGCACCTTCGTCTCACCGGGTGGATCGAGCGTCACCGCACACTATCTGGACCGACTTCCTGCGCTGGTCCGTTCACAGAAGCGGAACATTCGGATTGCTCTGACGCCTCTGCACGGCGTCGGGGGCGACGTCGCGCTCACTGCACTACGCGGCCTCGGATTCCGAGACGTCCATGTTGTGGCCGATCAAATCGAGCCCGATCCCGAGTTTCCGACCGTCGCCTTTCCCAACCCGGAAGAGCCCGGTGCAGCGGAAAAACTGTTGGCCCTTGCCGCCGAGGTGACGGCAGATCTCGCGATTGCACTCGATCCTGATGCAGATCGATGCGCGATAGGCGTGCCGGGGCCGTCGGGGTGGCGAATGCTCAGCGGAGACGAAACCGGAGCGCTGCTGGCCAACCACATACTCCACACCGCGCCACCGAACTCGTTGGTCGCGAACACCATCGTCTCTTCTCGACTTCTCTCCGTCCTCGCCCCTGCTCGCGGCGCGCGCTACGCGCGTACGTTGACCGGATTCAAGTGGCTGGTTCGCGCCGGCCAAGGTCTGGTCTATGCCTACGAGGAAGCAATCGGCCACTGCGTAGACCCGTCGTTCGTCAACGACAAGGACGGGATCTCGGCAGCTGTCGTCCTCGCGGACCTCGTCGCCCTGCTCGCGGCCGAGAACCGCACACTGGGCGATGTCCTCGACGACCTGGCGCTCGAATTCGGTGTTCACGCCGGAGCGCAGGTCTCCACCCGAGTGGAGGATCTCACCGACATCGCGACCATGATGGAACGACTCCGCGCGAAGCCACCTACCGAACTGGCGGGCACCTCCATCACGGTCACCGACCTCCTCGACGGCGACGGTCCGCTGCGGACCGATGCCGTCGAATTAGCAGGAGATGGCATCCGCGTCATCGTGCGTCCGTCGGGAACCGAACCGAAGGTCAAGGCGTACCTCGAGGTCGTTCTCCCGGTCCGCGACCGTGCAGATTTGCCGGCCGTGCGCGCCGAGGCCGACGCTGTGCTCGCCACGTTGCGAAAGTTCGCGACCAGCCTGTTTCAAAAGAGTGCGGACTGAACCGCAGGCAAGGTGGATCGGTAATCACCGAACCGAACCCGACGGCCCTTCAACTCGTGCAGGTCCACCACGTAGGAAGCGCCGTCGACGTCCACCACCGCAGCTTGTCCGATGCATGCGCGCACCGTGAAGCCATGCGAGCCGATCGTGAGATCGCTCGGATAACAGACGCGGTTGCCTGTGGCGAGTTCGCGGAATCCGGCTACCTGCCATGATTCGTCCACCGTGCGATAGGTGTCCTCACCGACCGGCGGGGCGAGGGAGTCCCGCACTCGATCGGCCAGAGCTGCCGTCGCAGCGTCGAGACGGGCGGTGTCGACGGGCAGTGCGAGCGCCGCAGCTTTGACCGAGGATCGCACGGACTGCCGCACCTGTAGTTGCTCGGTCACCCGATCTTCGAGTACCCGAACTACCTTTCCGTCCGCTGCCCACGCGACATAGCGAGCGCACATGGCCCCTTGCTCGGCGAGCCTGCCCCATTTGCGGGTGTCGGCTGCGGTGCCGACCTTGTGCACCCCGTTCGCAAAGGTTGCGATGTACAACCAATGTGGCTGCATCACATGGGCTTCGAGCTCACGGGAGACGAAGCCTCCGCGATGGATCGTGTGGACGAAGCGAAACGAGTCCTTCGACTCGCACCCTTCGCACTGCGAACCTGTCTCGACCGGCAACTGCTCGGGGCACGGAACGTACGCGGAGGGCGCCCCTTTACGGAATGCGATCCGTCCCGTGCACCACCGCTGCGGCCCGAGCGCCTCGAACCCCACCCGACCGCCGCGCAGTTCCACGTAATCGACCTCACGCGAGAGAACATCTACGACGCGTAATCGCGGGTCGCCTTCACTGGCCGGCCAAGTGACGCCGAGGACGAGTGACGTGCTCAGCGCGGACCGAACTGGCGGTCGCCCGCATCACCGAGACCCGGAACGATGAAAGCGTCATCGTTGAGTCGATCGTCGATACTGGCGGTGACGAGCCGAACCGGTAGGCCCGAGTTCTCGAGTGCAGTGACCCCTTCGGGGGCAACCACCACGCAAATTGCAGTGACATCTGCCGCGCCTCGCTCGACCAACAACTCGATGGTGCGCACCATCGACCCACCGGTGGCGAGCATCGGATCGAGAACGTAGACCGGTGTGCTCGACAGATCCTCGGGCAGCGATTCCATGTACGGCACCGGCTCATGGGTATTCTCGTCGCGCGCCATTCCGACGAAGCCGACGCGGGACTGAGGAATCAAGCCACTCGCCTTCTCGACCATGCCGAGCCCGGCACGTAGGACCGGCACGAGCAGCGGCGGCTGCGCCAGACGGGTGCCCTGAGTGAGAGCGACAGGCGTCTTCACCTCGAACGTGGTGATCGCGGCGTCCCTGGTGGCCTCGTACACCAACATGTGGGTGAGCTGGCGCAGTGCCGACCGAAAAGTTGCGTAGTCACTGCGCTCGTCGCGCATCGTCGTCAGTAGGGCAGCAGCCAAGGGATGGTCGACGACATGTGTATCCATGAGAAGAAGGATAAGTGCGGGAACCGATCGGGCCTCACTTGCGTCAAAACCTGTGTAGATCCATTTCGTACGCAGAACAGTCCCGAGGGGAACACCGATGGCAGAAGTATCGGCAACAGCGGCTGGAATGCTCGCGTATTCCGCGACGGCCGGGACGATGGCCGCGCAAGTGACGAGCGCCGCCGCAGCGGCCACTGCCTGCGGCCCCGCCGTCCTGACGCCGGTATTCGGGGCGATCGGCACCGAGTTCCTGGCCGTGTTCACCGGCACCCACACTGCCCACACGGCCGCGTTGGCACGGTTGGCCGAAGTGCTGGGCAGCATCGGTAGCGCGGCCGCTGGTTCGGCTGCCGGTTACCAGGCAACCGACGCGGCGGCAGCCGGGCACCTACTGTGATCGACGTTCTGACTCGCCCGATCATCGACCTCCTCGGCGCCTTCGGATCGGGTGAAATTCCCACCGGTGGGCCCGCCGACGTCACTCGCTCGTCCTCCTCCGCATTGGATGCGGTCGAG
>JBBPZN010000149.1:0-9121 GCA_038198705.1 Mycobacteriales bacterium
CTGCTCGATGTCGCGGTCTTCGGAGCCACGGCGGGCTGGCTGACCTGGCGCACCGGCGGTCTCGAGGCCGCGATCGTCGCCCACGTGATCAACAACACCGCCCTGTTCGTTCTCGGCGCCTTCGACCTCGTCGACGTGAACGAGGATTCCGGCAGTCCGGTGGCTCTTGCCACTACCGTCGTGATCATGGCCGCATACTCCGCGCTGGTGGTCCGTCAGGCGAAGCGGTGCGACCTGGTCACCACGCGTACGGTGCGTCCGGCAGGAGAAAACGTGCTCCACCGATCCGTCGGCCGTGCGGCCGTCGGTCGGTAGTTCCTCGTACAGTGGAGGAATGACTGTGTCGGCGGGTATGCGGGCGAGCCCCGAATCCGCCGTCGACGCTCGCGCCCTCGAGGTGCGCTCCGCCGAGATCCTGGCGCGAGTGTTCGGGTACGACGAGTTCCGCGGTGATCAGGCCGAGATCATCGGACACGTGTCATCCGGAGGCGACGCCCTCGTGCTCATGCCGACCGGTGGTGGCAAGTCGCTGTGCTACCAGATTCCTGCACTGGTACGCGATGGCACCGCGGTCGTCATCTCGCCGCTCATCGCACTCATGCAAGACCAGGTCGACGCCCTGTCCGCGGTCGGCGTGCGCGCGGCGTTCCTCAATTCGACCCAGTCGCCGGATGCGCGTGCCACCGTCGAGCGCGCGTACCAGTCGGGCGAACTCGACCTGTTGTACCTCGCGCCCGAGCGATTGCGGGTGCAGGCGACATCCGCCCTGCTCGACCGCGGAACCATTGCGCTCTTCGCGATCGACGAAGCCCACTGTGTGTCGCAGTGGGGTCACGACTTCCGGCCCGACTACCTGCAGTTGTCGATGCTGCACGAGCGCTGGCCAGACGTGCCGCGCATCGCCCTCACGGCGACTGCAACCGAGCACACCCACCGTGAGATCGCGCAGCGCCTTCAACTCGGCGAGGCGAAACACTTCGTCGCGAGTTTCGATCGTCCGAACATCCAGTACCGCATCGCGCCGAAGAATTCGCCGCAGCAGCAACTGCTGCAGCTCCTGCGGAGTGAGCACACTTCCACGGGGCTCGGTGCAGGCGGCAATGATGCAGGCATCGTCTACTGCCTCTCGCGCGCATCGGTCGAGAAGACCGCGGAGTTCCTTGTCGCCAACGGCATTCCGGCGCTGCCGTACCACGCCGGCCTACCCGCGCAGGTTCGTGCGGCGAACCAATCCCGGTTCCTGCGCGAAGACGGAATCATCATGGTCGCGACGATCGCGTTCGGCATGGGCATCGACAAACCCGATGTGCGGTTCGTCGCGCATCTCGACCTGCCGAAGTCGGTCGAGGGCTACTACCAGGAGACCGGTCGCGCCGGCCGTGACGGTCTCCCGTCGACCGCGTGGCTCGCCTATGGACTGCAAGACGTCGTGCAGCAGCGTCGGATGATTAACGAATCGGAGGGCGATGACGCCCATCGACGCAAGCTCTCCGCGCACCTCGACGCGATGCTCGCGCTGTGCGAAACGGTCGAGTGTCGGCGGATGCAACTGCTCGCCTACTTCGGAGAGAAGTCCGCCCCGTGCGGCAACTGCGACACCTGCCTCGCACCGCCGGAGTCCGTCGACGGCACCGTTCCCGCGCAGAAGCTTTTGTCGACGATCGTGCGTCTCGCGCGGGAGCGCAACCAGAAGTTCGGTGCCGGTCACCTCATCGACATCCTGCTCGGCAAGGTGACGCCACGGGTTCAGCAGAACGGGCACGACAACCTGAGCACGTACGGCATCGGCACCGAGCTGTCTGAGCAGGAGTGGCGCGGCGTGGTGCGGCAGTTGCTCGCGCAGGGGCTGCTCGCTGTCAACAGTGACGGGTTCGGCACACTCGTGATCACCGACGCAAGCGCCGCGGTGCTGTCCGGCGCACGGACGGTGTCGTTGCGGCGCGAACCGGAGCGAGCGGCGAAGCGATCGTCTCGCGCGGTGAAGGTCGGCGCTGAGCTTCCGTCAGAGGCGTTGCCGCTCTTCGACCGGTTGCGCGCCTGGCGTGCGGCGGAGGCGAAGGAGCAGGGCGTTCCCGCCTATGTGGTCTTCCACGACGCGACCCTGCGCGAGATCGTGACCGGCAAGCCGAGCTCGCTCAGCGAACTCGGTACGGTATCCGGAGTCGGCGAAGCGAAGCTCGAGAAGTACGGCCAGAAGCTGCTCGACACTCTCGCCGCGGTCCCGTCCCGAGCCGTTGTTCTGGGTTCTCGTCCCGAGCTCTCGTCCTGAACGTTCCCGACGGACAGACCGCCGCAGCAAAATAGGGCGTCATCAATCCGGCTCGCGGGAAGTAGCCGGGGGTCAGGGGCAGGACATTGCTCCAACCACTTTTGGCTGCCTCTTGTCCTGCACGCGGGGGACGCCTAGCGTTGAGCCAGATCTCGGGGGACGAGACGCCCCGATCGGAGCCCGCATGCCGAAGTACCGCACCGCCCTGCCGCAGCTGAGGGAGGGCTCGCTCTTCCTTACCGACGGAGGTCTCGAGACCTCGGTCATCTTCCAGGAGGGCATCGATCTTCCGTTCTTCGCGGCGTGCGATCTGCTGCAGACGAGCGAGGGCCGCGGCGTCCTGCGCTCGTACTTCAATCGACATGCCGCGATCGCCACCGGTTTCGGCGTCGGATTGAGTCTCGACACCGTGACCTGGCGGGCGAATCCGGACTGGACCGACCGGCTCGGCTACGACGCCGAGCAATTCATCGCCATCAACCGCGCCAGCGTCACACTCGCCGAGAAGGTGCGACGCGTGTGGGAGACCGATGCCACTCCGGTCGTGATCGCCGCCGTGATCGGGCCGCGCGGCGACGGATATTGCGCCGAGGACCGGCAGAGCGCGGAGCAGGCGGCGGACTACCACTCGCGGCAGGCCGACGTATTCGCCGACACGGAGGCCGATTTCCTGAGCGCACTCACGATCAACTACAGCGACGAGGCGGTCGGGCTCGCACGGGCGGCGCGCGCCGCAGGAATGCCGATCACGATCTCGTTCACGGTCGAGACGAACGGCCGACTGGCGAGCGGCGAAAGCATCGCGGATGCGATCCAGGCAGTCGACGCCGACTCCGGTTCGTATCCGGAGTACTACATGCTCAACTGCGCGCATCCGACCCACCTGCCCGAGGACCTTGCTTCCAACGACGTCACAGTCAACCGGCTGCGCGGTTATCGCGCGAATGCGTCGAAACGCAGCCACAGCGAAGTCGATGAGTCGGAAACCCTCGACGACGGCGATCCGGAGGAGTTGGGGCGACAGTTTCGCGAGCTGCGGGAGCGGATGCCGTGGCTCAGCGTGCTCGGAGGATGCTGCGGCACCGACGCCCGTCACATCGAGGCGATCGGGAGGCACTGCGCCCCGTCGCGGGCAGCCTGAACTGCCGCGAACGGGCACTTCCGGTCAACGCAACTGGCTGAACGCCTCGACCCGATCCGGTCGACCCGCGATCAGGATGACGTCGCCCTCTTCGAGCACGGTATCGACGGTGGTGTAGGTCCAGCCGTCGCCTGGACGGTGAAACGCGGTGACGGTTATGCCATAGGTTGCGCGCACCTTCGAGGCGCCCAGTGGTGCGCCGAGAATCGCCCTCGGTGGTGTCGTCTTCACCAGCGCGAAGTTCTCGCCGACCTCGATGTAGTCCTGCATGGCACCGCGCACGAGGTGGGCCACACGCGTACCCATGTCTTTCTCCGGATACACGATGTGGTGAACGCCGAGCTGGTTCAGGATCTCGCCGTGCGGATCGCTGACGGCCTTCGCCCAGATCGACGGAATCCCGAGCTTGCGCAGCAACGAAGCGGTGAGGATGCTCGCCTGGATGTCACCGCCGATCGCGACCACCACGCGATCGAAGTCGGGTACGGCGAGTTGCCTCAGAGTCTCCTCCTTCGTGGAATCGGCGCGCACGACATGGGTGAGCAGGCCGTCGTGGCTCTGCACGATCTCTTCGTTGCCGTCGATGCCGAGCACTTCGGTGCCATTGGCCATCAGTTCGAGGGCGAGCGCGCTGCCGAAGCGACCGAGGCCGATCACGGCGACCGAGTCGGCCTCGGCGATCCGGGTGGTCGGAGAGCGCGATAGGAACGGGAACCTAGCCAATGACGGGCCTTTCTTGCGGAAATTCATAGGTGATGTGGCGATCGCGGAGGGCGAGTGCCGAGGCGAAGGTGATCGGTCCGAGGCGCCCGATGAACATGAGCAGGATCAGGATGACCTGGCCTGCGGGCGGAAGATCGGGCGTGATACCCGTTGAGAGCCCGACGGTGCCGAATGCCGAGACGGTTTCGAAGAGCAGCCGGTCCATCTCGATGTCGGTCATCAGCATGAGCGCCGTGGTGGACACGGCAATGACCGCGACCGCGAGCAACATCACGGTGATTGCTTCACGGTGGACCGAGCGTGGCAGCCGTTTCCCGAATACGTTCACCGCCTTTTCACCTCGGATCTCGGTGACGAGGATGACAAACAAGACGGCGAAGGTCGTGATCTTGATGCCACCCGCGGTTCCCGCGGGGCCACCGCCGATGAGCATGAGTGCATCCATCCCGAGCCAGCTCGCGGAATCCATCGCCCCCGTATCGATGCTGTTGAACCCCGCGGTGCGTGTCTGGACCGACATGAAGAATCCGGCGAGCAGCTTGCCCGGCCACTCGAAGGCGCCGAGCGTTCTCGGGTTCGACCACTCGATCGCCGTGATGTACACCGCGCCGGCGATGAGCAGCGAGATCGTGCCGACGAGCACGATGCGCGTGTTCATCGTCCAGCGGAGGGGGTTGTGCAGGTATTTGCGCAATTGCATGATGACGGGAAAGCCGATGCCGCCGAGGATGATCGCGGCAGCGATGGGGAGGCAGATGAACGGGTCCGTCGCATACGGGATAAAGCTGTCGCTGAACAGCGCGAAGCCCGCGTTGTTGAAGGATGACACGGCATGGAAGGTGCCGAGCCAGATGGCTCTGCCAGCCGGCTCGCCATAGCCGACGATGAACTGGATCGTGAGCAACAGTGCCACGACGCCTTCGACGAGAAGCGAGATGCGTACGACACCGAGCAGAAGCTGTGGGACATTCTCGAGCCCGAAGTTGTGCACCTCGGTGGCCGTCGTGACCTTGGATCGGAGCGACATCCGTTTCACGACCGCGAGTCCGATGACCGAGGCAAACGCCATGATGCCGAATCCGCCGACCTGGATCAGCACCAGGATGACGGCCTGGCCGAAAGGGCTCCAATAGGTGGCCGTGTCGACGACGATGTGCCCGGTGACACAGACGGCGGACGTCGCGGTGAAGAGGGCCTCGAGAAAGGAGGCACCTCCTGGTCCGATTCTCGCGTTCGGCAGCATGAGCAGCGCCGTGCCGAGAAAGATTGTTCCGGCGAACCCGGCGGCGACCACTTGCGCCGGACGCATCCGGGAGCGCCGTGTCGTTCCGCGTTTGGCGTCAAGCCGTTTTTGCACTCGCTCACATTACGCCTGAGTGAGGCACGCCGCGCCATGCGGATCTGTGAAGCTGCGCAATCGGTCGTTGCGCCCGCTGCTCTTTGTGCAGAAGCGTTGCGCCCGGTGTCAGGCACTCGTACGGTTGAGGTCTCAAACGATCACAAAGGAGTTCTCGTGAAGAAGTCGAACAGCGTGGCGGTGGCGCTGTGCCTGTCACTCGCCCTAAGCGGCGTGGGAGCCGCATCCGCCACGGCAGATGCCAAACCATCCAAGAAGGGGAACTCAACGACCAGCCAGGTGGAAAGGGAACGCGTAACACCTATCCCAGACATTGAGGCTGTACCGACGACTGAGGACTCCTACGCCTTCGGTGCGGCTGACCACCAGCTTGTTCCGGAAGACCTGTCCAAGAAGGGCTACGTCGAAGAGGAGTACCTGGCGAGCGGCGAAGCCAACGTCTACACGTGGCCGGCCCCTGGTCCGGCTGAGGTTCGAACCGCCGATGCGCCATACACGACACGTGTTCTCGTACGGAAGCCAGCACGTGATCAGCAATTCAGCGGCAACGTAGTGGTTGAGATGCTCAACCCCTCGAACCTCTTCGATCTCAACATCGGCTGGGCTGTCGCGCACGAGCAGATGGTCGAGAACGGAGACGCGTGGGTGGGAATCACGGCGAAGCCGATCGCCGTCGACGCCCTCAAGAACTTCGACGCCGAGCGGTACGGCTCGCTGTCGTTCGCCAATCCCCTTCCGCTGGATGACGCTGCGAACTGTACTCAGGTCGCCGCTGACAGTGCGCGAACCACTGAGAACGGCTTGATCTGGGATATCTACAGTCAGGTCGGTGCCTGGTTGAAGAGCGACACGGCGTCGAACCCGCTCACCTACGGGCACGAGTCGACTCTCGTCGAGAAGGCCTACGGATTCGGCTACTCGCAGACCGGCGGTTACCTGGTGAACTACATCAACGGGGTTCACCCGCTCGTCGTCGAGTCCGACGGTGCGCCGATCTATGACGGGTACCTCGTAGGTGTCGCCGGTGGCGCCTTCGCCGGGGCATACCCGATGAACCAGTGCGAGGCGGCACCGCCTGCCGACGACGTTCGCCGACAGTTCAGTGACGTCGGTGTTCCGATCATCCGCATGATGTCGCAGTCGGACTACTTGCGCGGCATCGGATCCCGGCGCCCCGACAGTGACGAACCCGGTGACCGGTACCGCCACTACGAGATGGCGGGCGCGGGTCACGCCACCCCCGACGAGCTCTACTTCTCGGCCGCTCCCGAAGACATTCTGGCGGCGGACCGCGACGTTCCCCCGATGAGCTGTAACGAGGGACCACGCAGTCGCTTCCCGAGCTCGATCTTCTTCAACGCGGCGCTGAAAAACCTCGATCTCTGGGTACGGGACGGCATCGCGCCGCCGCGAGCGGCGCCGATCCTGGTCGAGAACGGCGCTCCCGTGCTCGACGAATTCGGGAACGTTCAAGGGGGGCTGCGGTCGCCCTATCTCGACGTGCCGACCAGCACCTGGTTCGGGACCGCGACCGGAGCCTCGTTCTGCTTCATCGCCGGATACGAGGTGCCACTGGATCAGCAGACGATCGACCGTCTCTACCCGAATCACGGCGTGTACCTGAAGCAGGTCAGGAACAACGTACGCGTCCTCAGGGATGAGGGGTTCTTGACGAAGGAGGATTCGCAGAGGCTGTGGCGGGAGGCGGCGCGATCCGACATTCCGTAGCCTGAAATAAGCGCGTGGAGCACTCGATCGTTCATTCGACCGGGTGCTTCACGGGTGATCGGAAGCGAACCGGTGTCCACGCTTACGCAGTTGGGTGAATGGGCGCTATCGGGGTGCGCGGCATCGAGACGGCGGCAATCACAGTCGCTGCCGCCGCGATGACGACGGCGAGGAAGACGGCGGATGCCGCGGACTCGACGGTCGCGGCATCCGTCTCGGACCCCCCGGGCGCGGTGAAGATCGCGTTGGCGACGGCTCCGAAGATCGCGACCCCCACCGCGCTGCCGATCGACCGAGCAAACAGGTTCGTGCCCGTGACGACGCCTCGTTCATGCCAATCGACGCTCGCCTGGGCGGCGATGAGCGACGGGGTGGCGACGAGCCCCAGCCCGAGTCCGATCACGAAGCAGCCGACGGCGACGACCACCAGGCTCGGGGTCGAGGCGAAGATGGCGAGCAGTACCGCACCGGTAATGACGAAGATCATCCCGATCAGGACCGTGCTGCGGAACCCGATGTTCAGGTACAGTCGCCCCGAGAGCGACGCAGAGATCGGCCAGCCGATCGTGAGCGCGGCGAGGGCGAGGCCCGCGACGATCGGAGTGACGCCGAGGGAGCCCTCCAAGTACGCGGGAACGTAGGCGGTGAGTCCGATGAGGATGGCGCCGACACCGACCGAAACCAGTGCGGTGGTCAGCAGCAGACGCCGGGAGAATACCCAGAGCGGAAGGATCGGCTCGGAGGCGCGTGTCTCGGCGAGCACGAACAGCACGAGCAGCACGCCGCCGGTCACGAACGCGCCGATGCTCTGCGGCGAGTCCCAGGCCCAGGCCTGACCGCCCTGGAGGATCGCGAGGATCAGCAGGCTCAGCGAGGCGGTGAGCAGCACCGCTCCGAGATAGTCGACCCGGTGCCTTCGCGGCACGATCTTTTCGTGGAACGTGCGCACGAGCATCCACCCGGCGAGGATGCATAGCGGAATGTTCACGAAGAAAATCCAACGCCAGGAGAGGAACTCCGAGAAGAGCCCGCCCAAAGTCGGACCGACGACGGATGACACGGCCCAGACGCTCGCGAGATAGCCCTGCGTCTTGGCGCGCTCCGCGACCGTGTAGATGTCGCCAGCGATCGTGATCGCCATGGGCTGCACGGCACCCGCTCCGAGCCCCTGCAGGGCCCGGAACGCGATGAGGGCCGGCATGCTCCACGCCAGTCCGCACAGAATCGATCCGAGCAGGAACAAGCCGATCCCGATCAGGATGATGGGCTTGCGGCCCACCGTGTCGGAGAGTTTCGCATACACCGGCACCGAAACGGCCTGCGCGAGCAGGTACACGGAGAAGAGCCACGGGAATTGAGCGAACCCGCCCAGGTCGTCAACGATGGAGGGAACGGCCGTGGCCAGGATCGTCGCGTCGATAGCCACGAGCCCGGTCGTCAGCATGAGCGCGATGAGGATGGGGCCGCGCTCGGAGCGGAAGCCCACGTCGATCTTGCTCAGGTTGCACCCCTCGAGTCGGTGGGCCAGGGCCCGCTCAGTTCAAGCTACTTGTGTTCGCCGACATTCCCGAGCGCGTGGAGAAGTCGGCGGTCGGCCAGTCGAGCCCGCGCAGGAGATACGGCAATGAGGTCCGTGACCGTTCGATACGGATGGCTTGGATCGATCGAATGAACAGTCCACTGAGGGTGCTACTTGTTCACCGCGCTGCGGACCCGATCCTCATCCCACGTTGTAGCTACCTCCATTGAAACCTTGTCAGTCCAGGCGAGATCGTGCCGACCACTGCTTCGGCACAGGGCGTGGCTGGGGGCCGCCGTCGACGGAGACGTCGAGTTTCTCGTGCAGGAAGGCGATGGTCCCGGCGATGTTGCGGTACGGGAAGAACGGCTCGGGATAGGACCA
>JBBPZN010000150.1:0-6465 GCA_038198705.1 Mycobacteriales bacterium
ATCGACATCGATACAGATGCGCGGGGCGAGGCGATCGGACCCTGCTGCGGCCCGAATGATGTCGAGGTGTGCGACGTCGTCGACCATGAGAGTGATGCGTGAAGACAGCACCGGATCACGGGTGATCGCGGCAAGGGATGTGGTGTCCACGCTCGGATACCCCATGAGGATGTCCTCGACGCCATCGACTCCGTGATGATCACCGGCTCCTGCGAGCCACAGTGCTTCCGCCGTCGAGTACGCCATGATTCCTTGGAACCCTTGCCCGGCAGCCGCATTCGATCCGGCCGTGGTTTCGGTGACCCGATCCCGTCCGAGGACACGGCCGAGTATCGCTCGCGATCGCACCGACTTGCTGGCGACCCGAACCGGTAGCGCATTACTGCGAGCAATCAACTGGGACGCGTTGAAGTCCAACGCAACCGAGTCCACGGCAGCGAAAGGTGGTTCCAGGTCCTTGGTGGCCGAAGCGATACGGTCGAGGGCCGCGTCTTGTGTGGCAGTGTCGTGAATGGCTGCGTCATGCTTGATCCGACCGAGAAGTGACGTCACTGAGCTGTCTTCCTTTTCGTCTAATCGCTACTACCTGATCGATACTGTCCGATCGATACTGTCCGATCGATACTGCCGGGGGCTGTCAGTCAAGCATCGGGAGCACTGTATGTCCCAGCGACCGTCACAGATCGACGGCCTTGGATGCTATCAGCGCGGACAGTTCATCGAGCTGCGCGATCACTGCCATCTCGTCTCGATCCACCAGCCAACGCAGGACCATACCGTCGATGACGGCCATGCCGAACCGTGCCACCGCGTCAGGTGGCTCCAGCCATCGGATACCGGTATGAGCGGCGCAGCGCTCGAAGAATTCCAAGGCTTCGGTGTCGCGGATGCGGTACTGACCGGTGGCGATCTGGGCTGCCTGTTCCGAACCGAGTGCGCGGTGGCGCAAGAGGTACGTCTTGATCTCGTAGGACAGCAGTTGCCGGTCCGCGGACTGCTCGATGACCGGCCAGATACCGCTCAGTCCGCTGTGCACGAGTTCGCGAAGTCCGCGCACACCGATGAGTTCGCGTGCATCCACCGCTCGTTCGAATGCACTGTGCAAGGCGCCGGTCACCTCGGCGATCAGCCGCTCCCCCATGGCAATGACCAGCGCTTCCTTCGATTCGAA
Source organism: Mycobacteriales bacterium (assembly GCA_038198705.1). Taxonomy (GTDB): domain Bacteria; phylum Actinomycetota; class Actinomycetes; order Mycobacteriales; family Mycobacteriaceae; genus Rhodococcoides. Next base: position 1,172 of record JBBPZN010000150.1, read on the forward strand.
GGAGTAGTAGACCGCGGCCGGGGTGACGCCCGCTTCTTCGGCGACACCGCGAACGGTCAACGCCTCGAGGCCGACGTGCTCGGCTCGCTGCACCGCATATGCCACCAACTGCGCGCGGCGAGCATCTGCCGACAACTGGGTCTGCATGCCCACGATAGTAGGCCCAGACAGAGCAATACGCCGGAAAAATTGACCGTGTCGGGCGTGCGATCCATAGTTATGCCATGACGGGGCATACATGGAAAAATTGGGCCGGGAATCAGACCGCGCGTCCGGCGGAGTACCTGACACCGCGCACGATCGACGAGCTCAGATCGGTGGTTTTGCGGGCCGCCGAGAGTGGTCTTCGCGTCAAATGCGTCGGTGCCGGCCATTCGTTCACCTCGATTGCCGTGACAGACGGAGTACAGGTCAGTCTCGACATGCTCTACGGAATCGAATCTGTTGTCCCTGGGGCCGACGGCTCCACCTTGGTGACCGTGCTCGCCGGCACTCGATTGCGGGAGCTGACGGCTCGCCTGTGGGACCTCGGACTGGCAATGACCAATCTCGGCGACATCGACTCTCAATCCGTGGCGGGAGCAATCTCGACGGGTACTCACGGGACCGGCGCACGGTTCGGTGGCCTCGCCACACAGGTTCGCGCCCTCGAAATACTCACCGCCGATGGGCAGCTGATCAACTGTTCGGCGATGTTCGAAACCGACCTCTTCGATGCTGCCCGTGTCGGGCTCGGTGCGCTCGGCATCATCACCAAGGTGACCTTGGCCTGCGAGCCTGCCTTTGCGCTGCATGCAGTCGAGGCACCGGCAACGCTCGACGGAACGCTTGCGCACCTGGACGAGTCCGTCTCCGGCGTCGACCACTTCGAGTTCTATTGGTTTCCGCACACCGATCGGGTGCTGACCAAGCGGAACACGCGCCTACCGGCAGATACTCCACTGTCCCCACTCGGGTCTGTGCGGGCCTACATCGACGACGAGTTGTTGTCCAACACGGTCTTCGAGGTCGTCAATCGAGCAGTGACCAGGTTTCCCCGTGCGACTCCGCGCATCAATATGTTCTCTGCGCGGGCGCTGTCTGCTCGCGAGTTCACCGACCGTAGCTATCGCGTGTTCGCGTCCTCTCGCACCGTCAGGTTCCGCGAAATGGAGTACGCGATACCGGCAGAATCGACCACGTATGTGTTGCGCGAAATCGATCGATGGCTGGAGTCTTCCACCGTCACGGTCGCGTTTCCCGTAGAGGTCCGGTTCGCGGCCGGGGACGACATCTGGCTCTCCACTGCCTACGGCCGAGACACCGCCTACATCGCCGTCCATCAATATCACCGCGTGGACCATCGCGAGTACTTCGACGCGGTCGAAGCGATAGCGCGCAGTGTCGGCGGAAGGCCGCACTGGGGAAAGCTGAACTCGCTACGGGCCGAGGAGTTCGCTGGAACGTACGAGCACTTCGACGACTTCTGCGACATCCGTGACAAGTTCGATCCGGACAGGTTGTTCGACAACGAGTACCTTCAGCAGCGGTTACGCAAGTAGACGCAGGCTGGAACCGCTGGCCCGGCGAGAGCAGCGCTTATCGTGGAGTGATGTTGAAGCGTGCACTATCCGGTCTCCTTGCGGCAGGAGTGATTCTCGGCGTCGGCGAACTCGTCTCGGTTCCCTTCGGCCCGAACTCCTCTCCGTTCTATGCCGTCGGCTCGGCGGTGGTCGACAACACCCCCGAAGCAGTTCGCGAATGGGCGATCGACACCTTCGGCACCTCCGACAAAACGGCCCTCTTCGTCGGGATGTCGCTGATCATCGCCGCGCTCGCAGCCCTCGCGGGCATCATGCGCGCTCCGCGCGGCGCCGTGCTGTTCACTGGGCTCGGCGCCGTCGGGGTGATTGCCGCGCTGACTCGCAGCGGAAGCACCCTGCTCGACGCTATCCCGACCGTCGCGGGAGTCGCCGTCGGGATCGTGGTGTTGAACGCGTTGATCCGCGCCGCCGAAGCACCCGAGCCGGCACAAGGCATGAGCAGACGGAATTTCCTCGGCCTTGCCGTTGCTGCGGGGGCGCTCGCAGTAGTTGCCGGAACCGCCGGCCGGATGATCGGTCAAGCCCGCAGCGTCACTGCCAACCGTCTCGCATTTCTGCTTCCAACCCCGAAACCACAACCGAAGATCCCGCCCGGCGCCGATCTGAACGCGACGATGGACATCGACGGCTTGGCGTCCTACATCACCCCGAACGAGGACTTCTACCGAATCGACACTGCACTGGCCCTACCGCAAGTGCCATCGGACACCTGGAAACTTCGTATCCACGGCATGGTGGAGCGAGAACTCGAGATCACCTTCGAGGATCTGATGCAACGCGAAGCCGTCGAAAAGACCGTGACCCTGACCTGCGTCTCCAACGTCGTCGGTGGCGACCTGATCGGCAATGCCACCTGGATCGGTTACCCGCTGAAAGATCTTCTCGAAGAAGCCGGGATCCAGGACGGCGCCGACATGGTGCTCTCCTCGAGCCACGACGCGTTCACCGCAGGAACCCCACTGGAGGTGCTGCTCGACGGCCGCGATGCCCTGCTCGCAGTCGGTATGAACGGCCAACCGTTGCCTGTCCGCCATGGCTATCCAGCCAGACTGGTGGTGCCCGGACTCTACGGCTACGTCTCCGCCACCAAATGGGTCACCGACCTGGAGGTGACCCGATTCGACCAGGTCACCGCATACTGGACCGACCGGGGATGGGGCGAACTCGGACCGATCAAGACCGCCTCACGCATCGACACGCCCCGCTCCGGCGGATCTGTCCCGGCAGGAAAGACCATGATCGCCGGCGTCGCGTGGCACCAGCACCTCGGAATTTCCGGAGTCGACGTCCAAATCGACGAAGGGAACTGGATGCCCGCGACGCTGTCCGAGGAATACTCGAAAGACACCTGGCGGCAATGGGTCCTCGAATGGGACGCGCCACCGGGCAATCACACCATTCGGGCACGAGCCAGCGACGCGAACGGCGACATCCAAACCTCCATGACCGCCGACACCGTGCCCGACGGCGCAACCGGATACCCGCAGATTTCGGTATCCGTCAGCTGAAGGACGCGCGAATCGAGTTGTCGTACAAAATCTCTCGCTCGCGTTCGGTAAGACCGACCTGATCGGTCAGAGCAGCGAAGTTGTCGTCTACATAGCCGCCGAAGTAAGCCGGATCATCCGAATTCACGGTGACCACGAGTCCCCGCTCGATCATCTGACGAATCGGATGATCGGCAAGCGTATCGACGACCTTGAGCCGAACATTCGAAAACGGACAGACAGTCAATGGAATTTCTTCTTCGACAAGACGATTCACCAACGCCTCATCTTCCAAGCAGCGAACCCCATGATCGATACGTTCGGCACCCAGCAAGTCCAACGCCTGCCAGATGTACTCGGCCGGGCCTTCCTCCCCCGCATGAGCGACCACATGCAAGCCTTCCGCCCGCGCACGCGCAAACACATCCACGAACAACGAAGGCGGAAAACCCATCTCCGCCGAATCGAGACCGAGGCCGATGATCGGCGCCTTCATCGCCAGCAAGTCCTCGAGCAACTTGTTGGCATGCAAGACCGGCTTGTCCCGCAGAATCGAAGCGATCAAACCGCTCGTGACACCGAACTCCCGCTCGCTCGACGCCGCAGCATCGGCCAAACCCTCCACCACCGCCTCCAACGCAACACCCCTGCTGGTGTGGGCCTGAGGATCGAAGAAGACCTCCGCATGTGTGATACCCGCAACCTTGGCACGCGCAAAATACGCCCGCCCGAGATCGGCGAAATCCTCCGCAGTACGCAACACCGAAGTATTCGCATAATAAAGATCGAGAAACGACTGTAGGTCCGTGAACTCATACAACCCACGCAACTCGTCGATATCCGCATACGGCAACCGAATACCGTTACGCTCCGCGAACTCGAAAATCTGACCGGGCTCCAACGAACCCTCGATGTGCATGTGCAATTCAGCGAGAGGCAAACTCATCCGCCCCACACTACTTGCCCGAATAAATAGCCTTACCAGGACCGTTCTCCAGAAAACTCTTCACCGCACCGCGTAAATCATCCGACTCGAACAACGCACCCGACACCTCGGACGTGATCTCGTCAGCATGCGCGACACCTCCCGAACGCCACGCTGCCACAATCTTTTTCGTGGCAGCGTGAGCCACCGTCGGCCCGGCGGCCAACCGCTCGACCAGGGAACGAGCAGCCGCGTCGACATCGGGGTGGACGGCGTTGACGACGCCCCACTCGCGCATCGTCTCGGCGTCGTACAGATCTCCGGTCATGACGAGCTCGCGAGCGCGGCCCGAACCCGCCCGTTCGGCCAAGCGCTGCGGGCCGCCCATCGACGGAGTCAGCCCGACGACGGTTTCGACGAGGCCGAATCTTGCCTTGGGCCCGGCGAGAATGATGTCGCAGGCGAGGGAAATCTCGAATGCCGCGGTCAGGGTCAGACCGTGAGCGGCGTAGACGACCGGGCACGGCAGCGCCTCCAGCGGGTGGGCGATGTCAGCGAAAAGCTGACGCCACATCTCTGCACCCTGCTGCGCGGTGAGGCCCTCGAAGACCTTCACATCCACCCCTGCGGAATTGACCTTGCCCTCGGCGCGCAGCAGCACCGCGCGCGGCGGGCGTGCAGTCAGGTCAGCTACATCTGCGGCGACGGCGTCGAACATCGCCTGATCGAACAGATTGAGCGGTCCGTGATCGAAAGTCAGGACGGCAACCTCGGCGCCGGCGTCGGTGGAGTATCGAACTAGCGAAGTGGGGTGGTCAGCCATGTAGTTCAGCGTGCCACATCGCAACATGAGCAGAAATTACACACGCGACATCGTCGCCACCCGCACCACGCCTGAAAAGAAGGCGAAGGGCATCACCTGGCCGATCCTCGAGGAGACACTGTAGTACGCCAAGGATTGCAAGGCCTTCGGCCAGCAAATCGGTTCGCTTCGGTGGAACAGGTTTCCACTCGCCGAGCTGACCACGAAACTCGTTGTGGCGCAAGAATTTATCGACAACTGCATCGTCGATCACGGTGCCGGTGAGCTCACTGCCATCGATGCTGCGAAGGCAAAGTGGTGGAGTTCGCAGGTGCAGAACGAGATCATGAAGGATCTGACCGGGCGCGATCTCGGGTTGTAGCGCGCACGTGAGTGGGAGTACGTCCTGATGGGCCGCACTCCCACTCACCTGAAGTAAAGCCGCACAGCACAAAGGCCGGATACTCGAAGATTTCTCTTCGGATATCCGGCCTTTG
>JBBPZN010000151.1:0-19266 GCA_038198705.1 Mycobacteriales bacterium
CACAGACTTCGGCCGATCGGCAGCACTGACATCCGCCGTCGACCGCACCCTTGAACAGGGCGAGGTGACTGGTGGCGACCTAGGAATCATCGACGCCTACAGTTGCTTCCCCGTGGTGCCGAAGCTGCTGATCCAGGCTCTGGGTCTTCCGCACTCGACCGTGCCCAGCGTCCTGGGCGGTCACTCCTTTTTCGGTGGCCCGCTCAACAGCTACACACTCCACGCGATCGCCGAGGTCACCCGACTGTTGCGCAGCACCGACGTCGACGCACCGGCGATCGTCCATGCGAACGGTGGCTATCTCACCCATCAGCACATCGTGCTGTTGTCACGCACTCCTCATCGCAACGGGTACGTCGGCGATCCGAATCCTCACGAGATACCGGCAACAGGTCCGCCCATGCTGCACGGCTACGACGGTGATGCCGATATCGTCACCGCAACAATCGATTTCGAGCGGGACGAAAGTCCCAAATCTGCATTGATCATCGCGGTAACCGACGATGGATCACGGGTCGCAGGCCACACCGACGCGAACGACGCCGCAGCACTGCTTCGCTACACGCAAGGCGGCGCTCGCTCGCTCGTCGGCGCGCGAATATCGATCACCGACCACGACGGCCGGGTCGCGGTCTCGTTCAAAGAAGAGGTACAGCCATGACCGAAGTCGTACTCACCGAAACACGTGGTCACACAATGCTTGTCACCATAAACCGACCGGCAGCCGCCAACAGTATCAACGCCGATGTCCACCGCGGTCTCGGTGAAGCGTGGGAACTGGCACAAGCCACCGATGAGATCCGAGTGGTGGTGCTGACCGGGGCTGGAGAAGCAACGTTCTGTGCCGGCGCAGATCTCAAGGCCCTCGGCACCTCCGGACCGGATGGGGTGACGCCTCCCGACACCGCACATTGGGGTTTCGCCGGAGTTGTCAAACACCACATCACGAAACCGATCATCGCTGCAGTCAACGGAAACGCACTCGGCGGCGGGACAGAACTCGCGCTCGCAAGCGATCTCGTTGTGGCAGCGGACACGTCGACGTTCGGGCTACCGGAAGTCAAGCGCGGTTTGATCGCCGGCGCAGGCGGAGTGTTTCGACTCGTCACCGCCATCCCACGCGCGGTCGCGCTGGAACTGTTGCTCACCGGCAACGCACTGAGCGCCGAGGATGCGCTGCGTTGGGGATTGGTCAATCGTGTGGTCCCGCAGGCCGAGGTACTGGCCACCGCTCTTGCCCTCGCCGAGACCATCGCCGGCGGTGCGCCGTTGGCGGTGCAAGCCAGCAAGACCGTTGCCCGCGGAATCGTCGACGGGGCAGTTCCCAGTGAGGCAGAGGGTTGGGCCCTCACCGAACAGGCCCTGGCACGGTTGAGTACTTCGGCTGACACGATGGAAGGCATCATGGCTTTCTTGGAGAAGCGTGACCCGATCTGGAGTGGAAAATGACTGCTGCACTATTGAATTCGTGGGACACCGATGACCGTAAGGCATTGCGCGATCTCACCCGACAGTTCACCACCAAGCACGTCCTTCCTGATCTCGCCACCTGGGAGCGCAATGGCGAGGTTCCCCGCGAACTGCATCACACTGCGGCCACCTTGGGTCTCCTCGGGGCATCGACTCCCGAAAGTGTCGGCGGGTCGGGCGGTAATGCACTCGACATGCTGGCAATCCTCGAGGAGATCATTCTGTCCGGGGGCTCCTCGGGCCTGATCTCGGCGCTGTTCAGTCACGGGATCGCAACCCCACATATCGTGTCCTCGGGCAACGACGATCTCATCGACCGATTCGCGCGTCCAGCGTTGGAAGGAAGGATGATCGGGGCGCTGGCGATCACCGAACCGGGCGGCGGATCCGACGTCGCGAACATCTCCACCACTGCCACCCGCGATGGGGACTCTTACGTCATCAACGGCGCAAAGCTCTACATCACCTCCGGTACGCGTGCAGACTTCGTCACCACCGCTGTGCGGACCGGAGATCGTGGACACGCCGGCATCTCCCTCATCGTGGTCCCCACCACCACAACGGGATTCACCGTGTCTCGGCGGCTGGAGAAGATGGGGTGGCTGTGTTCGGACACTGCCGAACTGTTCTACGACAACGTGCGCGTCCCGGCCCAGAACCTCATCGGCGAAGAGGGATCGGGTTTCGGACAGATCGCCCAGCAGTTCCAAGGCGAACGACTGTCGTTGGCATTTCAGGCCGTCGCAACCGCCCGTCGATGCTTGAACCTGACCACGGAATGGGTGCGCTCACGCGAGACCTTCGGACGACCATTGTCCACCCGTCAGGTCGTGCGACATCGTATCGCCGAGTTGGCGACCGAAATCACTGCAGCCGAGGAGTTCTGCCGCTCGGTAGCAGTGCGGTGGGTCGACAACGGAGGCATGCTCGCCGAAACAGCCATGGCCAAGAACAACGCGGTCAAAGCCTGCGACCACGCTGTCTACGAAGCCGTCCAACTGTTCGGAGGACTCGGTTGCATGCGCGAGTCAGAGGTCGAACGGCACTACCGCGACGCCCGAGTCCTCGGCATCGGCGGTGGAACTACCGAAATCATGAACGAGATCATCTGCAAGATGATCGGACTCTGAGCCACTGATCAGTCGTTACGATCAAAGGTCCAAGGATCGCCCGATGATTTCTTTCATTATCTCGGTTGTGCCGCCGTAGATGGTCTGAACACGAGAATCCATGAATGCCTTGGCCACTGGGTACTCTTTCATGTAACCGTAGCCACCGTGGAGTTGAAGACAGCGGTCGATCAGCTTGACCTGCGCCTCGGTTGTCCACCATTTGGCCATGGCTGCCTCTTGTACGGTCAGCTTCTCGTCATTGAGTTGTTCGATGAACTTGTCCACGAGGATGCGGACGGCTGTGGCCATCGTGGCCTCCTCCGCCAACACGAATCGTGTGTTCTGGAACTTGCCGATCGACTTACCGAAAGCCGTACGGTCGCGGCAGTACTGGATAGTGCTCTCCAAGACGGATTCCATGACCGCAGCAGCTACGACTGCGATGGACAACCGTTCCTGCGGAAGGTTTTTCATCAGATAGAGAAAGCCCTGTCCTTCGTCGCCGAGCATGTTGGCTGCGGGAATTCGGACGTCGGCAAAGCTCAGTTCTGCGGTGTCCTGTGCCTTCAACCCGATCTTGTCGAGGTTGCGCCCACGTTCGAAGCCTGGCATTCCTCGTTCCACGACGAAGAGGCTGAACCCCTGTGCTCCTTTGTCGGGATCGGTGCATGCCACGACGATCACGATGTCTGCATTGATGCCGTTGGTAATGAAAGTTTTGGAGCCGTTGAGAATCCAGTCATCGCCGTCGCGAACTGCGCGGGTCTTGATCCCCTGCAGGTCGCTACCGGTTCCGGGCTCCGTCATGGCAATAGCAGAGATCAGTTCTCCCGATGCAAATCCCGGGAGCCAACGTTGTTTCTGCTCTTCGTTGCAGAGGTCGATCAGATATGGCGCGACGACATCGTTATGGAGCATGAATCCGATACCGCTGTAACCACCCTTGGTGGCTTCCTCCGTGATGACTACGTTGTATCGGAAGTCTTTGACTCCACCGCCGCCGAATTCCTCGGGAACGTCCATCCCGAGAAATCCCTGCTTGCCGGCTTCCACCCAGACGTCGCGGTCGACAATGTTCTGCTCTTCCCACTTCTCGTGAAATGGCGCGACGTGTTGTGCCAAGAACTTCTTGAAGGATTCCCGAAACAGCTCGTGCTCGGGTTCGAAAATAGTACGTTCCATGCCATCTCCCACTACGTCGATGCACCGTGTCCTTTTCTGAACTCCGTTACACCCATTGAATTGTCGTACCAACGATAGAATTCTTCAGAGCCGGGGTCGATGACCCGGACGATCAGGATCGATGACCGCATCCGTCATCGTCGGCCATCGCAATACCCTTCGAACTGTCCTACTTCGCAAGACCGGAGGTCATACCTCGCGTCGACGGAGATCGATCGGTTGGCCGTCCGAGGGGAACGGCAACGAGGTGAAGTCGAGTGGTGCAACGTAATCCGCATCGACGTGCCAATCGAAGCGGAGCAGCAGGTGATGCATGATCGTCTTGATCTCGGCACCGGCGAAGGACATGCCGAGGCACTTGTGTACACCACCGCCGAACGGCTCCCAGGCGTATCGGTGCACCTTGTCTTCACGTCTATCGTCCGCGAAGCGCTCGGGATCGAATCGTTCGGGTTCGGGCCAGTACTGTGACATGTGATGGGTGAAGTGTGGGACCACCGCTGCGTAGCTTCCCGCGGGGACGAAGTGGCCCTGTATTTCGGTGTCGTGCACTGCCCGGCGCGCCATCACCGGGACCGGTGAGACAAGCCGGAGGCATTCCTTCATGACCAGATCGAGGCTGCTCAGTTCATCGAGATCGCCATAGCTGGGCGCCGACGTTCCCAACGCGAGCGACTCCGCCCGGCACCTGTCCTGCCACTGTGGATGCTGACCCAGGTACTGCATCATCGTGGAAATGGTGATCGTGGAGGTGTCGTGGGCGGCCATCAGGAGGAAGATCATATGATCGATCACCTCGTCGTCGCTGAATCGTTGACCGTCCTCCGATTCGATGTGGCAGAGCACGGAGAACAGATCGTCCGTTTCGCGGGCTCGACGTGCCGGTAGGTAGTGCCGGAAGAAGTCCTCGAGCACCCGACGACCATCGAGCCCCCGCTTCCACCTCGTACCTGGGACCGGGTAGCGGACCACCGAGGTAGCCGCTTGCACACAATCGACGAAAGCTTCTTTCACCGAGGCGATCTCGCTGGCGGTGGAGTCTTCCGCGCCGCCCATGAAGATTTCGGTGGCGAGATCGAGGGTGAGGGTTTTGAGGGCAGTGTAGGCGCGGAATCCGGATGTCGGAGCCCACCCGTCGAGCGCCGAGTCCAGCGCCGGGTTGAGCACGTCGACAGTTTTCTCGAGCCGTGATCGGGTGAACGCCTGCTGCATGATGCGTCGATGCCGCAGATGTTCCTTGGAATCGAGCAGCATCAGGCCACCGTGAAAGAAGGGGCCGATCAACACCGACCAACCATCGCCATTGGCGAATGCCCGATCCTTGTTCTGCAGCACTTCCTGGCACGCATCCGGCCCCAGCACTGCAACCCAACGCCTCCCGACCATCGAGAACCACGACACCTCGCCGTAGCTGTCCCATTGTTTTTGCATCAACGCCAGCGGATCACGGATGTACTCGAACGAGTGCCCGACGCCGGGGATCCCGGATCGCCCCAGGATCGGGAGCATGTTCGAGCCAGTGGGTGGAGCGGCCAGGACCTTGGACATCACGAGACCTCGACTTCGTTTCATCTGACAGCGCGTCCTGTCAGATCGGTTCACTGTGCGTCACGAAGATCACATCTGTCAAGATCCGCTTCCCTTACGCTCCGCCGAGTCCGTTCATATCGACGGGACCGTAGGCGTCGGCGTACTCGAGCGCGAGTTCCAGCTTCAGCCTGTTCGGTCCAATTGGACGGCCGAGCAACTCCTCGACGCGTTGGATGCGGTAGCGCACGGTGTTCTTGTGGACACCGAGGGCACGCGCGGCCGCGTCCGGACTGCGATTCGCCGCCAAATAGGTGCGCAACGTACGACGGAGCATTACCGAGGATGCATCGCTACCGTCGAGTCCGCGGAGTTCACGAGACACCAATGCCCTGGCCGCGCCAATGTTACCTTCGAGCAAGTGAAGTATCTCGATGTCTGCATAGTGAATCAGACGGGACCGACCTGGTCGAGACTCCGAGACATGTTGAGCTGCAATAGCTTCGGCGTGACTCTGACGGAATCCATGAATGCCTACGCCTGGGTTACCGATCGCCGTTCGAATGCCGGCCGGGACATCCTCGCCGACGGCCAGCGCCGTGAGATCCGGTTCGTAATCCGCGGATATCCATGCCCAGAGACCCCGCGATCCGGAGGGCACCGTCACCAGTTGCCGAACCCCGATTGTCGCAGCGAGCGAACGCACAGCGGAATCCAAGAGGTCGATACCGTCCTCATCAGGCTCCGGCTGCGAGTCTTCGAACCACAGCACAAGGGCAGTGTTGTGCCGGATCAACGGGTAGCCCAACCGATTCGACGCCGTCCCGACGTCTGCGATCTCACCGCGAATGATCGCCTGCACGGTTTCCGCCCGCCGGGCGAACGCTCCGCTCAATCCCCGCTCCCGCTCTTGCCCGTAGGTGTCGGCGAGCACCTCCAGTGAGACGTTCAGCCAATGACTTGCCCGCTCCAGCAATCGAATCAGAACTTTCGGTTCCAGCACCGGGTCGGTGATCCGCTCACTCGCAGTCTCCGCCGCGAATTTCAGCAGCGCCTTCTGTCCAACACGGTAGATCTGCATCAGCACCCTCAGATGCATACCCCGGCGAGCGATTGTGCGTGCAAGATCGTGCGCCGCCGGCGGGGGTTCCACCTCCGAGGATTCACCGGTGAGCCAAACAAGCAATGCGCGTCCCTGCTCACGAGTGCTGATGCCCAAATCTCTTCGAAGCTCTCGGTCCGCAGCAACCTCGGGGACCTCGGCCGCGATCGCGGCAGCGAAGCGCACGACGAGGCCGTCCAACGTTTCCGGTACCAGCGCCTCCGCTGCGAAGTCCCGGAGCCAAGCAACGACCATGTCATCAGCGGACACGCCGACACCGCCTTCATATTGGACTTCGAACACATATATCGCCGGTTCATTTAGCCAAACTGGCCAAGAATCGGTGTGACAATTGTGCAATCGTAATAGTCAATGTCTTACATCACAGAAGGCGGGCCTCACATGACATCGGAGACCACAGTGCACACGAACCACGAGAGCATCGACGTGCACTGCCCCGCAGACGGCCGGTTCGTCGCATCTGTCCCGGACGAGGGTGCCGCGACAGTAACCGATACGGTCCGAAGGTTGCGCACCCACCAATCCGAGTGGGAGGCGCTGGGGCCGGAAGGAAGAGCCATGTGGCTCCGGAAGCTGCGGGACTGGCTACTCGACAATGAGCATCGCATCATCGACGTGCTCCAGTCCGAGACCGGCAAGCCACGCGCCGAAGCAGCCATCGAACCTGCACTCGCGTGCGATTTGATCAACTACTTCGCAGACAACGCCGGTAAGTTTCTCGCCGATGAGCGGGTAAAGCCGCACGGCCCTCTGTCGATGAGCAAACGACTGATCAAAACCTTCCGCCCGTATCAAGTGGTGGGTGTGATCACGCCGTGGAATTTCCCGCTCGCGATGCCGGCGATGGACATCATTCCAGCTCTGCTTGCCGGTGCAGCTGTGCTGCTCAAGCCATCCGAGGTCACGCCACTGGCAGCCCTAGAACTGGCGCGGGGATGGTCGGAAATCGGCGCTCCGCCAGTCTTTTCGGTACTCACCGGCCGCGGTGACACCGGTGCATCGGTCGTGGATTCAGTGGACTTCGTGCAGTTCACCGGTTCCACCGCAACCGGTCGAGCGATCGCGATACGCGCTGCCGAGCGACTGGTGCCTTGCAGCCTCGAACTCGGTGGCAAGGATCCTGCCATCGTGCTGGCGGACGCAGATCTGGACCGTGCAGTCGCCGGAATCGCCTGGGGTGGATTGTTCAACGCCGGACAGGTGTGTGTGTCGATCGAACGCGTCTACGTCGAAGCGCCGGTGTACGACGACTTCGTCGCGCGACTCGCGAAGCTCGTGGGTTCGCTGCGTCAAGGAGCCGACGACGATGGGTATGCAATCGACATCGGCGCCCTGGCGACCCCGGCCCAGCGCGACCTTGTCGCGCGGCACGTAGCCGACGCTGTGGAGGGCGGCGCCACTGCCCTGACCGGCGGCAAGGCCGGCAGCACCGGCACGTTCTTCGAGCCGACAGTCCTCGTCGACGTCGATCAATCGATGGCCTGCATCCGAGAGGAAACCTTCGGGCCGACGATCCCGGTCGTGAAGGTTGCCGATGCCGATGAAGCCGTGCGCTTGGCCAACGATTCCGAGTACGGACTGTCCGCAACCGTGTGGTGCGGGGACCGAGCCCGCGGCGAGGAGATCGCCCGCCGACTCGAGGCCGGCGCGGTGAACATCAACGACGCCTTCTCCAACCTGTTCGCGCTGGGACTACCGCATGGAGGCTGGAAGCAATCCGGCCTCGGCGCACGATTCGGTGGCGAGTACGGAATTCGGAAATACACTCGGCAGCAAGCGATCACAGTGCCACGCGGACCCAAGTTGAAGCGTGAGTTGCTGTGGTACCCGTACTCGCCGATCCGTGGTCGACTCGTCGGCCGCGTCCTGAGAGCCCTCGTCGCCCGTGACCCGCGCCGTCGCTTGTCCGTGACAAGCCGCTCGAACTCCCTGTAACGACCATAGAAGGACGGAACATGACCAATTCTCTGCGCGGTCGCGTCATCGCGATCACCGGCGGTGCCCGAGGAATCGGATTCGCTACTGCCACGGCCCTGACCCAACTCGGCGCAGAAGTAGCGATCGGGGACATCGACGACGTCAAACTGAAAGAGTCCGCGACCGAACTCGACCTGCTCAGCTACAGCAAGCTCGACGTAACGGACTCCGAATCGTTCGAGGCCTTCCTCGACGACGTGGAAGCAAAGCTCGGACCTATCGACGTGCTCGTCAACAACGCCGGCATCATGCCTGCGGGCCGAATCGTGGACGAGCCCGATGCGGTCACTCGCCGGATTCTCGATATCAATGTCCTCGGAGTCATCACCGGTTCCAAACTGGCGGCTCGGCGAATGTTGCCGCGCGGCCGTGGCCACGTAATCAACATCGCCTCACTTGCAGGCGAGATTTACACACCGGGTCTGGCCACCTACTGCGCCAGCAAATATGCCGTCGTCGGCTTCACTGACGCGGCTCGGGTGGAGCACCGCGGCACCGGAATCGAGTTTTCCGCAGTGCTACCATCTTTCGTCAACACCGAGCTCACTGCCGGCACCAAGGGGATTCCCGGACTCAAGAACGCCGAGCCGGAGGACATTGCACGCGCCATCGTCTCACTGATCGAAAACCCCAAACCGAAGGTGCGGGTGACCAAGCTCGTCGGTGCCCTCGCTGCAAGTCAAAAGTTCTTTCCGCGTCGGATCGGCGAAGCCCTCAACCGTGCGCTCCACACGGACAAGGTATTTCTCGACGACGTCGACATCACTGCTCGGCAGGCCTACGAGGAGCGGGCGCGTCACAGCTGAGAGTCCGCACGATCGGAGCCACCGATAGAAAGTACCGAGCATCGTCATGAACAGTGAAAACGTAAGTGCAACAACAGCTGAATCGTCCGAGAAGCATGACCTGCGTCCACTTCGCGTCGCTATCGTCGGCGCCGGACCGGCAGGCATCTACGCCGCCGACGCACTCATGAAGTCCGACTACAACGTCGCCGGCAACGGCGTCAGCGTCGATCTGTTCGAACGCATGCCCGCCCCCTTCGGACTGATCCGCTACGGCGTCGCACCAGATCACCCCCGCATCAAAGGCATCATCACCGCCCTACACAAAGTCCTCGACAAACCACAGGTCCGCCTCCTCGGCAACATCGACTACGGCACCGACATCACCTTGGGCGACATGCGCCGCTTCTACGACGCCGTCATCTTCTCCACCGGCGCCAACGCCGACCGCAACCTCAACATCCCCGGCATCGACCTCGACGGCAGCTACGGCGCCGCCGACTTCGTCTCCTGGTACGACGGCCACCCCGACGTCCCCCGCACCTGGCCCCTCACAGCCGAAAAAGTCGCCGTACTCGGCGTCGGCAACGTCGCCCTCGACGTCGCCCGCGTCCTCGCCAAAACCAGCGACGAACTCCTCCCCACCGACATCCCCGCCAACGTCTACGAGGGCCTCAAAACCAACAAAGCCATCGAAGTCCACGTCTTCGGCCGCCGCGGACCCGCACAGGCAAAGTTCACCCCCCTCGAACTCCGCGAACTCGACCACTCCGCCAACGTCGAAGTCATCGTCGCCCCCGAGGACATCGACTACGACGAAGGCTCCGAAGCAGCACGCCGCGGATCCAAGCAGGTCGACATGGTCGCCAACACCCTCCAAGACTGGGCCATCCGCGACGTCGGCAACCGCCCCCACAAACTGTTCCTGCACTTCTTCGAATCCCCCACCGAAATCCTCGGCGAAGACGGCAAAGTCACCGGCCTACGCACCGAACGCACCGAACTCGACGGCACCGGCAACGTCAAGGGCACCGGCAAATACAACGACTGGGACGTCCAGGCGGTCTACCGCGCCGTCGGATACCTCTCCAAGAACATCGCCCAACTCCCCTTCGACGACCAAGCCGGCACCATCCCCAACGAAGCAGGCCGCGTTCTCGAGTCGAAATCCTCGCACACCGCGGTACCGGCGACCTACGTCACCGGCTGGATCAAACGCGGACCTGTCGGCCTCATCGGCCACACCAAAGGCGACGCCAACGAAACCGTCGCCAACCTCCTCGAAGACGCACCGAACTTCACCGCAGCCCCCGAACCCACCGAGCAGGCCGTCACCGACTTCCTCGAAAGCAAGAAAGTCCCCTTCACCACCTGGGACGGCTGGTACCGCCTCGACGCCCACGAACGCAGCCTCGGCGAAACCGAAGGCCGCGAACGCGTCAAAATCGTCGAACGTGACCAGATGGTGGCAGCGTCGCAAGAGTAACGACAGCGTGACGTTCAACTATGAAAAATCTTCGAATAGCATTGCCTTTCTTGTATATTCAATGCACCCAAGCTCAGCGACACCCCTCTTACCGAATCAGCCGACAGTGCCGTCATTGGAGAGTCAATAGTGCGTGAGTTCTCAGTTCCTCAGTCGTTCTCGATTCCGGCTGACGTGTCGATGGCCGACTCCGTGTTCCGCCATGCTCAGGAAGACCCCACATTCGTGCCGTTCAAGCGGCGGTCGAACGGTGGATGGATCGACGTCACCGCAGCTCAATTCGCGAAGCAAGTGTCTGCAGTCGCAAAGGGTCTGATTGCGTCGGGGCTGAAGCTCGGCGACCGCGTCGCCATCCTCTCTTCGACCCGCTACGAGTGGGTCGTTTTCGACTATGCCATCTGGACTGCCGGCGGATGCACAGTCTCGGTTTACGAGACATCCTCGCCCGATCAGGCGCAGTGGATCCTCGAGGATTCCGCCACAACGCTTCTCGTGGTCGAAACGACCAAGCATGCGGAGATCCATCAGGAGGTCACCGACGGCGCCGACGCCCTCCGTGAGGTTCTGGTCATCGAATCGGGTGCGATCGACGAGCTCGCCAACCGTGGCTCCACGATCACCGACGAAGAACTGCACTCTCGTCGTCACCAGGTCACTGCAGCCTCACCCGCGACCCTGATCTATACCTCCGGCACAACAGGACGCCCCAAGGGTGTCCAGCTGACGCATGCCAACTTCTATGCGCAAGCGGCCGTTTGCCAGCTGGCACTACCGGATTCGATGATCCCGGGCAAGAAGACTCTGATGTTTCTGCCGCTCGCCCATGCGTTCGCGCGAGCGATTTCATTCGGCGCGTTCGAGTCGAAAGTAACCGTTGCCCACACCTCGGATTTGACGACGCTCCTCGACCAGTTCGCCGATTTCAAGCCCACCTTCATCCTCTCGGTGCCCCGCGTATTCGAGAAGGTCTACAACTCGGCGCGCCAAAAGGCCGTGGACAGCGGCAAGGCCGGTATTTTCGACAGAGCAACAGCAACGGCAATCGAATACAGTGAATCCCTCGAAAAGGGCGGCCCAGGAATAGTCCTCAGGCTCAGGCACGCCATATTCGACAAGCTCGTCTATTCGAAGCTGCGCTCAGCTCTCGGTGGAGAGTGCAATCAAGCATTCTCCGGTGGTGCCGCGCTCGGCGCACGCCTGGGTCACTACTTTCGCGGCGTCGGCATCCCGATCTATGAGGGATACGGACTCACCGAATCGAGCGCCGCCTTCAGCATCAACACTTCCAATGCGCAGCGCATCGGCACGGTAGGCAAGCCAGTCGACGGCCACACCGCGCGTATCGCCGACGATGGCGAACTTCTCCTTCGCGGTCCGGTCGTATTTGCCGGCTACTGGAAGAACGAGAAGGCAACTGCCGAATCGATCATCGACGGTTGGTTCCACACCGGTGACCTCGGCTCGATCGACAATGAGGGATTCGTCTCGATTACCGGTCGTAAGAAGGAAATCATCGTCACCGCGGGTGGCAAGAACGTCGCGCCGGCGGGCCTGGAAGATTCGATGCGCGCACACCCACTGATCAGCCAGTGCATCGTGGTCGGTGACGCTCAGCCGTTCATCGGCGCACTGATCACTCTCGACCCGGAAACTTTGCCCGCTTGGGTCGAGCGGAACGGCCTTCCTCCCACCACGACAACCTCCGAGCTGGTGTCCAACGCGGATTTGATCGCGGAAATCGATACGGCCGTGGCGGAGGCGAACAAGAAAGTGTCCAACCCCGAAAAGATAAAGAAGTACACGATCCTCGAACGCGACTTCACCCAGGAGAGCGGCGAACTGACGCCGACACTCAAGCTCAAGCGCAACATAATCCACGAAGTTCACCGAGCCGACATCAGCGACCTGTACTCCTGACCCGTCGACTGCCCGCTGGGATCCGAATCGCACCGGCAATCTTCTGTTTCTGCCGGTGCTTGCCGATGGTTCAGTGGCGGTTGTGCACCCGGCGTCGCAAGCGCATCACACCACTACCGAGGACTGCGATCAGAAAGCCGACGATCGCGGCTAGAAGTAGCGAAACGCCCTGGGCTACATCGAGGTTCAACCCGAGAAATTCGACGTGCGCCTTTTCTGTGTTTTGCAATACGAATATAACCAACGCGATCACCAAAAATACAGCGGCAACTCCGGTGAGGATTCGCGTTGCGCTATGAGAGGAACGCGCCGCGGGTTGCGTAGAAGTTGTTGTGGTGGTCTCGGGTTGCTGAGGTCGATCGCTCATCGTGGCTCCTTGTCGAGGTGTCGACAGGTGGCTACCCGGCGCATGTAGAGGCGAAACCGACGCCTTTCACTTGGATACGTTTCGGTCGGCCGCTTCGATTCGGCGTCGAGCGTTATCGACTCAACACGCTCAACGACATCGACATGTAGATGACCATCGAGACCAACAGGGCCCACCCGGCTCCCTGCCAAATCGGCCAAGTTCCACCTTTGCGCCACACCCGATACGTCTGAACGAACGCAAACAATCCCCCGATCAGCAACAGAGCGGACGGAACAACGAGAAGAATCGTTCGCTCGGGCTCGGCGCACACCGCAAACGCCGCGTCGCGACACTGACCCGAGTGCGGTCCCCAGGCCGCCCACATGATGCATCCGACCATCACCACCAGCGCACTGACGATGATCGAGACGGTGAACAGGGCTGCACGGCGGACACCACCGGACCCCCCAGGGTCATGCCATCGCTTTCCCACGTCATCGGTCATACTTCCCAACCTAATCTCCCTGCTCGGTAACAGGGCCGGGTTCGGGACTACGACCTCTGGGTCGGCTCAGCACTGGTCACGCGCGCGCGAACCGATGGTTGGTGGTGGGTATGAAACACCCATTTCGGGTACAGCGAGGTCTCGCGGGGTGCGCGCTGTAGCGTCGGCGATTCTCGACGGATATACGGTCAGGACACGTCCGTCGCCACTGTCGTCGCCCAGCGGTAGTCCGCTTTGCCGGCTGGGGTTCGCTTGACCTCCTCGACCAGCACGACCGAACGCGGGATCTTGTAGCCGGCCAGCGTCTTGCGGCAGTGCTCCTGAACGTCGCCGAGGGTGAGTTCAGGTGACTCGGGATAGGTTGCGATCACCGCGGCAACTCGTTGGCCCATGCGCTGGTCAGGTGCGGCGACGACGAGCGCGTCGCTGATCGACGGGTGCGCGTGGAGGGCGGCCTCGACCTCCTCGGCGAAGACCTTTTCGCCGCCGGTGTTGATACATTGCGAGCCGCGTCCGAGGAAAACTATCGTGCCGTCCGCTTCCACCTTGCCCATGTCGCCGAGCACCGAAAGGCGCGTGCCATCACTGCGTGTCGGGAACGTGCGGGCGGTCTTCTCCTCGTCTTTGTAGTAGCCGAGAGGGACGTTGCCGATGCGGGCGATGTAGCCCACTTCCTCGGAGCCGGCGGGAATCTCGTTCAGACGCTCGTCGACGAGGGTCATGCTCGGTGAGGGTGGCATTCGCAAAGTGCCGACCTTGTCGATGGTGAAGGCGCCGTCGTTGCCAGACTCCGAGGCGCCGAAGTTGTCCCGCAACAGCAGGTCCGGTTTGACCGCCAGCATGCGGTCCCGAACGCTGGTGGACCAGATCGCGCCGCCCGAAGTGATCGAGAACAGGGAGCTGAGATCGACCTCGCCCTTGCGGCGTTCCATCTCATCGACCAACGGCAGCCCCATAGCATCGCCGACGATCAGGATCACCTGCACCGAATCCTTCTCGATCGATTCGACGACCTTCCGCGGATCGAAGTCGCGCCGAAGGACCACGCGAGCGCCGAGGGTGAAAAAGGTGAACAACGAGTACAACGCCGCACCGTGCATCAGGGGTGCGGCGATGAGGAACGAGAGTTCGGGAAATTGCTTTGCAGCACTGGCGATCTC
This sequence comes from Mycobacteriales bacterium, assembly GCA_038198705.1. Lineage (GTDB taxonomy): Bacteria > Actinomycetota > Actinomycetes > Mycobacteriales > Mycobacteriaceae > Rhodococcoides. The sequence goes on from JBBPZN010000151.1 coordinate 14,594, forward strand.
GGCGAGGTTTTCTCGCGCCCCCTCGCCGTATGGGTTTCCGCCGGAAAGGGGCTTGCGGAAAAAGTCGTCTTGCCGCCACATGACACCCTTCGGGTATCCAGTGGTCCCTCCCGTATAAAGCAGGTACAGGTCGTCGCCCGTGCGGGAATCGAACTCGGCTGTGGGCGACAGTTCACGAGCGTCGGCGAGTGAAACCACGGAAACTGTGTGCTCGTTCGCGGCGGATAACAGTTCGGCCGCGATCTCGCCGATCACGATTACCGTCCGAATCATCGGGCACGCGTCCAAGAGGGAAGCAAGGACGCGCTGATGCTCGGAGATTTCGACGACCACAGCGGCCGAATCGGAGTTGATGAAGATGTACTCGAGTTCGGCGGGCGTGTACCGGTAGTTGACGTTGATCGGGACCGCGCGAATCTTGAGCAATCCCAGGATAGAAGCTACGTGCTCGACGCTGTTCTTGAGGAACAGTGCGACATGGTGGCCTCGGGAGATGCCGGCCTGCGTGAGCAGATGGGCGGTCCTGTTGGCCTCTGCGTCCAACTGGGCGTAGCTGAGGTTCTCGCCCTCGTAGGTCAATGCAACGCGATCGGGTACTGCATCGGCGACTGTCTCGAAAACGTCGGCAAGGTTGAACTGCATCGTCATTCCTTTCAAGCGACAGCGCCGCGATCTCGAGGCGGGTGACCTAGTTTAGAACACGTTCTAAGTTGCCGGAGCAACACAATCCGATTTGGGTTCTGTTTCGGTCGCGACCAGCGAACCACCAGAGCGACACATCGGCGTCGACCCCCGAGAATCAAATCTTCGTCAACGCGCTGCCCTTGTGCATCGCAATGTGGTCGGTCTTGTCACTCTTGATTTCGTACTGAGGCTCGTCCGGGCTGCAGCGGCGGGTATGCCCCTTGTAGTCGGCGTCTTCGGTGTGGACTCGAGTGATCGTGCCTTGCACGTATCCGGCTTCGGAGTTCCAGCGCACGTGGTCGCCTACCGAGAATTTGGTTGCCATGCCGTCCTTCCCTGCCGAATGGGCGAGCGTCTCGATGTTATTCGATCGCATCGGTCGTCGAGCATTCCCGTGCCCCCGAGTCGAGGATCGAAGCGAAACACAGCAACCACCTCCCGAACTCTTGTCGCCCGCCCCTCCAGCGGGCGCTTCCTCACTGTGCACGGAAAACTTCAGCACTCTAGATCACCGAGTGCTAGCCCCTGTCGACAACTTTCGGAAACACCGATAACTTGAACATGTTGCACGACAGCACAGTCGAGAGTTCAGCTCGAGTAGTCGACCGGCGGCAACGAACCCGAGAATCTACGACGGCGTGACTCCCGTCGAACAGGACTGCAGCGCGTCCAGCAGTTCTTCGCGGTCGTCGAACGGCAAGACAATGTCGCCGAATATTTGTTCGGTATCGCATCCGCGCCCGGCCACGACGATCACGTCACCGGGCTGCGCGTTGGCCACGGCCAGATCGAAAGCGCGTCGACGGTCGGGTTCGACGACAACTATGGAGGACTGCGCTGCGATGGCGCCGGCGGCGACCTCGTTACGAATGCAGGCAGCGTCTTCGGAGTAGGGGCTTTCGTCACTGACGATCACCAGGTCGGCCCACTCAGCGGCAGTTGCGCCGAGTGGGAACCGTTTGCTTGGGTCTCGGTCACCGGTGGCGCCGACGACCACGATCACGCGTCCCGTGGTCAAGGTTCGCAAATACGGCAGCAACTGACGTTGACCTGCCGTGTTGTGCATATAGTCGACCAGAGCGAGGAACGGTTGCCCGGCATCGATGCGTTCGAGCCGGCCCGGCACCGCCGACACCTGTTCGAAACCGAGGACAGCCGACCCGAGATCTTTACCGTTCGCCGCGAGCAACCCTATAGCTGCCAGCGCGTTGCGAACCTGATGCGGACCGAGCAGGGGAAGACGAATGTCGAAGCTGCCGTAGGGCGTTCGTGCAGTGAAGGAAGTCCCCGATGCCGTGCACTCGATTGCGTCGCCGAAGATCTCGGCTCGGGTATCGATGGCGGACCAAGTCCAGCAGGGTATTTCGATGGTGTCTGCGAGTCGACGGCCGTAGTCGTCATCGATCCCGATCGCCGCCGCAGCCGCTCGTTGCGGTGTGAACAGTTCCGATTTCACCGCAAAGTACTTCTCCATGGAGCCGTGAAAATCGAGGTGGTCGGAAGACAGATTGGTAAAGCCCACAGCAGCGAATCGGGTGCCGTCGATCCGCCGATGCGCAACAGCGTGCGAGGACACTTCCATCACAGCGGCAGTTGCACCTTCGTCGCGAAAACGTGCGAGTGCTTTCTGCAGCGGAGCAGCCTCCGGCGTGGTCCGGGTCGCCGGGAAAACGCCACCCGGACCGGAGATCGAGATACCGGTAAGAGTCCCGACCTTCTCGCCTGCAGCGGTGAGGGCCGCGTTCAGCAGGTAGGTCGTGCTCGTTTTGCCGTTGGTGCCGGTGACTGCGTAGACGTCCATTGCCTGCGACGGATAAGAGTGAATACGTGCGCTGATCGGTCCGGCGCATCGTCGCGGATCATGGACGACGACCGTAGGCAACATCGCACCGGCACGATCGGAGACCGCCGCGACGGCGCCGCGGGCACATGCTTGGGCTTCGAAATCGAGCCCATGTGCGTGTGCGCCGGGTAGCGCCAAATACAGATCTCCCGGTTCCGCAGCCCGCGAATCGGTGCAGACTCCGGTAAAAGTGGCAGCCGCGCCGAGGGGGAGCGAAGCTTCGAGCCACCCGGCCAATTCGACGAGGGTGAAGGCCGGCTTGGCCGACGTCAGGTCGGGCAGGGCCCGCGGGGTACCCATGCGCGTCATCGTCATTCTCTACCCGCGCGATGACGTGCGCAAACAATCCAGAAGCAACGCGTCTGTCACGAATTCATAGCACGGTGAAGTCACAGATGCGGTGGTGTCCTACGCACCAGTGGCGTAGGTTGGACACATATCGCTTAAGCCGTCAGGCGTATTGACCGTGCAGATACCGCAGTCAATCAGTAACTCGAATTCGCTGCGGCACTTCTCGTTAACTGATGCAGCGGAGGGTCGTTGATGGAACCGATCGTATGGCCGAGCACCAACTCGATGGACGACTGGTGGAAGGGCGTGATGGCCCACGAGGACGTCGGGCATGCTCCCACCCGCAGCTACCCGCCAGACCCCGACATCGACGACACTCGCCCTCCCCCGCCGGCCCACTCGGTGGACAACGTCCACGCGAAACCTCGTCGAGCGAGTTGATCGAGTAGAAGACAAATCTGGCGATCCGAGCCCCGCGCTACTGTCAGGAGAATGACCGACTCATCGTGGGACGGGTACGTGCGCGTTCGCGGCGCCACCGAGCACAACCTGGCAGCAGTAGATGTCGATATCCCCCGCAACGCGTTCGTCGCGTTCACTGGCGTGTCGGGGTCAGGCAAGTCGTCGTTGGCGTTCAGCACCTTGTATGCCGAAGCGCAACGCCGCTACTTCGAATCGGTCGCCCCTTACGCCCGCCGGCTTCTGCAACAGGTGGGCGCTCCGCACGTCGCTTCCATCACCGGTCTGCCCCCAGCCGTTGCGCTGCAGCAACGCCGGGGTGCGCCCAGCTCACGCTCCAGCGTCGGCACCATCACCACCCTGTCCAATCTACTCAGAATGCTCTACTCGAGGGCGGGCACCTATCCGGCTGGGGAGTCGCGCCTCGAGGCCGAGTCGTTCTCACCCAACACGGTCGCCGGAGCATGCCCGCGATGCGGCGGGCTGGGCGTCTTCCACGACGTGACAACGGAGCTGCTGGTCCCCGACCCGTCGTTGAGCATCCGCGAAGGAGCGATCGCAGCCTGGCCGGGGGCCTGGCAGGGTGCGAACCTGCGCAGCATCGTCAGCGGCCTGGGTATCGACATCGACGCGCCGTGGCGCACGCTCAGCCGGAAGGACCGCAACTGGCTCCTTTACACCGACGAACAGCCGAAAGTGTTCATCAAACCTCAGGCCGACCGCGTCGACCACAGCTACGAAGGCAAGTTCTGGAGCGCTCGCCGCCACGTCATGCATGTTCTGTCGGACTCCACCAGCCAGCGGATGCGTGAGCGCGCTCTGCAGTTCACCGAGAGTGTCCGCTGCCCACAGTGCTCGGGCAGCGGGCTGCGGGCCGACGTATTGGCCGTCACCGTCGCCGGATACTCCATCGCCGCGCTCAACACGCTCTCACTGACCGAGGTTGCCGCAGTGTTGCGTCCCATCGCCGAACAGTCCGAGATGGCAGCCGCAACCCCGACGGCTTCCTCCGGTGAGGCCACGGAAGTGGCAGTACGCATCACTGCCGACCTGCTCGCCAGGATCGAGGTGCTGCTCGGTTTAGGTCTGGGATATCTGTCGCTGGGACGTAGCTCGACGACGCTGTCGCCCGGGGAGGCACAGCGTCTGCGGATCGCCACACAGCTTCGTTCCGGGCTCTTCGGGGTGGTGTACGTCCTGGACGAACCATCCGCCGGCCTGCATCCAGCCGATGCCGAACCGCTGCTCGACGTCCTGGATCGGCTGAAGGAATCCGGCAACTCACTGTTCGTCGTCGAGCACGATATGGACGTGGTCCGACGGGCCGACTGGGTGGTCGATATCGGACCCGCTGCAGGCGAAGGCGGTGGCCGGGTGTTGTACAGCGGCCCGGTGG
>JBBPZN010000152.1:0-11622 GCA_038198705.1 Mycobacteriales bacterium
CAAGCGGATCGCAAACGCGGGCAACAACGCGTCGATCAACAGCCTGACGACTGACGGTGAACTCATTTACGGAACTGGCTATACGTTCGGTGCGGGTGGCAACCTCGAGGGCACCTTCGCGGCCGAGTCTGACTCGGGCAAGATCGTGTCGGTGAACGACTGCCATGGTGACACCTACAGCGCTTACGCCGCCAAAGACATCCTTTACACGGCCGGGCACGCCCACTACTGCGGAAACATCGGCGGATTCCCGCAGACCGAACCGTGGACGTTCTACCGTGCAATCGCCTTCACCAAGGAGGCGACCGGCACGATCACGCGGGATCCACTCGGATACTTCAACTGGGAGGGCGAGCCGTCCTCCACGCTCCTCAACTGGTATCCGTCCCTCAACACGGGAACCTACACCGGCCAGAACCAGGGTCCGTGGAACGTCACGGGCTCCGGCGACTACGTGGTCATGGGCGGCGAGTTCACGACCGTCAACGGAAAGGCCCAACAGGGTCTCGTTCGCTACGTCGTCGCCGACAAGGCCCCGAACGCCGTCGGGCCGACGCTCACGGCGAGCCTTAAGCCAAGTGCCGTTTCCCTCGAGGCGGGAAGCGCCAGGATCGCGTGGCAGACCGCACACGACCGTGACAACAAGTCCCTGACCTATAAAGTCACCAGGGACGGCAACACCGCGAATCCCGTGTACACAACGACCGTCGACTCGACGTTCTGGGATCGACCAAACATCGGGTTCGTCGACACCGGACTCGTTCCCGGGCGAACCTATGCGTACCGGGTATACGTCTCCGACCCGTTCGGGAACACCTCGAGCAGCGGCAGCACGACCGTCACCATCGCCGATTCCGCGCAGTCGAGTGCGTATGCCGATGGTGTCCTGAGCGACAATCCCGTCTCTTACTACCGACTGGGTGAACCATCCGGATCGACGGTGTACGACTATGCCGGCTTCGATGACGCCCTGGCTGGTACCGGCGTCTCAAGGGACATCGACGGTGCCATCAACGACGACATCAACGACGCTTCCCGGTTCTCCGGGAACTCGAGCGGCCTGGTAGCCACCCAGTCATCGATCGAGGGCCCGAACACCTTCGCGGTCGAAGCCTGGTTCAAGACCACCAGCACGTCCGGCGGAAAGATCGTCGGCTTCGGCAACAAGAACACCGGCGAGTCGAACAACTACGACCGCCACGTGTACATGGACGCCAACGGACGTGTTCTCTTTGGTGTCTACCCCGGCAGCAGCCGCACGGTGGGAAGTTCCGCCGCATACAATGACGGCGAGTGGCACCACGTGGTCGCGAACCTGAGCGACGCCGGGATGACACTGTATGTCGACGGGCTGCGGGTCGGAGCCAGGACGGATACGACCAATGGCCAGAACTACTCCGGCTACTGGCGGATCGGTGGCGATACCAGCTGGTCCGGCGGGCCCTACTTCAACGGGGACATCGACGAGGTCGCCATCTATGACAGCCCGCTGTCGGTTCGGCAGGTGAACGAGCACTTCGAGCTGTCCGGAAGGGACTCCCCGCTGCCCGATGCGCCATCCGATGCATACGGCGCAGCAATCTACAACTCTGACCCGGATCTCTACTGGCGGCTCAACGAGTCGAGCGGCACCACGGCATTCGATTCGAGCGTGTCGCTGCGCAACGGTGTGTACCGAAACGGAGTGACGCAGCAGGCCGCGGGAGCGATCAAAGGACCAAGCGACCGTGCTGCCTCCTTCGATGGGAGCGACGATTTCGTCGCCGCAGCGGCTCCGGTCTCGAATCCATCGATCTACTCGCTGGAGTTGTGGTTCAACTCGACCTCCACTCGTGGTGGCAAGCTGATCGGCTTCGGCAATTCCAATACCGGGCTGTCGTCCAGTTACGACCGACATGTCTACATGGAAGACGACGGTCAACTCGTGTTCGGCGCCTACACCGGACAGCTGAACATGATCACGACCGCATCCGCCTACAACGACGGGAAGTGGCACCACGTCGTCGCCCGACAGGGTGGCGACGGGATGCAGCTCTACGTCGACGGCGCGCTGCAGGGGACTCACCCCCAGACCGGAGCGCAGAACTACGACGGATACTGGAAGATCGGCGGAGACCAGACCTGGGGTTCAAGCAGCCCCTACATCGATGCGCGAATCGACGAGGCCGCCGTGTACAGCAGCCTGCTGAGTGCAGCGACGATCGCCGACCACTACGCACTGGGCATGGACACCGAGCCGAACGTGGCTCCGGTGGCAGCGTTCACCGTGTCGAAGACCGATCTTTCCATCGCGGTGGATGGCGCGGGCTCGTCCGATGCCGATGGCACCATCGTCGACTACGCGTGGAACTTTGGCGACGGCGCGACCGAGAGCGGATCGACGGCGACATCGAGTCACACCTACGCGGCGGCTGGCACCTACGACGTGAAGCTCACGGTGACCGACAGCGCCGGCGGTACTTCGGAATCGACCGAGTCGGTGAGTGTTGTCGCCGCAAACGTCGCACCTACCGCCGTGATCGAGGCGGAGACCACCGGCGGATCGGTAGCGGTGGACGGATCCGGATCGAGCGACCCCGACGGTTCTATCTCGTCGTATGCCTGGGAGTTCGGTGACGGGGCGACTGCAATCGGGTCGATCGCAAATCACAGCTACGGAGCCTCTGGCACCTATACCGTGCGGCTGACGGTGATCGATGACCGCGGCGCGTCCGCTAGCGCCGAGACAAGCGTCACCGCTGTCGTGGTGGTTCCGAATGAGGCTCCGGTTGCGGCGTTCGAGTCGTCTTCGGCGGATTTGGTGGCGTCGTTTGATGCGTCGGGTTCGTCGGATTCGGATGGTTCGGTGGTGTCGTATGCGTGGAACTTCGGTGACTCGACGACTGCGTCAGGGGTGACGGTGTCTCATACGTATGCGGCTGCTGGTACCTATTCGACGACGTTGGTTGTCACTGATAATGCGGGTGCGACGAACAGCATCAGCAAGTCGGTCACGGTGACGGCTGCTGATCCTGGTCCGGATCCTGATCCTGTTGGCGAGGCGTTCGTTTCTGATCTGTTCGCTCGGACGGTGACGAACGGGTTGGGTGCCGCCGATGTCGGTGGTGCCTGGACTTCGGTCGGGTTGCCGTCGTACCTGTCGGTTGATGGCGGTGCCGGTTTGTTGACGCTTCCCAGGGGAGGGGTCACGGCTCGGGCGTATCTGGACGCGACTGCTCGGACGAGTACCGATATGCGTGTGCAGTTGTCTTCGGACAAGCTGGGCACCGGTGGTGGTACCTATGTCTACGCGGTGGGTCGTCGTGTTTCGAACACGAGCGAGTATCGTGCGCGAGTGAAGTTCGTCGGCAGCCGGGTTGGTGTTTCGCTTTCGGCTCTGATTGGTTCTTCCTCTGAGACTTCTCTTGCGAGCGAGGTTCTGCTTCCTGGGAACGTTGCTGCTGGTACGAAGCTCAACGTTCGGTTGCAGGTGGATGGTGTAAGCCCGACGACCGTGCGGGTGAAGGTGTGGGCCGATGGGACGGCGGAGCCGGCTGACTGGTTGCTGAGTGCGACCAATTCAAGTCCCGTGCTCCAGGTTCCCGGGAGTGTGGGTGTCGCAGCCTATCTTTCCGGGTCGGCAAGCAACGCGCCTGTCACCGTCTCCGTCCGCAACCTCACCGCACAACCCGTCGAGTGAAATGACATATATTAGAGGCTGAACTTCAAGGGAAGGGTGGGGCAGCGTGACTGAGCCCACCCTTCTCATTGCACACCCGAGCGCAGAACTGTATGGCTCCGATCGAGTCATGCTCGAGAGTGTCGAGGCACTGGTGTATACCGGCGCCCGTGTCGTGGTCACTCTTCTGGAGCGGGGTCCCCTCGTCGCCGAGATCGAGGCACGAGGAGCAACCGTTCGATATTGCGACTCGCCGGTACTGCGCAAGAGCATGCTCACGCCTGTTGGTCTCGTGAAGCTCCTTGTCCGCACAATCACGAGTTTCTCTGCCGGTACACGCATGGTGCGGGAGCTGAAGCCGGCCGCTATCTATGTGAGCACCGTCACGATACCCGTGTGGGTGTTAATCGGGGCAATTCACCGTATTCCGGTGCTGTGCCACGTGCACGAAGCTGAGGGATCGGCGAACGCCGTGCTGCGCAAGGCACTCGCGGCACCCCTGGTCTTCGCGGATCGAATCGTCGCCAACAGCCAGTACAGCGTGAACGTTCTGAAGAAGTCCAATTCCCGCGTGGGGAAGCGAGCGCGAATCATCTACAACGGGGTTGCCGGGCCGGCGGATGCCTCGGAGCAGATCGACCGCGAAGGTCTCCGTGTGGTCTACGTCGGTCGACTCTCTCCGCGGAAGGGCGTCGATGTCGCCGTGGATGCCGTTTTCGAACTCGTTGGACGGGGGATCGACGCACGTCTCGACCTGGTCGGGGACGTCTTTCCCGGATACGAGTGGTACCTGCAGGAACTGCATGAGCGCATCGCGCGGCAGGACCATGCAGACCGTGTGAGCTTCCATGGCTTCCAGTCTGCGGTCTGGCCCTTCCTCGAGAGCGCGGATGTGATCGTCGTCCCGTCTCGTATCGATGAGCCGTTCGGCAATACCGCCGTGGAAGCAGTGCTCGCTGGGCGACCGGTCGTGGTGAGCGACACCTCGGGCCTCCGGGAGGCTGCTGCCGGGTACAAGTCGGCTCAGTTCGTGGCCCCCGGGAGCGTCGATGACACCGCCGTGGCGCTGCAACGGGTGCACGCCGACAAGGCTCGATTCTTCGGTGACGCCATGACCGACCGCGTTTTGGCAATGGATCGACACGCGCCGGCACGATACCGCAGCGCTATTGCTGCGGCAATGAGTGGTCTCGTGAACGGGCGATCGTGACGACGGGGCGAGCGGAGCCGCTCGGTCCCGCGCCGGAAGGCGGCGACCGAGGATCGACCGGGGGTGCCCGACCCGGAACCCGATCCGCCGTACGCTGGACGTCGCTCGCGGTCATCGGCAAACAAGCGTTCCAGTTGCTGTGTGCCCTGCTGATCGCACGAATTCTCGGGCCCGCCAGCTACGGGATCATCAGCGTCGCGATGATCTACGTCACCTTGACTTCGCTCATGCTCGACCAGGGCCTTTCCGCCGCGCTCATCCAGCGTCCCACCCTGTCACCTCGCGCCCCTGGCGCGGTGGCATCTCTCAACATCCTCGCCGCCGTTCTTCTCGGAGCCATTTCGTGGCTGGCGGCACCGGCCATGGCCGATTTCTTCGGAGTGGAACCCCTGTCCGCCCTGATCCGGCTGCTCGCCGTCGGACTCGTGTTGAAAGCCCTCGCGATCGTGCCGCGAGCGATGCTCAGTCGACGCCTCACGTTCAAGCCGATTGCGATAGGGGACATCGTCGGATCCGGACTCGGTGCGATCGCCGGGGTATCCGCCGCGCTCTCGGGCGCCGAGCACCTCTCGATCGTGTACCAGATATTTCTCACGGACGCGATCGTGGCACTCGTACTGCTCATCGCGATGCGCGGGCCGATGCCCAATGCGCGCCTTGCCGAACTACGCCCGCTGCTGTCGTTCAGCACCAAGGTCTTCGCGACGAATTCGATCGCCTATCTCTCGCGCAACGCCGACAACATCCTTGTTGGCAGGTTCCTCGGTGTCACCTCGTTGTCGTATTACGCGATGGCCTATCGAGTGCTTGTCATTCCCATCCAGATGGTCGGCCAAACCGTCAACCGAGTGATGTTTCCCGTCTTCTCAAGGCACGCTCACGACCGCGCCGTCGTCGGCGCGAACCTGCAGAGAGCGACGGGCCTCCTTGCGGTCGTTGCGATCCCGATGGCACTCATCGCCTGTGCCGCTCCCGAGTTGATCCACATCGTGCTGGGGGATGCGTGGGCACCCACTGCTCCAGTGCTCTCGATTCTCGCAATCGCGGGAGCACGAGAAACGATCTTCTACATCACGCCGGCACTCATGAAGGCCATGGGTCTTGCTTCTCTTAACCTCCGCTACGAGATTCTCGCGACCGGCGTGCAGATCGCCGGGATCATCGCAGGCCTGTCGTTCGGCGTGATCGGTGTCGCCGTCGGATACATGATTGCCGGATTCGCGCTCGTGCCGGTACTACTGAGCATCCAGAAGTCCGTCGCCGGTGTGGCAACCAAGACCCAGCTCGCGCTGATCTGGCCATTCGTGCATGCGAGCCTCTGGGGCGCGGCAGGCTACCTCGCTGTGGCACTGACGCCGCTCGAGCCCATCGCGGTCCTCCTCCTGGGAAGCGCGGCCTTCGCGGTGATCGTATTGGGAGTCCTGTTCCTCGTTCATCGGACCAGGGCAGCGGTGGTACTGAGCGATCTTCTGAGTATTGCGCGCCCGGGGAAGCGCTCGTGATGGTCGACGGCAGCGAAAGGACGCGGCGCGTCATTCTGCTGACCCCGAACTTCGACAACAATTCCCTGGGCCGCACGTTCTGCCTGTGGCTTCTGGCAAAGCACCTCGGCTTCGACGTACGCGTATGCGGCGTGAAAGGGTCGGTGATCTGGAAGCCGTTGTCATCGAGCGAATTCGCGGGGGACTGCATCGTACCGACCACCGCGGCAGAGGCGAAGAGCATCGTGCTCGAGCAGATCCGTCAGGCGGACCTCGTGATCGCCGTCAAGCCGCTGCCGTCAAGCTTCGGAGTGGCGATCGAACTCTGCGAGCTCGCCGACGTGCCGCTGCTGCTCGATATCGACGACCCCGATCTCGAGGTGCGCACTCTGTGGCTTCCCCTGTACGAGCGGCTCGCGCGGAGGCTGCTTCGCCCGCGCTATCGCGAATTGCTCAAGCTGCGAGAGCTTACGAAGCACTATGAGCGCATCGTGAGCAATCCCGTGTTGAAGAGGATGTACGGCGGGGAGATCATCCCGCACGTGCGAACGCTTTCGGTAGCAGACCCGATTTACGGGGATTCCCATCGTCCGGTCGTGAGGTTCGTCGGATCGCCGCGAGGGCACAAGGGCACCTCCGTGCTGCGCAAAGCCGTCGCCCGCCTAGCGGACCGTGGCTTCTCCCTCGAAGTCACCGCGCCCGCCCCGGAGGATCCACACGAGTGGGAGCGGTGGCTCGGGCAGACGTCGATGCGTGAGGGCGCGGCTCTCGTCGCGACCGCGGATATCGTCGCGATCCCGAGTCTCGTGAACTCCTGGTCGCCCGCCCAACTTCCCGCGAAACTGGTCGACGCAATGATTCATGGGCGTGCGATCGTCGCCTCGAGAACGGAACCCATGGAATGGGCGCTTGCGGGAACTGGGGTGCTCGTGGACCCCGGGGATATCGACGGACTCGCATCCGCACTCGAGCGTCTCGAGTCTCCGGAGGCCCGGCGCGAGCTGGGAACACGCGCTCGGGAGCGGGCAATAGAGCTGTTCACGGTCGAGCGGGTCGCACCGACGTTCTTGCGAGCGATCGAACGGGCCGTCGCGAAGCACGTGGAGCAGAACCACACCGAACTACCTTCAACTACGACGGATCCGGAACATGGCTGAACAACCCGGCGGGCACACCGTCATCGCGGTGCTGACCTATCGACGACCACAAGACATCGTCCTCGCACTGACCGCACTGGCCGAACAGGTCGAGCGCGTCGGCGAACCGGTGCACATTCTCGTCGTGGACAACGACCCGCAGGGCAGCGCTGGGCAGACCGTTCAGCCTTTTCTCGGTCCGTTTATCCACTATGTGCATGAACCGAAACCAGGAATCGCTGCAGCGCGAAATCGTGCCATGGCCGAATCGGCTGCCGCCGCCGTGCTCATCTTCTTCGATGACGATGAGGTTCCGTCCGAGCACTGGCTCAGCCATCTGCTTGCAACGCATCGACTTACCAGACCAGCTGGCGTCGTCGGACCTGTGATCTCGGAGTTCGCGCATGAACCCGACGAGTGGCTGCGCGGAGGCAGGTTCTTCGATCGACGACGGATGCCGACGGGCTCCGTCGTGCAGGCGGCGGCGACGAACAATCTGCTCCTCGACCTCGTGCAACTGCGGTCGTTGGACATCAGCTTCGACGAACGCTACGGGCTCAGCGGCGGATCCGACACGCTCTTCACGCGTCAGATCGTGCGCGCCGGAGGGCGCCTCGTCTGGTGCGATGAAGCTGTCGTCGTCGACCGAGTACCTGCCGAGCGCATGTCACGACGATGGGTGCTGCAACGAGCGTTCAGGAGCGGTAACTCCTGGAGCCGAACCGATGTCGAGCTCTCACGCGGCCCGGGAAGGGTTCTCGCGCGCATCCGCTCGGCGCTCGTCGGACTCGTGAGGGTGGGAGGAGGAGCAGCCCAGGCGGCAGTCGGACTGGTGACGGGAGACGTTGCACACCGAGCCAGGGGCACTCGTACATTCGCGCGTGGTGCCGGCCTTGTCGCCGGCGGGTTCGGCCATGTCTACAGCGAGTACCGCCGCGACCGGCGCCCTCGTGCGGGAGCGAAAAAATGACGACCGGACTGGAGATGCGATCTGCACTGACGCGACCATCAGGGGGCACGGTTCTCGGCCGGTGGGACATCGAGCTGGTCATGCTCGCCTTCGGTGTCGTGGCCGTCCTCCTGGGGACCGGCCTGCCGTTGATCGGGTTCATCGTCGTCTTCGTCGCTGCAGTGCTCCTCTACGCGGCGCGCAGCGTAGACCCGAGTCGACGGCAGGTCGTCACTGTCTCCGCGATGGTCACACTCCTTGTCACGGTTCCGTTCACCAGAATTCCCTCCTCTGGACTGCTGCTGGTGGTGATCTCCGCGGGACTGATCGCACTCGGCGTGGCGGGCTATATTCGACGTGACGCTCCCGTTCCCCGAGGACTCATCCTCGTCTCCGCATTCGTGCTGGTTCTGTTCTTCGGCACCGCACTCAGCACCGATGAATCCGCGGTTCTGCGCTTCCTGCCCTTCGCCGCATCGAGTCTGCCGATATTCGCCGTTATGGGACGCGCGACACATCAAGCAACCCGTCGTATCGCGCGCTTCATTGTGACGATCGCGGCTGTCGAGAGCGTAATCGGTCTTGTCGAGCCGACGGTCTTTCCCACGCACCTGTGGGCGCCGGCACAGCTCGGTTCGTTCGGCCAGGTCGTTCCGCTCTACAACCCGCTTTTCGGTGATGTCATCGAGCGGTCGCAGGGAACGCTCGGGCATCCACTCGCACTCGGATTTCTCCTTCTGGTAGCAATCGCACTGCTCGCCCGAAGTTTCCCGGAAGCCCCCCTGTCCCTTCGAATCCCGACCATGGTCCTCCTGCTCGCTGGATTGGCTTCGAGCGGGAGCAGGAACAGCATCGTCATCGCCGCGGTGATACTGGTCTTTTTCGCGGGTCATCGAATGAGCCCATTGCGGGCGATTACGAACCTGCTTCTCAGCGCGTTCGCGGTCGGGCTCGCAATCAACTTTTCCTGGTGGTCGGAAGAGGTTCGCCAGGATTTCACCGACTCCGGGTCTTTCACCCACCGCATCGGGGCATACGAGGCGCTCGGCGGTCTTATCGCGAACCAGGATGTCGCGAATGTGCTGTTCGGCAACGGCTTCGCATCAACCGCGAGGCTATTCGAGGCCGGGATGCTCCAGACCGATGGTTTCAACGTGGTGGACAACCAGTTCGTCCTCACTTTCGCCCAGGGCGGGATCGCGTCACTCCTGCTGCTGCTTGCCGTCGTCGTCGGCGCGGTGTTCTTCGCGCGCCGCCCGGTCAGACCGGCGCTTCTCGCAGTCGGCGCGACGATGCTGATTTTCGATTCGCTCAATTGGACCAGTGCGACGGCACTCACTTTCGTCGTCTTCGCGAGCGCATTCAACTCACCGTCGTACTCGAGCACTGAGATCAGTGAAACCACGTGAGACCTTCGATGTGCACCATCCTGTTCGTCTGCTCGGCGAACGTCTGTCGATCCCAATATGCCCGCTTGCAGTTCATGGAGGCGGTGCATGGGCACCCGCTACTGTCACTTGTGATCGTCCAGAGCGCCGGTTCGGTGCCTGCCCTGACGGCCGAGACGTGCGATCGAGTCGCACAACTCACCGCGGGGGCACACTCCAGGCCGATCAGCCCTCGTGCACTGACGCCGCGGCTGATCGCTCGTGCCGACCTGATCCTGACAGCAGAGGAAGGGCATCGGTCCCTCGTTGCGCGGATAATGCCGCAAGCGCGATCAAAGACGTTCACGCTCGTGGAGGCCAGCACGATCGCGCGGGCTGCCTTCGACGATGGCTACCTGCGACGGGCGGAAGAGGGGTCTCCGGAAGAGAAGCTTCGGGCGTTCGTTGCTCGGTTGAACAGCCTGCGAGGCGTCATCCCTCTTCCCGCAACGAAGCCGAAGCGTCGCATGTTGGGACGGACGACCGAGACACCAGCACTCGATATCGTGGATGCGCACAACTTGAGTTCGCGCCTCCACGCTCGCACGCTCGCGATCGTCGACGAGTCGGTGACCGACCTTGTCGAGGTCATGCGTTCCGTGCTGTGATTCAGCTTCGAACTATTTCGTATCTCCCGTAGCGCTTCTCCGACCGGCTTCTCGGCACCGCGTTCAATACGATTCCCAGAACGCGCGCGTTGCTCTCCTTGAGGGCGCCGAGGGCCTGGATCAATTTCACGCGATTGCCCCTGCCATACTTCGACACGACGATCGCTCCGTCGACGCTCTGCGCGAGGATCGCCGCATCGGCAACAGGACCGAGCGGAGGGGTGTCGAAGATGACGTAATCGTAGTCGGCCGAGAGCTTCTCGATGACCGACTGCATCTGCTCAGAGCCGAGCAGCTTTCCAGGATCGGGAGGATTCGTTCCGGCCGTCAGTACGGTGAGCAAGCCGTCACCCCAACCCAGGAGAGCGTCTTCGAGCGGATGGACGCCCGCGAGCACGTCCGTCAGGCCGACGGCTCCGTCGAGGCCGAACGCCGCCGCCACGGTCGGGCGTCGCAGGTCGGCGTCGACGAGACATACCCGCGACTGAGCCTGCGCGAGCGTGAGAGCGAGGTTCGCGGCGATCGTGGTCTTTCCCTCGCCCGGTATGGCAGACGTGACCAGAATCGACCTCGCGGGACTGTCGACCTCCGTGAATCGGAGGCGAGCCCGCAAGGTGCGGTAGGACTCGGTAACGAGTGAACTGGGATCGAGGACGACAAGCGGTTGGCGCGCCGAGCTGGGATTCGTCCCGATCGAACCCAGCGTGGGGTAACCGGTAATCTCAGCGACCTCGAGCTCCGAGCGCAATGTCTTGTCGAAGTGGTCCCGTGCGGCGACGGCAGCGATCCCGAGCAGAAGCCCGGCAATCAGGGCTAGGAGCGTGTTGAGCAGGATGCGAGGCGACACCGGCGCCTCAGGCGTTTCGGCGGGGCGTACAACCGAGATGTCGACATCGGTAGCGCGGTCTCCCTCTGGTTCGAGCTCGGCGATCGCGGGACCGAGCTCCACAGCAATGCCGTTGGCAAGCCGCGTTGCAAACTGCGGATCCTCACTCGTCACTTCGATGGTGATGATCGATGTTCCCGGCTCCTCTCGTGCGACGACCATCTCGCTGAGTTCCGCGAGGGACTGCTCAGCACCGAGATCTTCGGCAACGGGGCCGAGTACGACTGGCTTGTTGGCGAGTTCCGTGTATGACCTGACCTTGCCGAG
>JBBPZN010000153.1:0-6876 GCA_038198705.1 Mycobacteriales bacterium
GGGATCGCCGCCGGCGCCGGCGCCGCGTTCGCCTTCGCCGCCGACTTCCGGCTGGCGGCCGACTCGGCGAGCTTCCTGATGGCCTTCGCCCAGGTGGGGCTCTCGGCAGACTCGGGCGCGCACGCCACCGGCGAAATATAACCTACACATCCATCATGCCCTGCACCGCCGGCACCACCTTTCGGCTCTCCGAGCTTGACGATCACAACCCCGAGCAGGATGAGGCCACCGCCGCACACCTGTACGAGCCGCGGTGTCTCACCGAGCAGGAGCCAGGCGAATACGAGAGCGGACAGGACCTCGGTAAGCCCGACGAACGAGGCGAGGCGCGAGCCGAGTCTGCGGATCGCAGCGATTCCGCAGACGTAAGCGAGCGCGGCGGTGACCACGCCCAACAAGGCGATCGACACCCACCAGGGCACGGTTGCACCGGCAAGGATCACATTCGAGGTGGTGGCGGTGAACGGCACGATCCCGATCAGCCCTCCCAACATCAGGATCACTCCGCCGAACAACAGCCCGCCCGCCGCGAGCGCCAGTGGCGGTAGACCGTGCCCTTCTTCGGCCGACATGATCCAGTAGACGGCTGCTCCGGCCATCGCACCGAGAGCCCACAGAACTCCGATCGGGTCGATCGCTGCTCCCGAGATCAAGTCGAGCACGAACACCAGTCCGACCGCAGCCACTGCCGCACCGAAGATGGTCTTGACCGTGGGACGTTGCTTGTGGCGCAACCACATCCAGCCGATGACGGCGACAGGCGAAGTGAATTCGATCAGCAATGCAACACCGACCGGTATGTACCCCACAGCGTTGAAGAATGCGAGCTGACATCCCGCGACGGCGATCGCTCCGTACGCCACGATGGTGCCCAGGCTGTGGGGTACGAGATTCCAGCGACCCCGCATCGCCAACGCACCGGGGAGTGCCAGGACCGCTGCTGCGATCAGAACTCGCGCGGTCACCGCGGCCCCAGCAGTCCAACCAGCGTCGAGGAGGCCTTTCGCCAGTGGCCCGGAGAGACCGAATGCCGCCGAGGACACCGCGGCCAGGCCGAGTCCCGAGGCCAGCCGGGACGTTGGCTGCACGCGAATGTCATCAGTCAAACTCGTCATGGCACCTTACGTTAAGGATCGCGATGTAAGGTGTCAGCATGATTTTTGCTCATGACACCGAGGGGGCGATGCTGTCGGCTGTCGTCTTGGTGAACTCGGCGGAAGATCCGGACACGATGACGACGCTCGAACAACTGTCAACGTTCTTCATCGAGCAGGGCTACACCGGCCGATTCGACGGTGATCTCGAAGAGCTCGACGGAGTCCGAGCGCTGCGGCCACTGTTGCGAGAACTGCTCATCAGTGACCGCGACGGTGCCGTGGAGATCGTCAACCAGATCCTCGCCGATGCCGAAGCACTGCCACGGCTGGTCCGACATGGAGACATGGACTGGCATCTGCATGCGGTGAGCGACGACAGGCCGCTGGCCGACAGGATCGCCGTCGAGACGGCCATGGCGATGATCGATGTGATTCGTGCCGACGAACTCTCCCGGCTCGGCGTCTGCGCGGCCGACTGCGGCGGCATCGTGTTCGACCTTTCCCGCAACCGTTCCCGAAAATTTTGCTCCTCTTCCTGCGGAAACAGGACTGCGGTCGCGGCCTATCGCGCCAGGCAAGGCAGTTCGTGACGGTCGTTCGAGCCCGAGTCTTCTCTCGAAGTAGATTTCTTTTCGGCTGATGTCGATCGATTAGCAACGAAGCGCTGCGGTTGGCACGCATTCTGGCCGAACTGGTTCCGCAAGAACCCGAAGTGCATGGCCTGGTCGCACTTATGGAATTGACTGCGTCATGGTTCGGCGCTCGCACCGACCCCGACGGTGTGCCGATTCTGTTGTCCGAGCAGAGCCGCACCAGATGGGATCGCGGGCAGATCACCCGAGGCCTGGCGTCGCTTGCACGTGCCGACGCTATCGGGCGTGGTCGCGGCCCGTACAGCCGACAGACAGGGATCGCGGAATGCCACGCCGTCGCAGCGACTTTCGCCGAAACCGACTGGAAGCGAATCATGTTGCTGTACGAGGCATTACAGCAGCTGGCGCCCTCGCCGGTCGTCGATCTCAATCTTGCGGCAGCCATCTCGATGGCCTCCGGACCTGCCATCGGCCTGGAGTACGTCGACAAGCTCGTCGCTGCGGGAACGCTGTCCGGTTACCACCTGCTGCCGCAGTGTGCGAGGAGACCTTCTTGCCCAACTCGGTCGAATCGACGAAGCACGCATCGAGCTACTCGAGGCCGCAAGGCTGGCGAGCAACGAGCGTGAGCAGGCGGTGCTGATCGCCAAGGCCGCCGGACTTGGAAGTACTCAGCGGTGATTGGGCGGGCGCCGGCACCACGACATCGAAATTTCGGCTCGGTTACTATGGCGCACAGCATAGTACTGAACACACTTCTGGGAGCCCCATGACCGACCCGCACCCCTTCGACGACGCGTTGACACTGGAAGCCGTCCGCGACGGCGTCGTTCGAGGTCAGACGTCCACTGCATACAACAACATGGTCGGACCGTTCGGTGGCCTCACAGCGGCAACGTTGATTCGTGCTGTCGAAAAGCATCCCGATCGGCTCGGCGAACCGATTTCGATCACGATCAACTTCGCCGGCCCCGTTTCCGACGGCGCATTCGAGATTTCCACTCGTGCCGTGCGCACCAACCGCAGCAATCAGCATTGGTATCTGGAACTTTCACAGGACGGCGTGGTCGCCACCACCGCAACGGCCGTGTTCGGGACGCGTCGGGAAACCTGGAACGACGTCGAGGCATCTCTCCCAGCTGCACCGGCGCCGTCCGATCTCGAAGCCGGCGGGTTCCCGGATTTCATCGCCTGGGCTAAGAACTACGAAATGCATTTCGCTGCAGGCAAACTCAGCGAGGACGAAACGACCGACTCGACGGCGACATTGTGGGTGCGCGACGCTCCCCCGCGTCCACTCGATTTCGCGTCGCTGACCTCGATGTGCGACATCTTCTATCCGCGCGTATTTCAGCGTCGCGGCAAATTCGTTCCGGCCGGGACGATTACACTCACCATCCATTATTTCACGACGGCCGCAGATCTCGCGACACAGGCCGAAGGTCATCTGCTCGGCACGGCGCATTCGCGACGGTTCAACCAGGGGTATTTCGACCAGACGGCCGAACTCTGGGGTGCCGACGGGAACTTGCTCGCGACCAGCCATCAGGTCGTCTACTACAAGGACTGACGATTCTGCACACTATCGCGTGGTATCGACGCGATCCCGTCGATACCCCGCGATAGTGTGCAGAACGAGTACTTGCTACGCCATTTGAACGCCGGCGATTTCTTTGACTCCGCCCTTGCCGTCGAAGGACAGTTGCCGGAACGCGACCTTCTCGACGAAGAACCTGTCGTGGCTCACGAGAATCACCGCTCCCGGGAACGCCATCAATGCCCGTTCGAGCACCTGGGTGCTCTGCAGGTCGAGGTGGTTGGTCGGCTCGTCGAGCACGATCACACCGGCACCGAACAGAAGGCACTGCGCCAACGCCACACGCGCTTTCTGCCCACCGGACAGCACGCCGATACGCGTTTTGAGGTCCATCTCGGAGAACTGCAGCAATGTCAGGAAGCGATTGACTTCCTTCTTGGTCGCCGTCAGGGCCAGGCTGTCGGGCATAGCGTTGACCGAATGGGTGACCGTGTCATCGAGGTCGAGGTCGGCGAGCACCTGGTTGTAATAGATGAACGCTGGGGCCTTGGTCTTCCATTTGATCTTTCCGCTGTCCGGTTGTTCCGAACCGGTGAGGATGTCGACCAACGTCGTCTTGCCACAGCCGTTCGGCCCGGTGATGGCGATGCGGTCCCCGCGATGAACAGTGAAGGACACATTGTCGAAGAGTTGTTGGTCGCCATAGCTTTTCGAGATTCCGGAGATTTCGGCCAAGTTGTCGTGCACATGAAGTCCGCCGTAGATAGCGGAGACCACGGTGTCCACTGGACGCGGCGCTTTGCTCTTCTTGATGTTCGCGAGACGTCGCTTGAGCACACCACTCGGGTTTTTGACGGCTTCTTTTCGGTCGCTGATCGCCTCTTGTTCGTAGGCCAGCAATTGCTGTTCGTTGCTGAACTCGCGTTCGAGGTTCTTGAGCCGAAACTGTTTCTGCTGAACGTAATCCGAGTAGCTGCCTTCGTACGTCTGCAAGTGGTGGTTCTCGATTTCGACGATGCCGGTGACGACCTGCTCGAGGAATGCACGGTCGTGCGAGACGACGAGCAGTGCGCCACGGAAGTCGCGCAACCATCGCTCGAGCCAGGCGATGCCTGCGACGTCGAGGAAGTTGGTCGGCTCATCGAGCAACAACACATCCGGGGCTTCGATCAGAATCTTGGCCAGTGCTGCTCTGTTGCGCCAACCACCGGACAACCGGTCCACCGCCAATTCGCGGCGTTCGGCGTTGAACCCGAGCATCGAGAGAACGGTGTCGATTTCCTGGTGGTACGTCCAGCCGCCCTTGTGCTCCATCAGGTCCAGCAGTTCAGCTTGACGGTCGACGAGGCGGTACATCTCCTTCTCGTCGAGCTCTCCTCCGAGCTTGCCCTCGACCTCGGCGAGTTCGAGTTCGATCGCGTGAACCTCGGTGAACAGCGATTCCAATTCGGCTTGGATGCTGCGCTCGCCGTCGAGTTCGGAGAACTGCGAAAAGTAGCCGATGCGCGCACCCTCGGTGACGTCGACCGTGCCCGAGTCCGGGGTCTCACGACCGAGCAACAGCTGCAGAAGGGTGGTCTTGCCGGTTCCGTTCCGACCGATCAGTCCGATGCGGTCACCGTCTGCGAGGCGGAAGAAGACCTCGCGCAGCATCGCTTTCTGGTCGTATCCCTTGGCAACGTCGTTCAAGCGGATCCAAATCAACGAAAAAACAACTCCGGGGGATACGGGGTCCGGTTCAGTGTTGAACCAGCCCGCCCACTGTACCGGGCTGAGCACAGTGAGCTGGCTGTGACGTCGGCGCTGGTCTCCGTTCTGTCAGACCTTCTCGGCGACGATCCGCCAGTTGAGGTCCGCGATCTTCGCGCGCTCGGCCTGATTCCAGGCCTCAGCTCCGGTCTGCAGCAGTTCGAGCGACTCTTCGACCCATGGCGGCGCGACCTTCACTTTTTCCAGGCCGCGAACTGCCTTGCGTCCGCGGCGAATCAGGTTGGCTTTCTCATCGCACAGCGGCCATGCTTCGCTCTTCGACGGCGCCGACAGCACGATCTTGAAGCCTGCTCGCTCGAGGGCCGCGCACACATCTGCCGGGTACATCGACTGAGTCGCTGCAAGCGTGGGCAGGAACAACTTGTGCAGGGTGACGTGTTCTTCGTTGTCCCAGTCGAAGTACGGCGTCAGCAGGTACTCCGAGCAGGCATAGCGTCCGCCTGGTTTGAGGACCCGGTACATCTCCTGGGCGTGAGCATCGAGCTCGTCCTTCTTGAAGAACGGCCAGACTGCCTGGACGGAAAAGCAGCCATCGAAGGACTCGGACTCGTAGTCGAGAGGTTTGTGGTGATCGCCGAACTTGAAGTGCAGTCGATCACTCATGCCACATCTGGCCGCCCATTCGTCGGCATTCTCGAGCTGATTGGGGTCGATGTTGTAGCCCGAAACCTGCCCTCCGGTCAGCGTGGCCAAGTGGTGCGCGATTCGGCCACGTCCGCATCCCATGTCGAGTAGGTGGCATTGGGCGGCGTCCTTCAGCGCCAACTCTTTCAGGAGCGCCTCCTCGAGCAGGATCTGGTTGCCGTAGAGCCCTTGCTTTCCATCGAGCATCGGCGGAATGTAGAGCTTCTCCAAATCGAACACCGACAGCATGTTGTTGAGGACCTTGTAGTAGTCCGCGACGGCCTTGGTCTCGTCAGCTGTGTCGGTAGCTTCACCGGCTTGCATGCGTTGGAAGAACTGAAATGCGTCGATGGCCGACTGTTTGTCCTCGTCCGAAACCGTCGCGAGTCTCTTGATCCCCGTTGCAGCGGTCTTGATCCGGTACCAGTCCACGTGTACGCCTTTCGAAGTCGGCAATCCCCGACCTCAAACTAGTACACGTTCCAGTTTTACATGTCCGAATTGCGACTTCGTCGAACTGGCAATAGATTCCGTCAGCCCCTGGACACCGTGGTGAGCGTTCCATCCGGGGGCGTGACGACGGCGGGCGGGCGCCCGGAGAGTAGGTCGAGTATCGCTTTGGGGCGGGCCAACCACTCGCGCGCATAGTTCCGGACGACCGCCAGCCAGTTGCATTCGCACTCGGCGTCGATTCCGTGCGTATCGATACCGGCGTCGCGGCACAGTGCGACGGCACGTGACACGTGCAGACCCTGGCTGACGATCAGTGCCTTACTTACGCCGAACGTGTCCGACGCACGGGCGCAGGTGTCGAAGGTATCGAGACCGTAGTCGTCACCGACGATCTTGTCGCGATCGATTCCGGCGTCGACGAGATACTTTGTCATCGCCGCGATCTCGTTACCCGAGCGGCCATGTGCGTCGCCGGAAACCAGAATCGCCCGTGCTCTCCCCGACTCGTAGACCGCGATGGCGGCATCGAGGCGTCCGGCGAGAAACTTCATCGGCTTGCCGTCTCGGACTTGCGAGCCGAGCACGATGACCACCGGCGCATCCGGTGCGTCTGCAACGTCGTGAACACGACCGAACGACACCACGGCGACCCACGCAGCCGATGCCAGGACGATAGCGAGGACCACTCCGATCGCTGCGCCGACCGCACGAATCATCGTGCGGTGAAACGTTTTCGATCGTCGTTCGTTGTTCGCCCTACTCACCCGACTCCGATCGTCACGCGCACGTGATGTCTCACGTA
>JBBPZN010000154.1:0-19881 GCA_038198705.1 Mycobacteriales bacterium
CGCATACAAGCCAATGTAGGTGAGACCGCGAGATCGTGTTGTCGGCGATCTCCGCATGACGACTGACAGTTACCGATAGTGTCATCGCAACGATCTTCGAGGCCCGGCAGGTCGAGCCTTGTAGAGATTCATGAAACAGCGGACGAAAGCGTCACGAATATGTGTGACACAACCTACAACTGGAGGAATGAATGAGTGCCTACCGCACCGTCGTCGTCGGAACCGATGGCTCCGAATCGTCTTTGCGGGCTGTGGAGAAAGCCGCCGCGCTGGCGGGTGACGCCGACGCGACACTCGTGATCGCGTGCGCCTACTACCCGTCGGATCCGAAGGACAACGCCAAGGCAGCCGATGCCCTTCGCGAAGACGCCTACCAGATCACCGGCTCTGCACCGACCCATGACATTCTTCGCACCGCTCGCGAGCACGCGATCAAATTCGGCGCCAAGAAGATCGACGAGCGAGCGATCGTCGGGGCCCCCGTCGAATCGCTGCTGGAATTGGTCGGCGACGTCGAAGCCGACCTTCTGGTCGTCGGTAATCGCGGGCTCAACTCTTTGACGGGCCGTCTACTCGGATCTGTTCCGTCCGACGCCGCACGCAAATCCACGTGCGACGTGCTTATCGTTCACACGGTTCGCTGAGCAGCCTGTCGCTGTTCGACGACTTCGCTTTTCGACGACTTCGCTTTTCGACGACTATGGCAGCCGACCCGTTTCTGGGTCGGCTGCCATAGTCGTTCCCGTTTGCCTCGCTGCCGTTTCAGTGCGCCGATAGGGCGAACGAGGCCAAGCCCGACAGTTCGCTCGGCAACGTCTCGGCATGAACGACGCCCAAGCGTTGCGTCGCACGAGTCAGTGCAACGTACAGGTCGCCCATGCCTCGCGGAGACTCCGCGAGGATCTCTGCAGGTTCGACGATGAGCACCGAATCGAATTCGAGTCCCTTCGCATCCTTGACTGTCGAGACGGTCACGAACTCCGATGTCAGATGCGACAAGTCGGCGAGAAGTCCGTGCGGCACCAGTACTGCGCTGAGACCGGGTCGCGGGTGCTCGGAAACACGTTCGGCGACAACCTTTACGAGATCGGCGCTCGTGACCTGCTGTGCCCACGGTAGATTGCCCGATTCGCGGATCGACCTGGGAACCGACTGAATTGGGTCGATGACAGCCAACACATCCCGTGCAACGACCATGATCTCCGACGGCGTCCGGTAGTTCACAGTCAACTCGGTGCGCTTCCACCGCTGCGCGACATACGGTTCCAACACTTCGCCCCACGATGTGGTGCCTGCTGGATCTCCGGTTTGGGCGACGTCGCCCACCAACGTCATCCAGCGATTGGGGATACGACGCATCACCATTCGCCACGCCATGTCGGACAGCTCCTGAGCTTCGTCGACGATGACATGGCCGTAGGTCCAGGTGCGATCGCCCGCAGCTCGCTCGGCTGTGGTCAGTCGGGCCCCGGAGTCCTGTCTGGCCGCCAGTTGGCTGGCGTCGATCAAGTCGTATGCCATCAGGATCTCAGGGTCCAGTTCGTCTTCCAGGTCCTGAGGTGCCGAGCCTGTCAGAATATCCAACGCACCTTGTGCATCGGCAATCTGACTGCGCCACTGCAGATTTGCCCGTTCCCGTTCGGCCGCATCGTCGATTCCGAGCAACTCGGCCAACTCGTCGAGCAGAGGTGCATCTCCCGCGCTGAAACCGCGCCCCACTCGGAACAGGGAGTCCCGTTCGGCCTGCGACAGATCCGGGGTTGCAGATTCGATCCTCTCCGGGGATGCGAACAGTTCCAGCAGAACTTGCTGCGGGGACAGGTCCGGCCACAGTGCATCTATTGCTGCCATCACGTCGGCGTCTTCGCGCATTTCGTCTCGCATGTCGGCAATGTCATCGCGGCTGAGCAGACTTCCACCGTCGACGAGGTTCTCACCGAGAGTTGCTGCGAGCTGTTGTGCAAGTCCGTCGATCGCCGAGGACACGAACAGCGGTCGCGCCAAGTTGTGTGGTCGCCGCGAGGATCGTGCGCGTCCGCGAGCCCGGGAGACGATTTTCTTGTCGAGGACGATGTCGTAGGTGTCGAAGCGCAGGCGCGTCGGCTCCGCTGGAATCTCTTGGCGATCGCGCACTGCCTTGGTCAGAACGGCGACCATCGACGTCGAGCCCTTCACCTCGGCTGCGGTGATCGAATCCTCTACCGTGGCCCGCACGCCCGGATACAGATTTCCGATCGTCGACAACAGCACACCGGTTTCGCCGAGCGAGGGTAATACCTGGCCGATGTAATCGAGGAAGGTGGCATTCGGACCGATGATGAGAACGCCACTCTTCGCCAACTGCTGTCGATAGGTGTAGAGCAGATAGGCGGCACGGTGCAGGGCTACGGCCGTCTTGCCGGTTCCTGGGCCGCCCTGTACGACGAGCACGCTGCGGTGCTCCGATCGAATGATCGCGTCCTGTTCGCTCTGGATGGTCTCGACGATGTCGTTCATGTGCCCGGTGCGTGCCGCTTCGAGTGCAGACAACAGTGCGCTCTCACCTGCAACTCCGGTCGCGGTCGCGTCGCGTCGCGCGTGCTGGGCCGCCTCCAGATCGAGGTACTCGTCGGCGATCGAGGTGACGCGACGACTGCGGGTCCGGATGTGTCTACGACGAACTACGTCCTCGGGAGCAGCGGGCGTCGCAAGATAGAACGGACGGGCCATCGGTGCACGCCAGTCGAGCAGAAGCGACTCGTAATCGTTTGCCTCGTCCAGGATTCCCACCCGACCGATGTAGCGGACACCATCCTCCTCGGATTGTGGTGCGAGGTCGATGCGGCCGAAGCACAGTCCGTTTTCGGCGGCATCGTACTTTGCGATGTCGTCGTTGTACATCTGGCTGAACGATTCGCGCTCACTGCGAGCCTGCGGAGTGCCGCCGGTTGCCAGGAGTACTGCACTGAGCCGAGTACTTGCATACTGACGGAGCGCGTCCAACTGGTTGTAGAGCATCGTGACGTAAGTCTGCTCACGATCCTGGTCGGACAGGGTGTCTTCTTCTGACTTGTCGGCGATTGTGGGGCCGTCGTCCGGCAAAGGGTCTCCTCGGGAGTTCGGCAGCGAAATTTCGGTGAATCGAAATTCGCCCAAGAAGTCTACGACAGAAAAGGACCCCGTCGCAGAACCGCAGTTCAGGACGGGGCCCTTTTCGATCAGCCTGTCGAATCAGCTACTTGGAGTACTTCTGAACGCGCTTGTCGAGTTCTTTCCGAGTCTTCTCGACCTTCTTCGCTAGCTTGGCCTGAGCCTTCTCGGTTGCCTTGTCGAACTCCCGGCTCTGCTGCGCTGCGCGCTTGCGGGCACGCTTGCTGAGTGTTTCGGTCCGATCGGCGGCGACTTCGGCCCACTTACTGCCGCGGTCCTGCGCTAGTTCGGCAAATTCCGATGCCCGCTCAGTAGCAAGATTGGCCCACTTGGTGCCGCGATCTTGGGCAAGCTCGGCCAAAACTGCACCGCGCTCGGCTGCCGTATCGGCGAGCTTCGAACTCCGGTCGGCTGTCTTGTCGGCGAGCTTGGATCCGCGCTTCTGTGCCACCTTTGCGAGCTCGGTGCCCCGGTCGGCTGTCTTGTCGGCGAGCTTGGATCCGCGCTTCTGTGCGACCTTCGCCAGCTCGGAACCACGGTCTTCAGCCTTGTGCGCCCAGCGAGAAAGGACCGGCTGTGCGGCGTCGGCGAGTTCCGAGCCCTTTTCCGCTGCGACGTCGGCCCACTTGGATACGACGGGCTGTGCGGCGTCGGCGAAGTGCGAGCCACGAGTCGCAGCGACCGAGGCCAACTCCTTAACTCGGTCGGAAGCGCTACCGAGTCGGTCTGCGGTGTCATGGGAGCCGGGCAGTGCGGACTGAACGGATTCGGACGCCATACGTGCGGCACGGCGACCCCGCCACGCCAAGGACGGCTTGCCCTCGGTGTCGACCGCAGCGATGAGCAGGCCGCCCAGTAGGCTGACGTTCTTGAAGAACTGAGTGCGCTGCGCAGCTTTGGCAGCGGGATCGGTCTCGTTCCAGAAGGCATGGCCGACATATGTCGTCGGAATCAAAGTGCCCGCCAGCGCGAGTGAGGCGATCCGCGGTGCCTTACCGGTGGCAAGCAATAGACCGCCGCCGACCTGAATCGCTCCGTTGATCCGGACCAGTGTCTCGGGATCGCTGGGGAGATTCGAAGTGACGCTGTCCGGCAGTGCGTCCTGGCCCTGTTCGATCAGTGGTGTGGCGGCTTGCGCCCTGACTGCTGGGTTCCGGAGCGCGTCGATGCCCCCCGCGATGAAGATGGTCGACATCAGCGGTCGGGCGATACGGCGGACAAGCATTGACAGCCTCCTGCGTAGTTCGTGAGTGAACGAAGATGTTCTACGCGGCGCAGCACAGGAGTGTCCCCCCATACCGACCACGATGTTCCAGCGTAGTCATACCCAGGCTTCGTAGGTTTCAAGCGTGACGGCGTTTCACCATCCGCGTTCTCGCCATTCGCCGAGGTGAGGGCGTTCGGCACCGAGCGTCGTGTCCTTGCCGTGGCCTGGGTAGACGATGGCATCGTCACCGAACCGGTCGAACAGCCTCGTGCTCACGTCGTCGAGAAGTTGGACGAAATTCTCGGGCCCCGACGTCTTTCCGACACCGCCTGGAAAGAGCGAGTCACCGGTGAAGAGGTGAACGACGCTGTCCTTGGCATCGGTGTGAGCCAATGCGATCGACCCGGGCGTATGCCCACGCAGATGGATGACATCGAACGTGAGGTCACCCACGTCGATGCTGTCCCCGTCTTCCAGCAGGCGGTCCGGTGTCACCGGTAGTGGTTCGGCGTCCAAACTGTGTGCAGCAGTCGGCGAGGCGGTGCCTGCTGCGATGTCTTCCAGTGCCTGCCAATGATCACCGTGTTGGTGCGTAGTGACGATGAGTGAAAGCCTTGGCGCGTTCTCGTCGATCAACTGCGCCAGGCGTGGTGCTTCGTTCGCTGCATCGATCAGCATCGATTCCCCGGTGGTGGAACAAACGATGAGATACGCGTTGTTGTCCATGGGGCCGACGGACATCTTGATGATCGTCCCGTTCGTGATCGTGCGCCGCGCAGGCGCTGATCCTGGGGAGACTGCGCCGGTGTAGTCGTCGTCGATGGCCATAAGGTGCTCGTCCATCTAGGGGACGCTACCTTCGGCGCGACTACAAACCCTGTTCGGCCCTCCGAGTCAGAAGACGTGTCAGAGGGTCGGCCTAGCATTGCTACTGCGTGAGGTTCGCCCTTACGCATGCATCCATGGAGCGACGGTTCGACTGTTGAGGCCGGTGGTACACGAGCCTGAACAGCCTGGTCGTTCGACAAGAAGGGAAGACAGTGGCGGATCGCCTGATAGTGCGGGGTGCGCGTGAACACAACCTGCGAGGGGTCGACATCGACCTTCCTCGGGACAGCCTCATCGTCTTCACAGGTCTCTCGGGTTCAGGCAAATCCTCGCTCGCCTTCGACACGATCTTCGCCGAAGGTCAGCGTCGTTATGTCGAGTCGCTGTCCGCGTATGCACGCCAGTTTCTGGGACAGATGGACAAGCCGGACGTCGACTTCATCGAGGGTTTGTCGCCTGCGGTCTCCATCGATCAGAAGTCGACCAACCGAAATCCGCGGTCGACTGTGGGCACCATCACCGAGGTATACGACTATCTCCGTCTGCTCTTCGCTCGCGCTGGAACGGCCCACTGCCCGGTCTGTGGCGAGAGGATCGCCCGGCAGACACCTCAGCAGATCGTCGATCAGGTATTGGCGATGGAAGAGGGGATCAAATTCCAGGTTCTTGCACCGGTAGTCCGTACCCGTAAAGGTGAGTTCGTAGACCTGTTCGATTCGCTCAATACCCAGGGTTATTCGCGTATTCGTGTCGACGGCGTTGTCCACCAACTCAGTGATCCTCCGAAGCTGAAGAAGCAGGAGAAGCACGACATCGAGGTCGTGGTCGACCGGCTCACGGTCAAGGCCGGCTCCAAACAGCGTCTTACCGACTCCATCGAGACCGCGTTGCGTCTCGCCGACGGCATCGTGGTCCTCGACTTCGTCGACCGTGAAGAAGATGCCCCTGATCGAGAACGTCGATTCTCCGAGAAGCTCGCATGTCCCAATGCACACCCACTCTCGATCGACGACTTGGAGCCACGGTCCTTCTCGTTCAACTCCCCGTACGGCGCATGTTCCGAATGCCTCGGTCTCGGCGTGCGCAAGGAAGTGGACCCCGAGCTGGTCGTTCCTGATCCGGATCTCTCGCTTGCCGACGGTGCGATCGCCCCGTGGTCGATGGGCCAGACTTCGGAGTACTTCGGCCGCCTGCTGTCCGGGTTGGCCGACGCCATGCAATTCGACCTCGATGCGCCGTGGAGCAAGCTGCCCGCCAAGGTCAAGCGTGCAGTTCTCGAGGGCAGCGAGCATCAGGTTCACGTCAAGTACAAGAACCGCTACGGTCGCACCCGCTCCTACTATGCGGAGTTCGAAGGCGTCATGCCTTTCCTGCACCGCAGGCTCGAGCAAACCGAGTCCGAACAGATGAAGGAACGCTACGACGGCTACATGCGTGACGTTCCCTGCCCTGCCTGTGGGGGAGACCGGCTGCGTCCGGAGATTCTGTCGGTCACCATCGAAGCGGGCGATTTCGGTGCGAAGTCCATCGCTGACGTCTGCAAGCTATCCATTTCCGAAACCGCCGACTTCTTGAACAGCCTCACGCTGGGTTCCAAAGAGGAAGCCATCGCCGGTCAGGTGCTTCGAGAAGTTCAAGCGCGTCTCGGCTTCCTTCTCGATGTCGGTCTCGAATATCTGTCACTTTCGCGCGCAGCGGGCTCGCTTTCCGGCGGGGAAGCACAGCGCATCAGGCTCGCCACCCAAATCGGGTCCGGACTCGTCGGAGTGCTGTACGTGCTCGACGAGCCGTCCATCGGGTTGCATCAGCGCGACAACCGTCGGCTCATCGACACGCTGACCCGGCTTCGCGATCTGGGCAATACCTTGATCGTCGTCGAACACGACGAGGACACAATTCGAACCGCAGACTGGGTGGTCGACATCGGACCGCTCGCCGGTGAACACGGCGGCCGCGTCGTACACAGCGGTTCCTACGAGGATCTACTTACCTCGGAAGAGTCGCTGACGGGCGCATACCTGTCGGGGCGTTTACAGATCCCACTGCCCGATGCGCGACGGGTTGTCGACAAGAAGCGTCAGGTAACAGTCGTGGGTGCTCGGGAGCACAATCTGCGCGGCATCGACGTCAGCTTCCCCCTCGGAGTTCTGACTGCAGTGACGGGCGTGTCGGGTTCGGGCAAGTCGACTCTGGTCAACGACATCCTGGCAACCGTCATGGCCAACAAGCTCAACGGGGCGCGGCAGGTGCCGGGCCGTCACACTCGTATCAACGGCTTGGACCAACTCGACAAACTCGTGCGAGTCGATCAATCACCGATCGGGCGTACGCCGAGGTCGAATGCAGCCACCTACACCGGCGTGTTCGACAAGGTTCGTACCTTGTTTGCATCCACTACCGAGGCGAAGGTTCGTGGCTACCAGCCCGGGAGGTTTTCGTTCAACGTCAAGGGCGGTCGATGCGAGGCGTGCTCCGGCGACGGAACCTTGAAGATCGAGATGAACTTTCTTCCTGACGTCTACGTTCCGTGTGAGGTGTGTGAAGGCGCTCGCTACAACCGAGAGACGCTCGAGGTTCACTACAAGGGGAAGACGATCGCGCAGGTCCTCGATATGCCTATCGAGGAGGCAGCAGACTTCTTCGAGGCCATCACCTCCATCCATCGGTATCTCAAGACGCTCGTCGAGGTCGGTCTCGGATACGTCCGACTCGGCCAGCCCGCCACGACGTTGTCCGGCGGTGAGGCGCAGCGCGTGAAGCTCGCTGCCGAACTCCAGAAGCGATCGACAGGACGAACCGTCTACATTCTCGACGAGCCCACCACCGGCCTGCATTTCGAGGACATTCGGAAGCTGCTCAGCGTGGTCAACGGTCTCGTCGACAAGGGCAACACCGTCATCGTCATCGAGCACAATCTCGATGTCATCAAGGTGTCCGACTGGGTGATCGATATGGGACCAGAAGGCGGCAATGGCGGTGGAATCGTTGTGGCAGAAGGAAATCCAGAGGAAGTAGCAGCAGTTCCGGAAAGCTACACCGGAAAATTTTTGCAGGAGGCGCTGGCCCGTGAGCCCGCACCGGAGCCACAGAAGGCGCCGGTCAAGAAACGCCGACCACGAAAGGCCGCTTCGGTCTGACCGTCCTCATGGATGGCCAAACGAAGCGGGCCGAAGGTGGCCGGCGAGTGAAAATGGCGGAGGAAGCGGATCAGTACACCGGGCCGGTGTACTTCTCTCCGGGGCCCTTGCCTGGCTCGTCGGGATGCGCCGACGCTTCGCGGAATGCTTTCTGCAGCGCCTGAAGCCCTTCGCGGATCGGTCCGGCGTGCGGTCCGAGGTACTCGACCGACGCAGTGACAAGTCCTGCGAGTGCGGTGATCACTCGGCGCGCTTCGTCGAGATCGAGGTAGGGGCTTTCCGACGGGTCTGGCTCGGACAGGCCGAGCTTCTCGGCCGCGGAGCTCATGAGCATCACGGCGGCGCGGCTGATTACTTCGACAGCGGGAACGTCCGCGAGTTCGCGGACCTCGGGTTCGCCGCTTTCATTGACAGGTTCAGGAGTGCTCGTCATGCTCACGAGGATGGCACGGCGGCACAAGGCACTGTCATCAGGTGCCCGCGGCAATGCCCACACCGCTCGAATGGTCCATCCATATGATCAGATCGCTTGAACGCGTCATTCATGCTCTCGGCCCGCTCCCGCCGGCGTCGATTTCTCTGAACCCCCGGGTGGCTGGTACTGTTCCTCATCGACCGTCTTCGGCGTGTTCTTTCTTACGAGAGTGCACTGTACGGAGGCAGCAAGTGGAGCCCGACTCCCACCGGTACCCAGTGTTCAAGCTGGTACCGGTCCGGTCGCCCGCAGTAGCAGAGATGCCGCTCGGGCTTCCTCTTCGGAGGAGACGATATTGCGATGTATGCGGTATTTGTCGATCGGTCGACATCGGGCCCTGCACCAGCGGAATGCTGGAGCAGGGTTTTTTCGTTGTAGGAGACAGTGTTCTCCGGCAATGAGTGTCGAAGGACCCGGGCAGGCGGGCTGTGCCAATGGCGGGCGGTCGGCTAGACCCTCACCGCACTACCTAGGAGGCCCCATCAGCACTGAGACTCGCATCAACGATCGCATTCGTGTTCCCGAGGTTCGTTTAGTCGGACCTGGCGGTGAACAGGTTGGCATCGTGCGTGTTGAAGATGCACTCCGCTTGGCTCTCGAAGCCGATCTCGATCTCGTAGAAGTGGCTCCCGACGCTCGTCCGCCGGTCTGCAAGATCATGGACTACGGGAAGTTCAAGTACGAGGCAGCGCAGAAGGCGCGCGAATCGCGCAAGAACCAGACCCTCACCGTGATCAAGGAGCAGAAGCTCCGCCCCAAGATCGACGCCCACGACTACGAGACCAAAAAGCGCAACGTTGTTCGCTTCCTCGAAGCCGGGTCGAAGGTCAAGGTCACCATTATGTTCCGTGGACGCGAGCAGTCTCGTCCAGAGCTCGGATTCCGTCTGCTGCAGCGGCTGGGCGCAGACGTTGCAGATCTTGGCTTCGTCGAGACCTCGGCCAAGCAGGACGGTCGCAACATGACGATGGTGTTGGCCCCACACAAGGGTGCCAAGACTCGCGTCAAGGCACAGGAAAGTGCGGCGGCTCCGCCCGCTCAGCGTGCTCCTGCTCCGGCACCGACTACCTCGGCTCCGGATGCTCCGGCACCCGCCGCTGCAGAGCCGGCTCCGACAGATGCTCCGGCAGCAGCAGCAACGCCGCCGAGCACCTAGAGACTGCGCTACCGAACCGAGTACGACCCGTAAGACGTTCTGTGCCGACGAAATCGTCACGGACGTGCCGAGCAAGACCGAAGAGCAACACAGAACTGAGGACTCCATGCCCAAGCAGAAGACTCACAGTGGCGCCAAGAAGCGATTCAAGGTGTCCGGCAGCGGCAAGATCATGCGTCAGAAGGCTGGTCGTCGCCACTTGCTGGAGCACAAGTCCAGCAGGAGAACCCGTCGTCTCGACGGCGTTGCAGTTGTGACCAAGGCCGACGTGCCGCGGATCAAGCGCCTGCTCGGCATCTGATCTGGACTTCGTAGTCGACCGTCTCGGTCGGCGCCATCCCATTACCATTCGGGGTTTCTAGAAGCCCCCAGATCGACAGGATTTACCAGTGGCACGCGTAAAACGGGCGGTCAACGCCCAGAAGAAGCGCCGTTCGATTCTCGAGGCATCCAAGGGATACCGCGGACAGCGCTCACGTCTGTACACCAAGGCCAAGGAGCAGCAGCTCCACTCGCTCACCTATGCATACCGTGACCGTAAGGCACGCAAGGGTGACTTCCGTCGGCTGTGGATCACGCGTATCAACGCAGCAGCTCGCGCCAACGACATCACGTACAACCGCTTGATCCAGGGTCTGCGGCTCGGGGGCGTGGAGGTGGACCGCAAGATCCTCGCCGAGCTCGCTGTGTCGGACGCACCGGCTTTCGCCGGCCTGGTGGCCATCGCCAAGGCGGCACTGCCTGCCGACGTCAACGCTCCTGCTGGAGAAGCAGCCTGAGCAAGCTGACGCACGACGATCTAGATCCTGAACGGCCCGTGGACATGCTCACCGAGCGGACTCCACGGGTCGTTTCGGCTGTGAAGCTGTTGCGTGCGTCGGAGCGTCGCAAGTCGGGGCTGTTCCTGGCCGAAGGAACCAATTCGGTGACCGAGGCACTCGGTGCGGGTGTCATCCGAGAGTTGTTCTATGCGGAGGATTCCGCCGACCGCAACGGCGGCGTTCTCGATGCGGCGCGCAGCGCGGGAATTCGCACTCATGCCATCAGCGCTCGAGCGGCGAAGGGTCTTTCCGACACGGTGACACCGCCCGGGATCGTCGCGGTCTGTCGACTCGTGGATGTTGGCCTCGGCGATGCGCTCGGAGTCGATCCCACTTTGATCGCCGTTCCGGTGGAGGTATCGGAGCCGGGTAACGCGGGCACGGTCATCCGGGTCGCCGACGCTGTCGGTGCCGATGCGGTCGTGCTGCTGGGGGATTCGGTCGATCCGCACAACGGCAAGTGTGTCCGAGCGTCCGCGGGGAGTCTTTTTCACGTGCCGATCGCTCGCGAACGCTCGGTCGAACAGGGTCTCGATGCTCTCCGGGCGAGCGGAGTGAAGATTCTTGCCACCGCTGCCGATGGTGAGATCGATCTCGATGATGCCGATGAGCTGTTGAGGGGGCCGACGGCGTGGTTGTTCGGCAACGAAGCTCACGGATTGGACGCGGCTGTGGCGGCTTCGGCCGATCATCGCGTCAGGATTCCCATTCATGGTCGTGCCGAGAGCTTGAATCTCGCAACAGCGGCAGCTATCTGCTTGTACTCGAGTGCCCGCGCTCAGCGCAGATCCCGCAATAATTGACTCGACCTTTTCGCTTAGGATCGGCAGAGTCGTTCGAACGACATCAACCACCATCAAGGAGTTGCACCTCTCGTGGCGAAGAAAGATGGCGACAACGCCCAGCCTGTCGATCCGAGCGTGCTCGAGGAGTCCGCGCTCGCTGCCGCAGTCGATGGTGCGGAGAAGGCATTCGCCGATGTACATGATCTGGACGAGTTGTCGAAGGTGAAGATCGAGCACATCGGCAACCGCGCGCCGCTGGCCCTTGCCCAGCGTGCTCTCGGCTCGATTCCGGGGGATCAGAAGGCTGACGCAGGCAAACGAGTCAAGGTCGCGCGCGATCGTGTACAGAAGGCGTTCGACGCGCGCCGCGAGGCTCTTCTCGCCGAGCGCGATGCGGCGATTCTCGTGGCCGAGACGATCGACGTGACGTTGCCGTCGAATGTCCGCCCGGTGGGCGCTCGGCACCCCATCACGATCATTTCCGACCAGGTTGCGGACGTTTTCGTCGCAATGGGATGGGAAGTCGAGGAGGGTCCGGAAGTCGAGACCGAGCATTTCAACTTCGACGCTCTCAACTTCCTGCCTGATCATCCTGCGCGCACCATGCAGGACACGTTTCATATCGCACCCGAGGGTTCACGTCAGGTGCTTCGGACTCATACCTCACCTGTACAGGTGCGCTCGATGCTGTCGCGCGAGTTGCCGATCTACATCGTCTGCCCAGGTAGAACCTTTCGCACCGACGAGCTCGACTCGACGCACACCCCTGTGTTCCACCAGGTGGAAGGTCTTGCGATCGACAAGGGGCTGACGATGGCTC
Organism: Mycobacteriales bacterium; assembly: GCA_038198705.1. Taxonomy (GTDB): domain Bacteria; phylum Actinomycetota; class Actinomycetes; order Mycobacteriales; family Mycobacteriaceae; genus Rhodococcoides. Next base: position 12,359 of record JBBPZN010000154.1, read on the forward strand.
ATCTGCGTGGAACCCTCGACGCGTTTGCGCGAGCACTGTTCGGTGACGAGACGCGCACGCGTATGCGTCCCAACTACTTCCCGTTCACCGAGCCTTCGGCGGAGGTGGACGTGTGGTTCCCGAAGAAGAAGGGCGGAGCCGGTTGGGTGGAATGGGGCGGCTGCGGAATGGTCAATCCCAAGGTCCTTCGTGCCAGCGGAATCGATCCGGAGGTGTACTCGGGATTTGCGTTCGGGATGGGCTTGGAGCGGACTCTGCAGTTCCGCAACGACATTCCCGATATGCGCGACATCGTCGAGGGCGATATTCGTTTCACGTTGCCCTTCGGCGTCGAGGCCTGACGGACGCAACGTTTCTTTACCGACTGCCCGCGAGGCACCACCGTTTTCCACACGCAGAAAGAGCTGAGCAGACGTGCGAGTTCCACAATCCTGGTTGACCGAGGTTCTACAGCGCACGGCGCCGGAGTGGAAAGTGACGCCGGAAGAACTCGACGAGGGCTTCGTTCGGGTCGGCTTCGAGGTCGAGGAGCTCGATTCGCTCGACCAGGTGACGGGCCCCCTGGTTGTCGGCCGTGTTTCGTCGATTACCGAGTTGACGGAGTTCAAGAAGCCGATTCGGTTCTGTTCGGTGGACGTCGGGGCAGAGGAACCGCAGGAGATCGTGTGCGGGGCTCGTAACTTCGCCGAAGGTGATCTGATCGTCGCCGCGTTGCCGGGCAGTGTGCTTCCGGGTGGCTTCGCTATTGCTGCGCGTGAGACGTACGGCAAGACGTCGAACGGCATGATCTGCTCGACGCTGGAGCTCGGTCTCGGTCGCGATCATGCTGGCATTCTGGTTCTACCAGAGGGGACTGCGGCGCCCGGTGACGATGCCAAAGTGGTTCTGGGTCTGGATGATTCGGTCATCGAGCTCAACGTGACGCCGGACCGTGGCTACGCGTTCTCGGTGCGTGGTCTCGCGCGTGAGCTTGCGAGTAGCTTCGATCTCGAATTTGCCGATCCGGCCAGTGGCCCGGTGCAGAACAACGAAGGTGAAGCGTGGCCTGCGACGGTCGAGAACGAGTCGAGCGCCGCTCGCTTCGCGTTGCGGAAGGTCAGTGGAATCGATCCGGCTGCAGTCACGCCGTGGTGGATTCAGCGTCGTCTGCTTCTCGCGGGTGTCCGGCCGATTTCGGCGGCGGTCGATGTGACGAATTACGTTCTGCACGAGCTGGGGCAGCCTCTGCACGCGTTCGACGCTGCGAAGTTGTCGGGTGACATCGTCGTCCGTCGTGCAAAGGCGGGGGAGAAGCTCACCACTCTCGACGACGTCGAGCGGACTCTGGACGCGGAGGATGTCGTCATCGCCGACGATTCCGGCGCGATTTCGCTGGCCGGCGTCATGGGTGGGGCATCGACCGAGGTCGGCGCCGACACCGTCGATGTGATTCTCGAGGCTGCCTCGTTCGATCCCTTGGCGGTCTTTCGGACCGGTAGGCGTCACAAATTGGTGAGCGAGGCCAGTAAGCGTTTCGAGCGCACGGTGGATTCCGCGCTGCCTGTCGCTGCGCTCGATCGTGCCGCTCAGCTGCTCGTGGACATCGCTGGTGGCCGAGTCGAGCCACTGCTGACCGATGTCGGATCGGCAGTGGTGTTCCCGGCCGTCCGGATGGACATCGACCTACCCGACCGCATCGCCGGGGTGGCGTATCCGAACGGTGTCGCAGCGCGGAGACTCACCCAGGTCGGGTGTGAGGTCGAGGTCGGTGTCAGCGAGTCGGGTCACGGTGAACTCGTCGTGACGCCGCCGACCTGGCGGCCGGATCTGCAGCAACCCGCAGACCTCGTCGAGGAAGTTCTGCGTCTGGAGGGTCTGGAGAAGATTCCGTCCGTATTGCCCTCAGCACCCGCGGGCCGAGGACTGACCCCCAATCAGAAGCGAAAGCGCGCAGTCGGCAAGTCGCTTGCCTTCGCCGGTTACGTCGAGGTGTTGCCGACAGTGTTCCTTCCGACCGGGGTCTTCGATACGTGGGGCCTTCCGGCGGATGATGCGCGTCGACGAACCACCACGGTGCTCAACCCGTTGGAAGCCGATCGGCCGGAGTTGGCGTCGACCATTCTTCCCGGCTTGCTCGAGATTCTCGCGCGCAACGTCGCTCGTGGTCAGCGTGATGTGTTGCTGTTCGGAATAGCGCAGGTCGTTCTGCCCGATGACGGCACCGTCACGGTGGAGCCCATTGCCGTCGATACTCGGCCGTCGGACGCGGACATCGCTCACCTTCGTGGGTCACTGCCGGATCAGCCCGTTCATGTCGGTGCGGTCCTTACCGGTCACAGTGTGCCGGCCGGCCCCTGGGGTCCGGGCCGACCAGTGGAGGCGTCGGACGCTTTCGCCGCGGCGAGAACCGTAGCGACTGCAGCGGGGGTCGAGATCGAGTTGCGCGCGGCGCAAAAGTTGCCGTGGCATCCGGGGAGGTGCGCGGAGTTGGTTGTCGACGGCGTCGTGGTGGGTTATGCAGGGGAGTTGCACCCGGCAGTGCTCGAGCGGGCGCAATTGCCTGCCCGCACGTGTGCGGTCGAGATGAATCTGGACGCACTACCGATCGTCGAGTCGTTCCCGGCGCCGGTGGTCTCTCCGTACCCGGCCGTGATGCAGGATGTCGCTGTTGTGGTTGCCGACACGGTCCCGGCCTCCGAGGTGGAATCGGCGTTGAAGTCCGGCGCGGGTGAATTGCTCGAGAGCATTCGGCTCTTCGACGTCTACGTAGGCGAACAGGTCGGCGAGGGGCAAAAGTCGCTGGCTTTTGCGCTCGTCTTCCGCGGTCCGGACGGAACGCTGACCGAGGTGCAGGCGTCAGAGGCTCGTGACGCGGCAGTAGCTGCAGCGGGAGAAGCCGTCGGAGCACGCTGGCGGAGCTGATACATCCGCGGTCGCTCTTCCGTAGCGTGGGGGCACGGACTCGAGGACAGAGGAGGAATCATGGGCACTGGTAGCGCAGAAGATCGATCCGATGTAGCGGTGTTGCGGGAGGTGCTTGCTTCGGTTGGCGACCGTCCGGCTCTCGCGCCCGTTCATGCCGCCGCATCGGCGTTGCTGGCTGAAATAGATACGGCCAGTGGTGGTGTCGAGCCGGGCACGGTTCCGCCTGGCGATGTTCCGGACGTCGACGCTCCGGGTTTGACGCGACCGCGAATCGACCAGCCGCTCGGTGATCCGCCGGTGGGGATTCTGGATGCAGAAGTTGTCGGTGACAGCGGCTTCGCTCAATCGATGGGAGGCGTGGACACCGGTTACTCGGACCAGGAGTCGCCGACCGGGTACAGCGAAAAGGGTGTTCCCACGTGGGACAGCGTTCGGGACAAGGTCGAGCTTCGGACGGGTACCGCGCTGGGCGCCGAGGAACTCGATCACCTCAGCCCGGCTGGTCGTACGCTGGATGAACAGTGGAACGAACGCCAGGAGTCGGGGCGAAAGAAGCTCGAGGAGATCCGACGGTCGATGAAGGATAATTGAGCCGACAGTCGCCCCAACTATGAATGAGCTTGCATGATGGTGCATAATCAATCGTATGGTTGATGCTACGAAAGACGGTGAGCGGTCAGCTCCGCTGAAAATCGCAGTCGCGGGGGCAAGCGGATACGCAGGCGGCGAGATTTTGCGATTGTTGCTCGGGCACCCGGGCGTGCGATCAGGAGCGCTCGTCATCGGATCGTTGACCGCCGGAGGTAATGCCGGTGCGCCGCTGGGTGACTTCCACCCCCATCTACTGCCGCTCGCAGATCGCGTGCTGTCGGAAACGACCATCGACGAACTTGCCGGACACGACGTCGTATTTCTGGGACTCCCGCACGGCAAGTCCGCAGAAATCGCCAATCAGCTTCCCGACACCGTCGTCATCATCGATTGCGGTGCCGACTTTCGTCTCACCGACCCATCCGCTTGGGAGAAGTACTACAAGACACCGCACGCGGGAACATGGCCTTATGGTTTGCCCGAATTGCCGGGCGCACGGGAGAAGCTCATCGGTGCCACGCGCATCGCTGTGCCGGGTTGCTACCCGACGGTGTCGAGTCTTGCGCTCGCTCCGGCCATCGCTGCCGGCATTATCGAACCGCGCGTCAATGTTGTTGCCGTGACCGGAACTTCGGGGGCCGGACGGGCTCCGAAGGCGGACCTGCTCGGGTCCGAGGTCATGGGCTCTGTGCGGGCTTACGCAGTCGCAGGTGCCCATCGACACACTCCGGAGATCATTCAGAACCTCTCTGCCCTGTCCCCGGTCCCGGTTTCGGTGTCGTTCACTCCCATCCTCGCTCCCATGCCCCGCGGGATTCTCGCCACCTGCACAGCGGTCACGACGGCGACGCAGGAGCAGGCGATCGAGGTGTACCAAAAAGCTTATGCAGCTGAGCCGTTCGTGCACGTACTCGGTGGTGGCAGGTTGCCGCAGACAGGTGCTGTGATCGGGTCCAATGCAGTGCAGCTCAGTGTGTCGGTCGATGTCGATGCCGGTTTGCTCGTCGTCATCGGTGCGATCGACAACCTGGCCAAAGGCACCGCAGGCGGCGCAGTGCAATCGATGAATCTTGCCCTTGGAATACCCGAGACCGACGGTCTCTCGACAGTGGGAGTTGCGCCGTGACCAGTCTTGCTGATGCACATGCCTTGCCGGGCAAGCTCGTTCGGACCCAGGGAGTGACGGCCTCCTCCGGTTTTCGCGGCGCCGGAATCGCTGCAGGCATCAAGGTCAGCGGTAGGACCGACCTGGCATTGGTTTTCAACGAGGGCCCGGATCTGACCGCGGCAGGTGTCTTCACTCGTAACAAGGTCAAAGCTGCACCCGTGCTGTGGTCTCAACAGGTGTTGAGTACCGGAAAGCTACGTGCGGTCATCTTGAACTCGGGTGGTGCCAACGCCTGCACCGGTGCGCCCGGATTTCAGGATGCGCATCGCACTGCGGAGGAAGTTGCCGGCGCGCTGAGTAATTGGGGGACAGAGACTGGGGCTGTCGAGGTCGCAGTCTGTTCGACCGGGTTGATCGGTGACAGGTTGCCGATGGACAAACTGATACCCGGTGTCACCGAAGTGGTCCATGAGCTCGCCGGTGGTATTTCCGGCGGTACCGACGCTGCACATGCCATCATGACGACGGACACCGTGCCCAAGCAAGCTGCGATTCACCATGTCGACAAGTGGAATGTCGGTGGAATGGCAAAAGGCGCAGGGATGCTCGCGCCCTCGCTCGCGACGATGCTGTGCGTGGTGACGACCGATGCCGTTGCCACCGCAGACCAGCTCGACACCGCGCTGCGCAACGCCACCCGGTTGTCCTTCGATCGGCTCGATGTCGACGGCGCGACGTCCACGAACGACACCGTATTGCTTCTGTCCTCGGGTGCGAGCGGGGTCGCGCCGTCCCAGGAAGATCTCGACGCCGCAGTACTTACTGTTTGTGATGATCTGGCAGATCAGCTGATGGCCGACGCGGAAGGCGTCACCAAGCGGATTCTCGTGAAGGTGTCCGGTGCGGTGTCGGAGGACGACGCACTGATCGGTGCCCGAACCGTCGCGCGTGACAGCCTCGTGAAGACAGCGCTGTTCGGTTCGGATCCGAACTGGGGCCGAGTGCTGGCCGCAATTGGTATTGCGCCGATCGAGCTCGATCCCGACCGACTCTGCGTCTCGTTCAACGGGCATCCGGTGTGCATCGATGGTGTCGGAGCTCCCGACGCACGCGAGGTGGATCTGTCGGGAGAAGATATCGAGTTGACCATCGATCTCGGTGTCGGCGAGAAGTCGGTGGTCATCCGCACCACCGATCTCTCCCACGCCTACGTCGAAGAGAACTCGGCGTACTCCTCGTGACCGGGTCGGGTTTGTCGGCTATGCAGAAGGCGCACACGCTTGCGGGTGCGCTGCCGTGGCTACAGAAGTTTCACGACAAGATCATCGTGGTCAAGTACGGCGGCAACGCCATGATCGACGACGATCTCAAGCGTGCGTTCGCCGCGGACATGGTTTTTCTGCGGACCATCGGCATCCATCCTGTCGTTGTGCACGGCGGCGGACCACAGATAACCGCGATGCTGTCGCGCTTGGGCATGACCGGGGAATTTCGTGGGGGATTCCGCGTCACCACCCCGGAGGTCATGGATGTCGTGCGGATGGTGCTGTTCGGCCAGGTCGGTCGTGAGCTCGTCGGTCTGATCAACAGTCACGGCCCCTACGCCGTGGGCATTTCCGGGGAAGATGCGCATCTTTTCACCGCGTCGAAACGCACGGTCATGGTCGACGGCGTCGAGACCGACATCGGCCTCGTCGGCGACGTCACCTCGGTCAATCCGGATGCCGTGCTCGATCTCATTACCGCGGGCCGGATTCCCGTGGTCTCCACCATCGCACCCGATGCCGACGGCGTCGTGCACAACATCAATGCCGATACTGCCGCGGCAGCGCTGGCGGAAGCCATCGGGGCCGAGAAATTGGTTGTCCTCACCGATGTCGAAGGGCTGTACACCGATTGGCCCGATCGTTCGTCTTTGACGTCGAAGATCGATGTCGACGCATTGTCGGCACTTCTGCCGTCCCTCGACGCGGGCATGGTGCCCAAGATGGAAGCCTGCCTACGCGCAGTTCTGGGTGGTGTTCCGTCGGCACACGTCATCGACGGCAGAGTGCCGCACTCGGTTCTCGTCGAACTTTTCACGGGCGAAGGGATCGGCACGATGGTCCATCCCGCCCAACAAGCAGAAAAGGAAGACCAGCTATGACCGACCATGTCGCAACCGTCGATCTCCAGGCGCGGTGGTCGAACTCGCTGATGAACAATTACGGCGTGCCGCGTGTCGCTCTGGTCCGCGGTCAGGGCGCTGTCGTCACCGACGCCGACGGCAAGGAATACCTCGACCTGTTGGCCGGTATAGCTGTCAACATCCTCGGGCACGCGCATCCCGCTGTCATCGAAGCCGTGACGACGCAGTTGTCGACCCTGGGGCACACCTCCAATCTGTATGCGAGTGAACCGGGAATCGCCCTGGCCGAGCAGCTGCTCGCGAACCTCGGCGCGGAAACGTCGGGTCGAGTGTTCCTGTGCAACTCGGGCACGGAGGCCAACGAGGCTGCCTTCAAGATTGCCCGGTTGACGGGTCGTCCGAACATCATTGCGGCAGAGAAGTCGTTCCATGGGCGCACGATGGGTGCCTTGGCGTTGACCGGGCAGCCGGACAAGCGTGCACCGTTCGAGCCGATGCCTGCAGGCGTTCAGCACGTGCCGTACGGCGATGTCGCAGCGCTCGAGGCTGCTGTCGATTCCGATACTGCAGCGGTGTTTCTCGAACCCATCATGGGTGAGAGCGGCGTCGTCGTTCCCCCCGAGGGGTATCTCGTCGCAGCTCGCGAGATCACGGCCCGTCACGGCGCTCTGTTGGTTCTGGACGAGGTACAGACCGGCATCGGCCGCACCGGGTGGTTTTATGCGCACCAAGCCGTGGGAATTGTTCCTGACGTCATCACGCTAGCCAAAGGCCTGGGTGGCGGCATGCCGA
>JBBPZN010000155.1:0-21977 GCA_038198705.1 Mycobacteriales bacterium
GCACATTGTCACCCTGGCGTTGTTTTCCAGGGCCGCGAATTCACCCGCTCCCCCCATTCCAGCACCGACGTCGAGCAGTGAAATACCCCGTTCGAGACCGAGCTGCTCGATGAACCAGGTCAGGGCGGCTGGATTGCCACTACCGCGACACGCTGCCGCAATCGCGTGGTCAGGTCCAAGGTCGTCGATTGCGGCAGCCGTCCATGCCGGCTGGGTGTCGAATTCGTCGGCCATCGCCTCTGGTCCGGTCATCGCCGTCCACCTTGTACCGATGTCGGCATCCGATCTCGAATGCGCCGCGCGATCTCGGCCTTCACGCGGGCACCGTCGAGTTCACCGGTGCCTGCGGCAAGACCAGACAGGTTCACGCCATCGATACCATCAATGGCCAATATCTCGAGCGCCTCGGTAACAGCAGTCTCGATACCCGCCTCTACCGGATCATCTGCCGTGAGAACACGATTGATCTGCTCGCGCGACAACTGCAATCCGGGGAACCCTGCCAATACGTTGGCCGAGCGTTCATCGGAGTAGACGGCAACACCGGCGATGATCGGGATGGTCACTCCTTCTTGACGTGCCGTGCGTATGAACTCGACCAGTTCGGTTGTCGCCACATGGTTCAGCACCGCCATCTGCGCGCCGGCCCGCTGCTTCTGCAGAAGGCGGGCTGGTCTGATGGCCACCGGCGGGGCCTGCGGTGCTTCGGGTACTCCTACCGCCAGACCGGCGTGTGCGGCCAACGCCGTCAATCGGGTGCCATCCAAGTCGAAGACCTGGGTGACATCACTGCGCACTCCGGGTGCACGGCTGTCTCCGGTTACACAGAACACGCCATCCGCGCCGGCCGCGATCAGCCCTCGCATCTCCTGCTCGAGCACAATCTGGTTTCGGTCGCGGCACGTAAGAGTGATCCACGGCCGCCCGCCCCCATCGCGAATCAATTGAGCCATCATCGTAGGCGGAAAATCCGGCCGGTTGTGGTGTTCGCCTACCAACAGCGCATCGCTCACATCGGACACGATCGCGGTCACCTGTTCGATGTTCTGCCGATCGAAAGGGGCAACGGTGAGATCGGTCAAGATGACCGGACGCATACGACTGGCGGCGATCAGTTCACTGTGATCCGAAGGCCGTTGCGTCCGCTCCGGCCATGGGAGTGCCTCGGGCATCGTTGCAAACGGACACGGCCTGGCATCCACCTCGCACGACCCGTCATCGCGGACACCACCACACGGGCCGAAAATCATCCGCTTGGGACAAGCTCTCTCCCCCGCATAATTGTCCACACCTCGATACTGCAGCGGTGACTCTGTGACCATGCAGTCAACTATCCCCGGCAGTTCGTACACGACGACGCCGGGGTGGGTTATCGGCACACCACACACTCGGTGGTCAGGGTCGGCGAGCTGCTGGCCGGCAGCCTTCGATGACGATCAGTTCCTCGCTACGGCACCCCACCTCGATCAATCCAACTGATTCCATCCACAGTGCACGCTCGAGGAGGACGGGACCGAAATCGATGGTTCGACGGCGTACTACTTCCGCATCGAGACCCGTACTTCGAAGTTGGTCGAGGGAATCCTCGACTCCGGAGAGTTCGGATTGCACCATGATTACAGCTCCGCCTGGAACCAGAAGATCGAACGCGTGTGCGCACAGGAGGTCCAGTACTACGCGGCCTCGGTCGCCAGCGTCCCAGGCACGGTGCAGACCCATCCCGACAGGAGGTCGCGGCGACGGTATATATGGCGGATTGGAGACGATGACACCGAAAGGCGCATGCTGCGATGCATCGGAGAGAGTACCCACGCGGACGTCGACGTCCACACCGTTCGCGTCGGCATTCGCGAGTGCGCAGGCGACCGCCCGGCCGGAAATATCGTACGCCACCACTTCTGAAGCGCCGCGCCGCGCAGCTTCTATAGCGGCGATGCCGCTGCCCGTACACAGGTCGAGAACCCGAGCACCCGCGATCCCGGGGTGCGACGCAATCTCTGCGCATAACAGGTGCGAATCTTCTTGTGGTGCATAAACACCGCCGTCGACCCTGATCGACGGAAACGAGCACTCTTGTGCAGCGGTCACCGGTCACCTCCGTATCCGGAAAGGTGCATGCCCCGACTCGAGAGGGGGCAAACCCGTTGCGGCAATGCCGGTCGAGAACTTTCCCTCGGGGGTTCTTTCGCTGTGGTCGGGGTATAAGCAGGTAGACGAAAGGACAACCGATGCCAGACCAACATGCTAAGTCCGACCCCACTACCCTCTACCCTCTACCCGAGCGCGTACGCCAAGAAGAACTGCCTCACCCCGGTCTCACCAGCGCCATGATCAGTGCACCGGACCACGGCGAGTTGTCCTATCGTGGATCCGGCCGACTCATTGGACGGAAGGCGCTGATCACCGGTGGCGACTCCGGAATCGGCCGTGCAGTCGCGCTGGCCTTCGCGCGCGAGGGAGCCGACATCGCATTCACCTACCTCGAGGCAGAAGAACAGGACGCACGAGCAACCGTCCGACTCGTGGAAGACGCCGGACGGAAAGCGATTGCTCTTGTAGGAGACCTCACCGACGAACACCACTGCAACGACGTCGTCGATGCCTCTCGTCGTGCTTTCGGCGGACTCGACATTCTCGTCAACAACGCTGCCTATCAAATGGCTCAGATGGGTGGGATTGCCGACATCACGGCAGAGCAATTCGACCGGGTCCTCAAGACCAATCTCTATGCCTTGTTCTGGTTGTCCAAAAGGGCAGCGGCAGTGATGGAGTCCGGTGCGGTAATCATCAACACCACCTCGATCCAGGCCTCGAACCCCTCCCCCGAACTACTCGACTACGCCACGACCAAAGCCGGTATCGTCGCCTTCACCAAAGGCCTTGCCGCCGATCTCGTGTCACGCGGTATCCGGGTCAATGCTGTTGCGCCCGGACCGATCTGGACACCCCTGATCCCCGCTACGATGCCAGCGGAAAAGTACGAGAAGTTCGGGGAGACCGTTCCGCTCGGCAGGCCAGGCCAACCAGCAGAACTTGCACCGGCTTACGTATTTCTCGCCTCGAACGAGTCAAGCTACGTCACCGGTGAAACCATCGCAGTCACCGGAGGAACTCCCATGACGTGACAAAAGTCTGAGCTCAACCCCCTCGATACGCAGATCACCCGACTCGGCGGACCCAACTTTGCGCAATTGCCGATCAGCCGGCCCCACGCGCCCGTGAACGACATGCTCCGCGATGGTCAACATCGGACCGCTGTCGATACCGGTCTTGCGCCCTACAAGGACAACTCGATCGATGGCGGGGCACCGACATCGGCAGGCGTGGACGATCACGGCTATGTCCAGAACGAACGCCTTATCGAGGGTCGAGCGGTACGCGCCAATCCAGTGTCGTTCGACGAACACCTCACCCTAGCGACCATGTTTTATCGCAGCATGGCCTCGGTGGAACAGGACCACATCGTCGAAGCGTTCACGCAGATCGGCGGAGCCACCCGCATCGACAAACGCTCTGGGCCACACCCCATCGCCGCCTCGAGCGCATTCGATAATGCCTCCCGTACATTTCGCTTGCTGTCACGACTATCGACCTCGCGACACGAGCTTGGTTCCCTGCAAGATGCCTGACCTTGGTGGTGGTGTGTCCGGTGGTAGCGGCCCGAAAGGGGGCGAGCTTCGATGTGCCCAACGAATGCCTGGCGGAAACCTTCCCCGTCAGCATTGTTCGGACCACCAGGCTTGGACCTCGCCGGCGGCCGCGCTTTCGGCAGCGATGCCTCGGAGCTTGCGGTTAGTATGTGAGGCCGCCACGATGAGCAGATCGAACGCAGCCTCGCGCGTGAGCTCGTACCGGCTCATCGCTATCCCTACGTCGATTCCGACTTCTCGGTTACTATCCACTGCTGTCGACGATTGGTCGTGGCTGAAATTCGTCATTCTTTACGGCTGATAATCGACCCTTACGTCAGGTCGACATCTTTCGATAGAGGATGCAGTTTGTCGGAACATGAGAGTAGGGAAATGGGTTCGGTACTATTCGGCTTCTGAAACGAGAATGTGTTCCTGCAACAAGTTCAGCATTCAAATCGACATAGCATCAGTTATCTATAGGACTTGACCAGGAAATCCACCCTTCGTCGCAAGCAAGGTTGCCGAGTCGGCGAACGTTCGGCATGGTAGAGGTATGACCGACAACGCAAAGCTCACTGTCGAACGCACCATCGAGGCCCCCGTCGACGCGGTATTCGATGTCCTGTCCAATCCCGAGCGACATCAAGCGCTCGACTGCTCCGGTTTCATTCGCGGCGTGGACCATGCCGATCGGATCCAGAAGGTCGGCGAGGTGTTCACGATGAACATGACGGGCGATCACATGGGCGGTGATTACCAAACCGACAACCACGTTTCGGGATACGCCAAAGACAAGCTGCTGGCCTGGAAGACCGCGCCCGCAGGCACGGAACCTCCCGGATGGGAGTGGTTGTGGGAACTGGAGTCGCAGGGGCCGAACGAGACCTTGGTGCGCCACACCTACGACTGGTCGAAAGTGACCGATAAGAAGCTGCTCGAGCAGGTCAAATTCCCGCTTGTCACCAAGGAGCAGCTGACGGACACCCTCGGTCGATTGGCCGCCGAAGCTACTTCCTGATCGACCCCTGGCTCTTACCGGGCCTCGTTGGTCGATGCACCGAAACTAGAGTGGTCTCATGAGCACGGGTGCAGGACGTTTCGCTCCCAGTCCGTCGGGAGATCTACACCTGGGAAATCTGCGCACTGCACTTCTGGCCTGGTTGTTCGCCCGATCGACCGGTCGGAAGTTTCTGATGCGGATGGAAGATCTCGATCGCGTCCGTCCCGGCGCCGAGGAGCGCCAACTCGCCGATCTGCAAGCGATAGGCCTCGACTGGGACGACGCGATCGTCCGTCAGTCTCAGCGCACCGCGTTGTACGAAGACGCCATCACTGCGCTGCAGGAGTCGGGGCGGACCTATGAGTGCTTCTGCACCCGCAGAGAGATTCTCGAGGCGGCATCGGCGCCGCACGCGCCGGACGGGGCGTACCCCGGGACGTGCCGGAACCTCACCTCGATCGAGAAAGCGTCGATGCCGCGTACTCCCGCGCTGAGATTGCGGTCCGAGGTGACCGACTTCTCTGTCGACGACGCGTTACTAGGCCGATTTCACGGGCTTGTCGACGATTTCGTGCTCCGCCGAGCGGACGGTGTTGCGGCGTACAACCTTGCTGTCGTCGTCGACGATGGCGAGCAGGGCATCGACCAGGTTGTTCGTGGTGACGACTTGTTGACGTCCTCGCCACGTCAGGCATATCTTGCCTCGCTGCTCCATTTGCCCGCTCCCACGTACGTGCATGTGCCACTTGCTATCAATTCCTCGGGGAAGCGACTCGCCAAACGCGATGGTGCGGTGACCCTGGAGGATCAAGCTGCGCTCGGCCTCGGTCCGCACGATGTGCTGGCAGTTCTGGCGCAGTCACTGGAGTTGGCGGGCCCGAACGAGCCCCTTACGACGACGGAACTGCTGGCGCGTTGGAATCCGAACTCGCTGCCGCGCACGCCGTGGACATTCGAGACATAAGGGATATCGACTCGGCAGTGATTCGGACCTGGGGATTGCGCGTGTTTGGATAGGGCACGTGACAGTTCCGCAGACCCCAGACGAACCCGATGCCGTAGCGCACTTCGCGCACGTGAGCCGTGGTTACTATCCGACAATCGTGGCCCTGTTCGTGGCGACATTGATCATCTCGAATGTGTCGGCCAGCAAGGGCGTCGCATTCTTCGGTGACAGCGACGTGTTCCTCGGCCCGCTCCAGATCCTCCCGATCAATACCGATGGGGCGTTCTTCCTCTTCCCGTTGGCGTACATCCTCGGCGACGTGCTCAGCGAGGTGTACGGCTTCAAAGCGACGAGGCGTGCAATCTATCTCGGCTTCGGGTCGATCACGTTGGCCGCAGTCTGCTTCTGGATCACCATCGAACTGCCCGCCGCAAGCTTCTACGAAAATCAGCAGTCGTTGGAAACCGTTGTCGGTGTGGTTCCTCGGCTGGTCATTGCCGGACTGGCCGGCTACTTCGTAGGCCAGATGCTCAACTCACTGGTGCTGGTGGCTATCAAGGAACGCACCAAGGAAAAGCATCTCTGGGCGCGGCTCATCGGTTCGACCATTGTCGGAGAATTCTTCGACACCCTCATCTTCTGTTCCATTGCGGCCGGAGTCATCGGAATCAGCACGTGGGCAGATTTCATCAACTACGTCATCGTCGGATTCCTGTGGAAGACGCTTATGGAGGTCTTGCTTCTACCTGTCACCTACCGGGTGATCGGATACATCAAGAAGCGCGAACCCAGCTATCAGGAATCGCTCAACCCCTGAGCCGAAATCCGGGTACCGCACGACATCGACTACCGAGTGGAGTCGAGATATCGACCTCGCCTCCACAGTGGAAGAACGAGGAACGATGCGAGGAGGAAGCACAGCGCGCCGACGAAGGTGCCGGTGTTCGCGAGCGTCGAGTCGACCGTGGCTCCGTCTGCAGTGATGAAGGCGGCCACCGCGGACACACCGAATGCGACGCATCCGATCAAGTTGATCTGTGCCGACCACCAGTCGGCCGCGCTCGGATCCCAGAACTTTCTAGAGTGGGTGTACGCGAAAATCACCAGTACACCGCTGATGAGGAAAGCCACCGAGCCTCCTGCATCCGGTCTCCAGACGAGGCGATCCACTCCGGTGACCGATCGAGATTGCAACGCAGCGGTGGTGCTGACATTGAACAACAACGTACCGACGAATTGCGTTGCGGCGGCTAACCACTCGGCTCGCACCATGAAGCCGGACCCGGAAGAGACCTCGGTCGTGACCGCGCCGCTTCTGACCAGCTGAATGAATCCAGCCGCGGTGAAGAACCATGCGCCGATGAAGTAACAGATGTTGGACGCCGAAGCCCCGGCCCAGGTACCGAACCCTGGGGCAGAACCCAGAGCGAACAGTGAAGAGCCGATCATGAAGCTCACACACTGCTTGTACAGAGTCGGCGTCAACAGCGCAGCGTGCCAACGCGGTGTTTCAGCAGCAATACTCATGCAACCACCTCCGGCTTGTTCAGTGATGGAAGTGGGATCCTTCGCCCACTCGGGGCATCGGCGCAGAGAGGCTGTCGAGGAAGGTGACTTCGCCTTCGAGATCCCGAAGCAGCGCATTTGCGAGATCGAAGCTCAACCCGGCACGAACAACTATTCGTTGAACGGTCATATCCGACAGATTCTCGGCCATCGGGTAAGCCGGCACGAGCCAGCCTTTCATCCGCAACCGATCCGACAGGTCGTACAGGTTCCAGGTGTCGGTGTACCCCTCTTTCAGGCGCCATGCGAACACCGGAATCGTATCGCCCTTGCTGACCAGTTCGAAGGCGCCGATCTCGGCGATCTTCGATGAAAGATGTTGTGCTACATCGAGTGAACCTTGCTGCACCTGCCGGAAACCTTCGAACCCCAACCGCAGGAACATGTAGTACTGCAGCAGTACCTGCGCCCCCGGGCGTGAGAAGTTGAGAGCCAGGGTCGGCATATCGCCACCGAGGTAGCTGCAATGGAACACCATGCTCGCAGGAAGAGCGTCTTCATCGCGCCAGACGATCCAACCGACACCGGGGTACACCAACCCGAACTTGTGCCCTGAGGTATTGATCGACGCCACCCGAGCGACACGGAAGTCCCATTCCAGCTCGGGCTGGCAGAACGGGGCAATCATTGCGCCGGATGCGCCGTCGACGTGGATCTGCACATCCAGACCGGTATCGGCCTGGATGGCGTCCAGCTTCTTGGCGATCTCGGCGACCGGCTCGTACATTCCGGTATAAGTCTGCCCCATGATCGCAACCACACCGATTGTGTTCTCGTCTACATACTTCTCCAACTCGTACCCGTCGAGAACCATATGATCCCTGCTGACCGGCACCCATCGTGGTTCGACCTCGAAGTAGTTGCAGAATTTCTCCCAACACACCTGAACTGCGGTAGACAGTACGATGTTCGGAGCCTCGGTCGATTTTCCGTCCGCCTTGCGACGGCCTTGCCAACGCCGCTTGAGTGCGAGCCCACCGAGCATGCACGCCTCGGAGGAACCGATGGTCGAGGTGCCGATCGCGTTCTCGATGTCGGGACTGTGCCACAGGTTACCGAGGATCTTCCAGCAGCGTTCTTCGATCGCGGCGGTCTGTGGGTACTCGTCCTTGTCGATCATGTTCTTGTCGACGGTTTCGCTGTAGAGCTTCTTGGCCTCGTCGTCCATCCAGGTGCTGACGAAGGTCGCGAGGTTGAGCCGCGCATTGCCGTCGAGCATCGCCTCGTCGTGCACGATCTGGTAGGCGGTCTCCGGCAGACTCATGCCGTCCGGGATGGAGAATTTGGGGAGCTCGGTGGCTTCACCCGGCCGGACGAAGACCGTGTTCAGGGACAGGACGTCACCGAGGTTGGTGGTTTGCCGAGCATTGGTGTGGTGCTTGGTCATGATTTCCTTCTTTCGCTCGTTGGCGTACTTGTCCGACGCAACTCCGTCTTGGCTTCCTGAGCCGACACTTTTTCCGATCCCCGCAGAGCAGACACTCGAACACGATGACGACCGGCGCAGGGGCCTGTGCCGAAATCAGAAGGCGACACCGCCGTCGGTGACCGAGGTTCCTGGCCAGTTTCATCCCTGATGGGTGAAGTCGAAACTGCAGTTTTGTGCATTCCTTCGATAAGGACATTCAGCTTGTCTATAGTGCCGTGAAGGACGCGAATATTTTCGATGACGCTCCGCGTCTCTACAGCAATCGAGCTTGACATGTTCAGGAACATAACTCAGACATAACAGCCTCGTCCTGGTAAACCAGATAAACAAACCGTTGAACTGGATTCCGCATTATTTACGTACTGACCAGTGTTCGAAGCCTCGCAGTCGACTATGATCATCGAATTACTTCCATTGCGAAATCAATTCTCTTCGACGCTTTCAACGGCATAGCCCCTCCGCCACGAATAGTTACCGCCGTCCAGTTTTCATATTCGGCGATTAGCATCGACTTGCGCGGTTCAATTCCGTCATGAATCCGACACAAAGGACATGGCCGAATACGGCGAGTACCCACCGGGTTGGAACGTCTTCGCATTACTACCCTTCGAGGGGTGAGCATCGAACCTTGCCTCACCGCGACATTTCTCCTCTCGATCCTCACGGTGACAGTCACTGGCCTACTGTGAGTCAAGCACCACCGAGATCGATCAGAGAGCCATAAGATGCCCGCCTCCACCGAAGAAGCTCCAAACGTCGATCACTCACAAGCCGATGTACACGCCCCGTCCCCGGAAGAAACTCGATTTCTGCGAGTTCGACGCTGGCTCGGTAGGTTCAGCCCGATCGGTCTGATATTCGCCTTGGCCTTCTACAGCTGGTCCATGTCCCCGTCGTTGCTACCGCGCCCCTGGTATCTCCAGGCTGTGGCCAGCGGCGTCAGTGCAGCAATCGGCTACGGTCTCGGCGCCCTGGTTCTCTGGCTTTTCCACAAATTCGGACTGACCCGACAGTGGTCACCGCGATGGCAGCGGGCGGGTTGGATTTCCATCGGAATCGTGGCTCTGATCGTGATTCCAACCTTCCTCGTACTCGGATCATGGTGGCAAGACATCTCCCGCGAACTCGTGGGGATCGAGCCAGGCAGCAGTTGGGACTATCCCGGTGTGTTCGCCGTCGGCGCAGTGGTCTTTCTGCTCTGCTTACTCATCGGACGCGGCCTTCGCCGACTTGTGCACCTACTCGACCGGTTCATCGATCGATTCCTACCCGCACCGGTCGCGATGGGAGTCAGCGCGCTGGTAGTCACCGTGATCGTGGTGCTCATGATCGAAGGCATCCTCTCGAACCAGATCTCGCGCATCGCCAACGGCTCCGCCGTCGTAGTCGACGAAGGCACCGCCGATGGTGTGGTCCAGCCGACGTCGCCAGAACGGTCCGGGTCTCCGCAGTCTCTCGAAAGCTGGGACTCACTCGGACGTGAAGGCCGGACGTTCGTTGCAGGCGGACCGGATGCAGCGCAGATTACCGAAGTCACGGGAGAACCGGCTCGGGAGCCGATCCGGGCCTATTCTGGTCGAATATCGGTAGATGCCAACGGTTTCGACGATGGTGACAACGTAGTGGACTCGCTTGCCGACAACGTAGTCGCGGAACTCGATCGGACCGGCGCCTTCGATCGCAAGTATTTGGCCGTGGCCACTACTACCGGGCGCGGCTGGGTCAATCAAAACGTAGCTGCCTCACTCGAATATCTGTCGGCCGGTGATTCTGCGATCGCATCGATGCAGTACTCGTTCCTCGCAAGCCCGTTGGCGTTTCTTGCAGATCGCAAGACGCCCAAGCTTGCTGGACGCGCGCTGTTCGAGGCCGTGTACGCCCGATGGAGCAAGCTGTCCCCCGAGGAGCGGCCCAAACTATTGGTGTTCGGGGAGTCCCTGGGTTCGTATGGCGCGCAGGACGCATTCTCCGGCGCCCAGGACATCATTGCCCGAACTGACGGCGCCCTATTCGTCGGCACCCCCAATTTCACCGAGCAGTGGCGGCAGATCACCGATTCCCGAGATCCCGGTAGTCGTGAAATCCTGCCTGTTATCTACGGTGGCGAGAATGTGCGCTTCGCCTCGACTCCCGCCGACCTCGACGCACCGGGCCTCGGCGAGTGGGATTCGCCGCGCATCGTGTACTGGCAGCATGCCAGCGATCCCATCGTGTGGTGGTCCCCGAGTCTGCTCCTCAACAAACCCGACTGGCTCGACGAGCCACGCGGCGAAGACATCGACAAGGGTATGACCTGGGTGCCGTTCGTGTCGTTCTGGCAGGTGACTCTGGACATGGTGTTCGCTGCGGACGTTCCCTACGGCCACGGCCACGCTTACGGTCCGGAAGCGGTCTACTTCTGGGAAAACATCCTCGACATAGACAACCAGGAACTGCCGGATCGCGTCTTCGACGTACTGACCTCATCAGCACCGAACGGGGGGTGAGCATGCCCAACAACCACTATCACCATCTGATGTTCGGGCCTTCCGCCATCGAGCGGCAGACTGCGACGGGGAGTTACACCGCGTACGGTTCACAGACCGAACGCGCCGACGACGGCCCCATGTCGTTGGATACCCGAGAGAAACTCATCATCCGTGAGGCTGATCAGTTTCACATCGCCTCCGTCGCCGAATCCGGCTGGCCGTACATTCAGTATCGCAGTGGCCCACAGGGTTTCCTTCAGGTACTCGACGATTCGACGCTGGGTTTCGCTGATTTCGCCGGCAACAACCAATATGTGACCACGTCGAATATCGATCACGACGGCCGTGTAGCACTATTTTTGGTGAACTATCCACTGCGCCAGCGCCTCAAGCTCTACGGCCGAGCACGTGTGATCGAAGCCGACGCCGATCCCGAACTGCTGGCAAGGCTCGAGGACCTGGGGGCGCAAACGGTTGCCGCGAAGTCCGCGCGCAGCATCGTCATCGACGTCGAGGCGTTCGACTGGAATTGCACGCGCAGCATCATTCCGCGATACGACCAGGCGTACCTCACCGAGTTGTCGAAGGTGTACCAACGCAAGGCGGCCGAACGTGAAGCCGAGCTGCTCCAGCGGATCGCAGATCTGGAAGAGCAACTCGCCCAATCGAAACGGACTACCGGCTAACACTTCCGTAGAAGCGACCGAGATACTCGGTCTTGAACTCCTCGAATCGTCCCTCGTTGATCGACGCTCGGATGTCGTCGACCAGTTTCACGGTGAATCGCTCATTGTGGATGGTGCACAGCGTCGAGGCCAACATTTCCTTCGCCTTGAACAGGTGGTGGATGTAGGCCCGCGTGTAGTGGGCGCACGTGTAGCAGTCGCAGTGTTCTTCGATCGGTGTGAAATCACGACGATTCTTTGCCGTATTTATGTTGAAACGTCCTGTCGGGACATAGATTGCTGCATTGCGTGCGACGCGAGAAGGGTTGACGCAGTCGAAGGTATCGGCGCCGTTCTCGATGGCGGTGAAGAAGTCGTCCGGCTCACTGATGCCGAGCATGTGACGTGGCTTGTGTTCGGGCAGTTCCTCGTTCACCCACCTCACGATCGTCCCGAGGTTCTGCTTCTCGAGTGCGCCGCCGATGCCGTAGCCGTCGAAACCTCGCCCGGTCTCACCGGTGATCGTCTCCAGATCGTGTGCGGCCTTGCGTCGTAGATCTTCGTACTGCGCGCCCTGCACCACACCGAACAACGCCTGATACGGCTTCCCGACGCGTTCTGCGGTGAGCTTTTCGTGCTCCTCGACGCACCGGACGGCCCATGCTTGGGTCCGGTCGACCGATAGTTCTTGGTAGCCGCGGGTGTTCATCAGGGTGGTGAGCTCGTCGAAGGCGAACATGATGTCGGCGCCGAGTCGATGTTGGATCTGCATCGACACCTCGGGCGTGAATCGATGCTTCGATCCGTCGAGATGCGATTTAAAGGTGACGCCGTCGTCGTCGACGTGGGCGAGGCGTTCCTTGCCTTCGGCGATGACGTCGTCGGACTCCACGCGGCTCGCGTCCATGGAGATGACCTTCTTGAAACCGACACCGAGCGACATCACCTGGAAGCCCCCGCTGTCGGTGAAGGTCGGCCCGTCCCAGTTCATGAACTTACCGAGGCCACCTGCCTCGTCGATGATGTCCGAGCCCGGCTGCAGGTACAAGTGGTACGCATTGGCGAGTACGGCCTGGGCGCCGAGCTCCTTCATCGCTTCTGGCAGAACCGCTTTGACGGTCGCTTTGGTGCCGACGGCAATGAACGCCGGGGTAGCGATGTCGCCGTGTGGGGTATGGATGGTACCGGTTCGACCGAGCTGACCATCGAGGCGGCTGTCTATGTCGAAGAAGGGGTCGTTTGGAGCGCTCACTCGACCAACCTTAGGCGAACTGCGACGCGTACAGCCTGTTGTACGCCCCGTCCGACTCGACGAGCGAGTCGTGATCGCCTTGCTCGACGATCCGGCCGTCTTCCATGACGACGATCAGATCGGCGTCGCGGATCGTCGAGAGTCGGTGGGCGATGACGAAGCTTGTGCGGTCGCTGCGCAGCGCCGCGGTTGCTTTCTGCACCAGCAACTCGGTGCGCGTGTCGACCGAGCTGGTCGCCTCGTCGAGAATCAGGATCAGCGGTTTGGCAAGGAACGCGCGAGCGATGGTGATGAGCTGCTTCTCTCCGGCACTGACATTGTTTCCTTCCTCGTCGATGATCGTGTCGTAGCCGTTGGGCAGAGAGTGCACGAACTTGTCGACGTAGCTCACTCGCGCCGCCTCGAGAATCTCGTCTTCCGACGCGTTCGGATCTCCGTAGGCGATATTGTCGCGAATCGTTCCGCCGAAGAGCCAGGTGTCCTGTAGGACCATTCCGGTCCGTCCACGTAGCTCATCGCGGCTCATCGCGCGGGCGTCGATGCCATCGATGGTGATTCGGCCCGAGTCGAGTTCGTAGAACCGCATGATCAGGTTCACCAAGGTCGTCTTGCCAGCACCCGTCGGCCCGACGATTGCAACGAGATGCCCGGGCTCGGCGACCAGCGAAAGGTCCTCGATCAGTGGCTGACTCTCGTTGTAGCGGAACGAGACGTGTTCGAAGGCAACACGGCCGAGATTCGAGACGGGGACGGCGGGTTCGGCTGGATCTGCATCCTCGTCGTCGGCATCGAGCAGGTCGAAGATCCGCTCGGCCGAAGCGACGCCGGACTGGACGAGGTTCACCATCGAACCGACCTGCGTCAGTGGTTGGGTGAACTGACGCGAATACTGGATGAATGCCTGTACTTCACCGAGGCTCAGCGTGCCCGATGCAACTCGCAACCCGCCTACGACGGCGATGATCACGTAGTTGATGTTCCCGAGAAACATGATGGCGGGCATGATCATTCCGGAGATGAACTGCGCTCGGAAGCTCGACTCGAACAGTTTGTCGTTGCGGTCGCCGAACTCCTGCTCGACCTCCGCCTGCCTGCCGAATGCCTTCACCAGTTCGTGCCCGGTGTAGGTCTCCTCGATCTGACCGTTGAGCCGCCCCGTGTGCTTCCACTGGGCGACGAAGTGCGGCTGCGATCTCTTGGCGATGACGGCTGTGACAACGAACGACACCGGAACCGTCAGCACCGCAACGAAAGCGAGCAACGGCGAGATCCAGATCATCATCCCCAAGATGCCGAACACGGTCAGCACGGAGGTGATCAACTGACTCAATGTCTGCTGCAGGCTGGTGGAGACGTTGTCGATGTCATTGGTGACGCGACTGAGCAACTCACCCCTGGTTCGAGAGTCGAAGTACTTCAAGGGAAGTCGATGAACTTTGCGCTCCACGCTGTCACGCAGATTGCGCACCGTGCGCTGGAGCGCGATGTTGAGAATGTACCCCTGAGCCCAGGCGAGCACCGCCGACGCCAGATACAGCGCGAGTACGAACAGCAGAACAATTCCGACGGCCGAGAAGTCGATCCCGACGCCAGGGGTGACGTCCATTCCGGACACCAGGTCTGCGAAAGTTCCCTGACCCTGCGCCCGAAGTCCGTCGATGGCTTCCTGCTTGCTCTGACCGGCGGGAAGCTGTTTTCCGACCACACCGTTGAAGATCAAGTTGGTGGCATGCCCGAGGATGTTCGGGCCGGCGACGGTCAGGACGACGCTCACGACGGCGAACGTCAGCATCACCGACAACAACGTCTTCTCCGGTTTCAGAAGCCCGAGTAGTCGTTTGAGCGAGGACTTGAAGTTCAGTGCTTTCGTTCCGGGCGCTCCAGCTGCGTCGCTACGTTCTTCTGCCGGCTCCTCGGATGAGGATTTCGTCAGTACAGGCTGTGTAGCCGGCTTCGTCACGATGCTGCCACCGCGTGTTGCGAGTCGACGATCTCGGCGTAGGTGGGGCACGTGATGACCAGGTCTTCGTGCGTACCGAGCCCGACCGGTCTGCCGTCGTCGAGCACGAGGATCTGATCCGCGTCGACGATGGTCGAGACGCGTTGTGCAACAACGATCATGCAGGCATCCTTCATGACGGGCTTCAATGCGGCTCGTAGGTTGGCGTCGGTGGTGAGGTCGAGCGCGGAGAACGAATCGTCGAACAGGTAGATGCTCGGGCGTCGCACGAGGGCCCGTGCGATCGCAAGCCGCTGACGTTGGCCACCGGAGACGGTTGTTCCGCCCTGCGCGACGGCGGTCTCGAGGCCGTCGGGCATCTTGCGGACGAAGTCCGCACCTTGCGCGATCTCGAGCGCCTCCCACAGTTCTTCGTCGGTGGCGTCGGACTTCCCGTATCGAAGGTTGCTGGCGATGGTTCCGGAGAACAAGTACGGCTTCTGCGGGATGAGGCCGATCTCCGATCTCAGGATGTCGATGTCGAGCTCGCGAATATCGACGCCGCCGACCAGAACCTGTCCGTCCGTGACGTCGATGAGTCTGGGAATCAAGTTGATCAGGGTCGTTTTGCCCGATCCGGTACCGCCGATGATTGCGGTGACTCGACCGGGTTCGGCCACGAAGTTGACGCCCTGCAGAACGGGGACTTCTGCTCCGGGAAATGAGAATTCGGTCCTGCGAAACTCCACGAGCCCCGGGGTCGTCTCGAATGTCAGCGGGTCGCGCACCAGAACTACCGACGATTCGGTCGCGAGGACTTCACTGATGCGATCGGCGCACACCGACGCCCGCGGCACCATCATCGCGATGAACGACGCCATCATGACCGACATCAGGATCAACATGATGTAGCTCAGAAGCGCTGTCAGCGAACCGATTTCCATGGTTCCGTCGTCGATGGCGTGGCCGCCGAACCAGATCACCGCAACGCTGGTCACGTTGCTGATCAGCATCACCGTCGGAAACATCAGGGCCATCAGCCGACCGATGCCGAGCGCGGCCTCGGTCAACGAGTCGTTGGCGACGGCGAATCGATCGATCTCGAACCGCTCGCGCACAAAGGCCCGGACGACACGGATGCCGGTGATCTGCTCACGAAGGACGCGGTTGACTGCGTCGATACGAATCTGCATGGAGCGGAACCCCGGCACCATCCGAACCACGATGAGCCCCATCGAAATTGCCAGTCCGGGAACCGCGATCATCAATATCCAGGACAGGCCGATGTCCTCCCGAAGCGCCATCACCACCCCGCCGATACACATGATCGGCGCCATCACCAAAATGGTGAAGCCCATGACGATCAGTAGTTGGACCTGTTGCACGTCATTGGTGTTTCGGGTGATGAGCGACGGTGCGCCGAACTGTCCGACTTCACGTGCCGAGAACGTCCCGACGCGATGCAAAATGTCCTTCCGCAGATCGCGGCCGGCACCCATCGCAGCTTTCGCACCGATGAGCACGGCCGCGACCGAGCAGACGATCTGAACCAGCGAGACACCCAACATCCACATGCCGGTGGACACGATGTAGTCGGTGTCCCCGCGAGTGACACCGTTGTCGATGATGTCCGCGTTGAGTCGCGGGAGGTAAAGCGAAGCGGCAGTGGCCACGAACTGCAGCACCACCAGTGCCGCAATCGAACGCTTGTACGGGCCCAGATAGGTCTTCAGAAGTGGAATCAGCATGACGACCGAAGGTTACTCGTGCACATATAGAACAGTCTCCACATTTTTCGGGGTGTACGAGGCAACCTTCGGCCGATCTCGGCTCAGGCCGTGACTGGTTGTTCGTCCTTGGCCTTCGGCCGATCTCGGCTCAGGCCGTGACTGGTTGTTCGTCCTTGGCCTTCGGCCGAGCTGCGTTCAACTTGGCGCCTTCGATGTCGACGTCGGGAAGAATCTTGTCGAGCCACTTGGGCAACCACCACGCTTTGTCGCCGAGTAGCGCCATCACCGAAGGGATGATGACCATGCGGACGACGAATGCATCGAAGAAGACTGCGGCAGCCAGGGCGAAGCCGATCGACTTGATGAACGAGTCCGGTTCGGCCATGAAGGCCGCGAACACGGAGATCATGATGACGGCGGCCGAGGTGACGACGCGTGCACCGTACTTGAACCCGTTCACGACGGCGTCCTTCGCAGTTGCGCCGTGCACGTACTCCTCGCGCATTCGAGACACCAGGAACACCTGGTAGTCCATCGCGAGCCCGAACACCACACCGATGAGGAAGATCGGCATGAAGCTCACGATCGGTTGCGGGTTACTGATCAGCCCCAGACCACCTTCTTGGAAGATGAACACCGTCGCACCGAATGTGGCGAGAACGCTGAGCAGGAAGCCGACCGTCGCCGTCAGCGGCACGAGAATCGATCGGAACACGAGCATCAACAGCACGAATGCCAACCCGACTACCACTGCGAGATACGGGATGAGCGCGGCCTGCAGTCGCTCGGAAATGTCGAGTTCGAGTGCAGTCTGGCCCGTCACGCCGTAGGAGACGCCGGTACTGTCCTTCACTCCGGATTCCGCGGCTCGCAAATTTGCGACGAGGTCCTTGGTTTCTTGACTGTTCGGCCCGCTAGATGGTGTGACGAGGATCTGAGCGGTATCACCTGCCTCGTTGACGGCGACGACCTGTGCGTTGGCGACGTCGCCCTCTTCGTAGATCGCGTCGACGACCTTGGCGAAGGCGGCCGTGCGATCGGCGTCGGCTATGTCACTGGCGTCGGCGATAGTCAGAAGCGGTCCGCTCTTGCCCGGTCCGAATCCTTCCTGTTCCAGGTCGTAGGCCTTGCGAACGGACGTCGACGGATCGGACGTCGCGATGCTCGGAAGCGCGAGTGAGAGCCCGATGGCCGGTCCGGCAATGACACCGAGGAGGACGATGCCGCCGATGAGACCGATTGCGGGACGCTTGACCAGCAGTCGAGCCCAGCGCAGACCATTGGTCGGCGTCGCGTCCGGATCTTCGGGATCGGTCGAGTTGACGAACTTGAGCTTGCCTGAAAAAGCTTTGCCTTTGTAGAGACCGAGCATCGCGGGCAGGAAGGTCAGCGCGATCAAGACGGCGATCAACACTGCGAAGCCGGCCGCGAGACCCATCTGCGACAGGAACGGGATTCCGACGACGCGCAGAGCGACGAGGGCAATCAAGACTGTCGCGCCGGCGAATACGACGGCCGAGCCTGCAGTACCGACGGACCGTCCGACTGCTTCTTCGCGGTCGTCGGTCAGTGTCAGTTCGTGGCGATAGCGAGCGAGAATGAACAGCGAGTAGTCGATCGCGACTGCCAGGCCGATCATGACCGCGAGGATCGGCGTGAAGCTGGTCAAGCTTGCGAAACCGGACGCGGTGGTGATGGCCAGGCTGCTGATGCCGATACCGACGATGGCGGTGATCAGCGGCAAGCTTGCTGCGGCCGCAGATCCGAACATGATCAGCAGCACGATCGCGGCAACGGCGAGACCGACGAGCTCGGAGGTTCCACCTGGCGGGGAGGTCTCCTGCGCGACGCTTCCGCCGAGTTCGACGGTGAGGCCCGCGTCGCGTGCCGGCTGTGCTGCATCGTCGAGGTCGGTGCGCAGGGCGTCGGTGACATCGGCCAGCTCGCCGGCGATCGGTACGTTCAATGTGCCGATGTTGCCGTTCGGGCTCAGCGGCGACAGCGCAGCGGCGTTGGCGGCCGCGACGTCGGGAGATGTTCCGTCCTTGGCTGCGAGCTCGTTGTACTTGTCGACGATGGCGGTATTGCCTGCGACCGGGTTGGCCAGCGGCTTCTCCCCGCCTGGCTTGGCTGACGCCTCGACGTCGCCGATCTTGTCGATCTCGGCGATGGTGGCGTCGATCGCTGCGGTGTAGGCAGGGGTATCGAGACTCTGGCCCTGCGGAGCGGCGAACACGTAGTCGGCGGACGCCGAACTGAGCGGATCCTCGGCGTCGCGGAAGCGCTCGCTTTGCAGGTCGAGAGCGGACTGCGCGGGAGTGCCCGGGATGGAGAACGAGTTGGCGGTGGGGCCCGACAGGGTCGCGGCGCCGACGCCGGCAAGTACGAGTATCGCGAGCCACAGTGCTAGGACTATGCCTTTTCGCCGGAAAGCGAACTTTCCGATTCGGTACAGATAGGTGGCCACTGGTAAAACTCCTCAGTTGATTTTCTGTGCGCGCGGGTCCGGAAGTCCGGCCTGCAGCTGGTCCAATGCGTCCTCGACGAGCTGTTTCGGCGAAAAATCTCCTGTGGGGTTGTTGGTCCAGATGGTCAGGGCGGCCGCGACGGCGCTGCCCACCGCCACTTGCATCAGATTCGGGTACAGGTCTTTGTCGATGTCCGTCCCGGTACGCTTGGCGATGGCCTCACCCAAGACGCGCGTCAGCGAGTGGTGGACTTCTAGCTTCCGGGCCATGACGGCGGGGTTGGCTTCGACGAGCTGCGCGACGGCGAAAGTCTCGGCGAGATCCCGATCCGGATCGGTGACGGTGGCAACAGCGACGTGCCGCAGAGACTCCCAAATCGGTTCGTCTACCGGCCGATCGCGGAGCATCTCGAACCATTCGAGTGCCGACACCTCGATGTGGTGCAGGACCGCTTCTTCTTTGTTGGCGAAATAGTTGTGAAACGTTCGGGTGGAGACTCCCGCTGCTGCTGCGATGGCGTCAGCGGTGACAAAATCCAAACCGCGGGCTTTGACGAGATTCACCGCCGCCAAGCCGAGAGCATCGCGCGTTGCAGCCTTCTTCTGATCGCGAAGGCCTGAGATAGGAACTGTCACTACTCCAAACTACGGAATGTGCAGAGTTCTGCAAGATTGCACGGTTGTGCAATCTTGTAGATTCCGTCACACGGGCGCCGGAGCAGTGTGATGCGCCACAATCAGCGTCGCCTCCAGGCAGCGGGATCCGAGGTCAGTTCGAGGATGAAGGAAGGCACGTCGTCGGCGACGATGTCGGCAAGAGAGACACCTTCGAGAACCGCTCTCATATTTGCTCGCACAGCGAGCCACACCAATTGCAGCGGCTTTGCCGGGCCGGGATAGTCGATATCTTCCGGCCGCTGCCCCCGTACCGACGCCAACGGGCCCTCGACCGCTCGAATGACATCGGCGACGGAAATTTCCGCGGGGGGACGGGCCAACCAGTAACCGCCGTCCGGGCCACGCCTGCTGCGCACCAAATCGGCTCGCCGAAGATCAGCTAGCACGGACTCCAGGAACTTGTGCGGGATTTTCTGCGCCGTCGCCAGCGCCTCTGCCTTTCCCGGAGCTCCGCCAGCCGCGGCGAGCTCGAGTAGCGTGCGCACGGCATAGTCCGCCTTGGCGGTAATGTGCACCTTCGGTCCCTTCGTAGGATGTCCCCAATTCCTATCATTGGAATAGGAAATGAGCCAGTTCCTCACTGGTGGAGCGGACACCCTTTTTGCTAAGCCCGTACCGTTTCTCACACGCGAACATGGGGGCATGCTCGGTAACAATGGTGCGCGCTTACGCCGTCAATTCCGCTGCGATCGTGTCGATTACGCCGACGAACTGGTGCCCACCCGATCGGTGCTCGTGAACCGACGCCGAGGGCAGACGCTCCGAGTGCAATTTCAGGTGGGTGAACGGGACGATGTCGTCGTCGCGGCAATGATGCAACGACAGCGTCACCTCGGGCTCCGGCCCGGTGAACGCATAGTCTTCGACGTCCCATCCTTGCGAGGTCCAGTCCGGCATTGCCAGCAGCACAGCATTCGACTGTATCGCCCGACGCTTCTCCGCAAGCACACGTAGCAGAATCGATGCGCCGAAAGAATGCGCGACGACGCTATCCCCGGACTTCATCGCGTCCATACACCTGCGAACAATCGTGGCCCATGCCTCGAACGACATATCTTCGTCCGAGATGTGCGGCATCTCCACGGCGCACCCGAGTCTCAGCGCGAGCCCTTCCGCTATCGGGCGATCGTCGATGAATCCGCCGGCACCGTGAAAATAGAGCAATCTCCGCATGTGATGCATCCTCCTCGAATCTGGTTGGTCCAGTAAGCAGACCCGGGAGGTCGAGCGGAATCACCGGTCTGGCTCAGGCGCCTACGGAAGGGAACCGTTTCTGTCTCGACTGCGTCTAATCTGTCGACAGAACAATCAAAGGGGGGATCGATGCGACGCGGAATGCTGACAACAGCCGCTGCCCTGACCCTCCTCACCGGCTGCGGCCAACCCGTCGAAGGCACCGCGGTCGCCGGCGAACCCTCACTGGCAGACCAGTTCGACCCTTGCACCATCCCCGACGACGCCATCGCCCGAACCGGACTCGATACGCAATCCGAGAGGGAAGGGCTGGGCCCGGGCACGTCCACAAGGGAATGGAAAATATGCGGATGGAACGGTCCGTCTGGAAACACTTGGTACTCATATCAGATTCAGTTTTCACAAAGGTTCACGCTCCAGGATGTTCGAAACAAGCCTGACAACAATGACTTCAGTGACATCACGGTCGGCACGCGGACCGCTCTGCAGTACCGATTGCAAGCCACAGATGCGCTCGGCATATGCAATCTCGCATTCGACACCAACGAGGGATTGGCACAGATCTTCGCCCTTAGCCACAGTGTGACCGATACAAAAAATGGTGACCTATGCGAGATAGTTCTTCACCACACCGAAGATATCGAGCAGTTCCTACCACCGTCCTGAGCAGTGAACGTAACCGAGGAGACTCCATGAGCCCACCACCGATTGGGATTGATCTGCTCAGTCACTGGCAAGATCTAGCACTCGCGGCAGACATGGGGGACCTGATTCTCGAAGAGGACGCCGCACGACTCTGCGACAGCGCGTGCGATGAATACCTGGCGACACTGAACGCCTTGAAAATTGACGCAGGCGGGCTCGGAAACATCAAAGGCATGGGTGATTTCGAATCCGGCCGGAAGCTGGCGCGGAAGTTTTCGTTGAAAGCGGTGGGCGGTGACAACAACCTCGTCGATGTCTTGGATAGTCACATCCTCGTGGTCGAATCCATGCAAGCCGTCTTCCGCA
>JBBPZN010000156.1:0-33098 GCA_038198705.1 Mycobacteriales bacterium
GCCTGGGCCAGCTCCGCGGCGCCCGGCAGCTCCATGCGCGGCTGCACGGGTCCGTCCGCACTGATCAACGCGACGCTGCGCGTCGGGTCCATGCTCTCCGCGTCGACGCTGACCAGCTGAACGCGGTCGAAGACAAGCACGTCCGCGCCGACCGTCAGCAGGATCAGATCCGCCTCCATGCCGCCCAGCACCTGGACCGGACCGGCGAGTCGGAACGCCCCATCCGCGTCACGCGAGGCGAGCCCCTCCGGTACCGAACCAACCGCGCCGACGACGGTGCCCTCGGCGAGACCCGGCAGCGACACTTGCTGCTGCTCGGAGGTGCCGCTCGCGGCGAGCAGCGCCGAGGCCCAGACCGTCGGTAGGACCGGACCCGGGGCCAACACGGCCGCAAGCTCCTCGACGACCACCGCGGCCTCGACCATTCCCATGCCCGCCCCGCCGACGTCCTCAGGGAGGTGGATGCCGAGCCACCCGAGTTCCGCGTATCTCGCCCAGTCGTCCGGCAGGTCTACGGTCGGACTCTCCAGTCGGGCGCGGGTCTGCCCGAGGGCGTCCGTGCGGCGGTAGTAGTCATTGATTGATTCAGCCAGCGAAAGCTGGTCCTCGGTGAGCGCGATAGCCATATTGCGGACATTACTGCAAGGCCGGGGTGAGGTTGGACACGTCGTAGGCGTAGGCGTATACCGGCACCCTCGGTGGGCTGAATCCGCGGCCGGCCAGAGGTAAGAGGAACCTGCTCGTCTGCTCGAGGCCGTCCCAGTCGCCGTCGATCCGGTGTTCCCCGTCCATCACACAACAGCAATGTCCGTAATTCTTTTTTCGCGATGTACGCCGACGATATCTGCGCACTGGGATCCTGAGTATCGACGTCGTTCCACATCGTAGTGAAACCGTTGTCCGACATACGTTCCCGCGCTCGGCGTAGTCGGCTACGGTTCGCCCAGACGGCGCTCCTCGCGAACCGGCATGAAAGCACGAGGCCAAGGCAGGCCAAGACCAGGCCGGTTTCAGCCGCCGTAGACCTTCGGATGAAGAGTTCCGATGTACGGCAGATCACGATAGCGCTCGTTGTAATCGAGGCCGTATCCGACGACGAATTCGTTGGGAATGTCGAAACCTACGTTCGCGACCTCGATGTCCACCTTGATCGCGTCGGGCTTGCGCAGCAGTGTCACCACCGACAACGAGGCAGGGTTACGAGTGGCGAGGTTCCGCTTGAGCCAGGACAGCGTCAGCCCCGAATCGATGATGTCCTCGACGATGAGTACGTGACGGCCGCTGATATCGCGGTCGAGGTCCTTGAGAATCCGAACCACTCCGGAAGACGATGTCGACGAGCCGTACGAGCTGACCGCCATGAACTCGAGTTGCGTCGGAATCGGGAGCGCGCGAGCGAAATCCGTCATGAACATGACGGCGCCCTTGAGGACACCGACCAGG
Organism: Mycobacteriales bacterium; assembly: GCA_038198705.1. Taxonomy (GTDB): domain Bacteria; phylum Actinomycetota; class Actinomycetes; order Mycobacteriales; family Mycobacteriaceae; genus Rhodococcoides. Next base: position 1,444 of record JBBPZN010000156.1, read on the forward strand.
AGAAGATCACCCTCCGGCGCGCCCTGCGGATAACGTTCGGCAATCTCGTTGGCAAGCTCGATCGTGCGAGTCTTGATCTGCTCCTCGGAGATGAGAATCGATTCGATATCGCCCTCGTACACGGCGCTTCCCTTCAATTGTTTCTCGTACCTTCACAACTGTTGCGGATTCAAGCACCGCCGTTTCACAGGCTCCACTCTTGCTCGAGCACCAGACTGCCACGTCGACGCGCGACCACCAACCTGGCGTCGGACGCTCCCGAACGGACGGCAACCCCGCCCTGCCCACGCCAGTGTCCGACGAGATCGTCGATCAGCCGTAACTGCTTGTCCGACAGCGCCTTCACCCCATTCCGCAGCAACCACAATCGCAACGCCCGACGACGCAGCGCAGCGGGAACCGACGTGAGGGTCGTCACGTCCACTTCGGGTTCGGCGAAGTTCTCCCGTACCAGGGTCTCGGCCATGGCGTCGAGAACCGTCAGATCTTCACGAAGCTGCGTCGCCGTGCGAGCAAGAGCCGCCGCGACGCCACCACCGAGCGCATCTTCGAGCAGCGGCAGAATCTCGTGCCGTAGCCGGACGCGAGTGAAACCGGGGTCGGTGTTGTGCGGATCCTCGAACGGCGTCAACCCCAACTCCGCGCACGCTTGCCGGGTTATTGCTCGCCGAACCCCCAGCAGTGGTCGGCCCCACGGCTGATCCACCGGGGACATGCCGGCGATCGATCGCGGACCGGAGCCCCGCGAGAGTCCGAGCAGAACGGTCTCCGCTTGATCGTCGAGAGTGTGCGCGAGGAGGACCGTGGCGTCGCCTCGCGCGCGGTCCAATGCCTCGTACCGCGCGCGACGAGCCGCAGCCTCCATTCCACCCGAGCCGCCGACGGTCACCGTCAGCACCGACGCGTCCACGCAGCCCAGTTCCAGTGCCGTCGCTGCAGCAGTTCTTGCCACCGTGTCCGATCCCTGTTGTAACCCGTGGTCGACGACGAGTGCTCGGACGTCCGGGGCCTCCGCGGCCACCGCAGCGGTCAGAGCGAGTGAATCGGCGCCGCCGGACAGTGCGAGGACCACTGGGCCAGGGCTCGACGCGAGCCACCGACGAACTGCCTGGCGCAGCTCGAGGATCGCAGGCTTCTCCGGCAGCGCCACATCGGTACGCCGCATCATCGAAGTACGCGGGCGATCCACCGGTCGGGGTTCTCGATCTCGTCGAGGAGCGGCAGCGTGGCGGCGTCGGTCCAGATGGTGTTGAACTGCTCCATGCCGACCCGGCCGACGACGTGGTCGACGAACGCTTTGCCTCGTACGTATTGCGCCATCTTCGCGTCCATCCCGAGAAGGGCCCTGATGACACGTTGGAGTGGGTTGGTCTTTCGTCGACGCCTGCCGTCGAACGCCTGACGGATCTGCAGGACCGAGGGCACCACTGCCGGTCCGACCGCGTCCATGACGTGATCGGCATGACCTTCGAGGAGCGTCCCGAGCACGAGGAGTCGATCGATCGCATCCCGCTGGGCCGGGGCTTGAGTTGCGCGCAGCAACCCGACGATGCCCGCGTCCTCGGCCTTGCCTGATTGCTTACGGTTCTTCAGCGCGCTCGTCAATCTCGTTGCGAACTCACCTATCGGTTCGTCGACACCACCGGACAACTCGGCGACGGAACTGCGCATGTACTCGCCCAACCACGGCGCCGAGGAGAACTGAACTCGATGCGTCACCTCGTGCAGGCATACCCACAGCCGGAAGTCGCTCGGCGACACTCGCAACGCCCGTTCGACGGCGACGACGTTCGGTGCGACGAGCAGAAGCGTCCCGTGCTCACCGGTGAACGGGTCGTACTGACCGAGAATTGCGCTGGACAGGAACGCGAGCATCGCGCCGGCTTGCAGACCCGCGGGTTTACCGCCGAGCAGACCGGACGGAGGTTCTGCATCGGCGTCGCCGGTGAGGTGTTTCATCGATGCCGATGCTGCCTGGATCCACCCTGCCCGATCGACGACGAGCGCCTGCGGTACCGGAAGTCCGTCGGCGAGACCGGTCGTTTCACGTACCGGTCCTTCGGCGCGGACCGAGGCCTCCGACAACTCGGCGACGACAGCTTCAGCGGTGTATCGGGAGATCGAGGGTTCTTTCGGGGCCAATGTGGCACCGGTCTTCGCGGCCAGCGCCCAATCCACGGACCCGCTGAAGCCTTCTGTGTTCGCTGCTTCGTTCGTCATCGGCAACCACACAGTCTGAGAGTAGCCGCCACGGCGTCCAGCGCCGGTCTGCTGACTTCTGGTGGGCGGTCGTTGGACATCAACGCGAACGTCAACGTCCGGCCGTCCGTGTCCACGACGTACCCGGCGAGAGCACTCGCGGTCGACAAGGTGCCGGTCTTGGCCCTGACCCAGCCGGCTCCGACGCGTTCGGCGCTTGCGTAGCGATCCGACAGCGTGCCGGTGGACCCGGCAACAGGAAGGTAGTCGAGCATCGGGCGGAGTTCGGGTTTGCCCGATCCTGCGGCCGAGGTCAATATCTGATCGAGCAGTCTGGCCGGGATCAGCCCGTCGACCGACAGTCCGCTCGAATCGTGCAGTTCGAGTCCGGACATGTCGTAACCGGCGGCGAACAGTGTCTGCTCGATCGAGTCCACCGCACCGGTGAAGGAAGATTGCGCGTTGGTCTCGATGGCGATCTCGCGACCGATGGCTTCTGCGAGGACGTTGTCCGAGCGGCCCATCATCTGACCGAGGCGATCACGAAGAGGTGCAGATTGGACACTCGCCACCTGATCGGCACCGGGTGGCGCCGCACCGATGGACACCCGAGCCGGGTCGATCCCCAGGCCCCGAGCCAGCGCGCGACCGGCATCGAGGGCCGGTTCGACGCTTCGCGGGGACTCGTCTTCCAACGGATCCGATCTGCCGCCGTCGATCATGATCGGTTCGATCGGCGTGATGTAACCGGCCGCGATGTCGGGAGCGAACCATCCCTGTGCCATCGTCGGGCCGCTGTAGACGGATGTGTCGACGACGATTCTGTCGACCGGCGTACCGGATTTGGATATCTGCTCCACCAGATCGTCTATACGCGCCGAGCCTGAGTAGAAGCTTTCACTGCCCAGGGGCCGAGCGGTGATCGTCGGGTCGCCTGCGGCCACGATGACGATCTCACCAGTGGCTTGCCCCTTCACCACTCTGGTGGTGACGCGATGTTCCGGTGACAGCGCGAGCATCGCCGCGCCTGCTGTCAAGACTTTGGTCGTCGATGCGGGAGTCATCGGGGTGTCCGGGCCCGAGGACCACAGCACCTCCCCCGTGACGGCGTCGGCCACAGATCCGGTGAATGCGCCGAGATCCGGCGATGCGACCACCGGCGCGAGCGCGGCAGCGATACCTGCGACGGAGGGTGCAGGTGAGATGTCCGATATCGGCGCGATGGCCGGTACGAGCGTTACCGGGTCCGGCTCGGGCGCAACCTGCACCTCGGAGTTCGTATCGGATTCATGCGGGACGATGGCCGCAAGCGCTGTTCCGCCCGCCGCCAGGACCAACACCGCAACGAGAATCAGGAGGATGCGGGCTCTCCGTCGCCGCCTCCCAGCGGTGGGACCGAGATTTCGCTTGGTCAACCTGGCCAACATTCCTCCATCGGTGTCTTCTTCTTCCCGTTGCCAGTTTCTCCAACAGTATCCTCGTGTCCGGTACGCTGACCCCGCCACCATCGTGCGTCACTCGAGACGCAAGACGAGAACAAAGAAGAGCGAGGGCAGCGCGTGTCGTTCGACGTCACCATCGAGATCCCCAAGGGTCAGCGAAACAAGTACGAAATCGACCATGTTTCCGGTCGAATTCGTCTCGACCGCTACCTGTACACGGCGATGGGTTACCCGGCCGACTACGGCTTCATCGAGAACACCCTCGGTGAGGACGGCGATCCGCTCGACGCTTTCGTCCTCCTCCCGGAATCGGTTTTCCCGGGAGTCATCGTCGAGGCCCGCCCAGTGGCAATGTTCAAGATGGTGGACGAAGCCGGTGGCGACGACAAGGTCCTGTGTGTGCCCGCAGGCGACTCACGCTGGGACCACATCCAGGACCTCAGCGATGTCTCGACATTCGAACTGGACGCGATCAAGCACTTCTTCGTCCACTACAAGGACCTCGAGCCCAACAAGCACGTCACGGCCGCGGACTGGGTAGGCCGGGCCGAGGCAGAAGCCGAAATCGCTGCATCGTTCAAGCGTTTGGCAGACAATCCAGAGCACTGACACCTTTTCGACATCGGCGGTTCCGCACTTCGTTACCCGCAGGGGAAGTGTTCACCCTTTCCCTGCGGGTACGCAGCACAGCATGGTTCGATCGACGCACTAGTGAGGAGATTCATGAGCGAAAGCAATTCCGTCGATTCGTCGGCAGGAGATACGGGCGAGCGTCGTAAGAACAGGCAAGCGAGCTTCGTCTCCGACGCAGGCCAATTTCCGGAGCTACCGGTGACGGTTGTTCTCGACCGCATCCCCGTGCCGATTCTCGCCGTCGATCCCAGTGGCGCAATCGTGTTCGCGAACGAAGCCTTCGACGATCTTTTCGGCACCGAGGAATCCGCTCGTGCAGACTTTCATTTGCACGACATCTTTCCCGATCAGGCCCCCGAGGGCGTCAACGTCGCCGACATGTTCTTGACGACGGTTGCCACGCGAGCCGATTCACTGTGGCGCATGACAGACAAGACCGGCGATGTGGTCCAGGTTCGGGCCAGTAAGTCGATCCTTCGTCGCGCCGAGGACACAGTCGTGCTCGTCGCGCTGGAGGACTTCACCGATCAACTCTGGAACGACCCCAAAAGCGCCCTGCGCTGACGCCGGGTCGTCATGCCTCACTCCGGGAAGCCCGAGAAGGAGACATGACCGACCTGGCTTCTGCCGTCAGGAGCCTCTGGACGCATCCACTCTGGATCGCTCGTAGTCAGTCAGGAATCTGTCCAACAGTTCGACCAATGACGCCCGGTCGTCGTTCGACCAGTCTTCGATGATCTTGCCGATGTGCGCGGTGCGACGCAGCTGAATTCTGCGGACTACCTGCTTGCCAGACTCGGTGACGGCCAGGGCGAAGGCCCTGCCGTCGCTCTCGTCGCGAACACGTTCGACGTGCCCACGGTCGACGAGCTGGGCGACCTGCCTGCTCACCGTCGACGGGTCCGAGTTGACCAGTGCCGCCAGCTCACTCGACCTCATCGGGCCGTCGCGAAGCAATCGAAACAAGCACACGAACGCTGCTCCGTCGACGCCACCGGACTCTTCGGTCAGCTGCGCGATCTTGCGGTCCCGGGCGCGCTGCAGACGCACCAGCTGGGTACCGATTTCTTCGGCGTAATCCACGGTGAGTCAGCTTCCGGAAAACTCTGCCGGGCGCTTCTCGAACACTGCGGTGATCGCCTCGGTCAGATCGTTCGAGGCGAGGAAAGCCGCGTTCCAGGCAGCTACGAATCGCAGGCCGGCGTCGACGTCGGCTGCACGTGAGTTGTCCAGGACCTCCTTGACGCCTTGCACGACGAGAGGCGGGTTGGCGGCAATCTCTGCTGCCGTGGCCCTAGCACCGGCGATCAGCGCGTCGTGGTCCTCGAACACGTCGTTGATCAATCCGATCTTCTCGGCGCGAGCGGCGTCGATGTCCTTGCCCGTCAGTGCGAGTTCGCGAAGGTGACCGTCGCCGATGATCGCGGGTAGTCGCGCGAGCGAACCCATGTCGGCGACGATGGCGACCCGCACTTCACGGACACTGAACTTGGCGTCGGAGCTGGCGTACCTGATGTCGGCGGCACTGATGAGATCGAGTCCGCCGCCGATGCACCAGCCGTGGACGGCTGCAACGACGGGCTTGCGGCAGTCGGCAACTGCGTTGGTGGCCAACTGCATCCGCTTGATCGTGTTGTGGAATGCGGTGCGCGGACCAGCGAGGGCCTTGTCTGCCATCAACGGCGCGAACTCGCCTGCCATCGCGGCCAGGTCGAGTCCGAAAGTGAAGTGTTTGCCCGAGCCGACGAGGAGTATTGCGCGTACGTCAGGATCAGCGTCGAGCTGCGCGAAAACCAGTGGACATTCGCTCCAGAAGTCCGGGCCCATCGCGTTACCCTTGCCAGGACCGATCAGGGTAACTACCGCCACATGGTCGGCGATTTCGACGGCAAACGCGTTCCAGATTTGTTCCTTCATGCCGCTGAGCCTAGCGGGCCGCCCACTCTCGCCAACTAGTCCAGCGGGCCGCCTGCTCTCACCTACTAGTAGAGACCGAAGATTCGACCGATCAGCCCAGCCACGACGATGATCACCACCAGCCCGATGAGCCCGAGGAACACGATAGGCAATGCCAACCCTCGTTGCGGCGGTTCGTGCTGCGGACCACCGGCGCTGGATTCCGCCGGTGGCGTATCTCCGGGCTGAACACCGCCGCCTGGTTCCAATCCTGCGGTTTCGTTCGGATCCGGGTTCTGAGCACTCATGTGGGGTCGAGTACCCGATGAGATCCGCTTCAATCTTGCTCGGTCGCCCGGGCGATTGCTCCTGCGAAGAGTTCGGTGATCGCGGCCCCGATGGTTCGTTCGTCGATCTCGTCCGGATCGACGGAATGCTCGACGGACAGTCCGGAGATCAGGGCAAGCAGTGACGTCGCGACTTCTCGCGCATCGAGGGTGTCCGCTACGCCCCACGCCTCGGCTCTGGCGGAGATCAGGGTGGCGAGTTCTTCTCGAAGGAGTCGACGCTCGCGTCGGTAGTTTTCCGCCAACTTCGGGTCTCGAGCTGCATGTATGCCGAACTCGGTGACCAGCAGTGGCCACCGGGGCTCGGCGACGATCCACGACGCGATGGCGCTACCACCTACTCCGGCGGCGTCGCCGGGGCCGAGGTCGGACACGTCGTCGACGACTCGTGCGGCGAGTTCCAGCGAACGGCGCGAGAGCAGCTCGGCGAACAACGCCTGCTTGGAGTCGAAATTGGAGTAGACGGCACCCTTGGTGAACCCGGCTCGTCTGGCGATGTCCTGGAGTTTGGCCGCCGCGAATCCGTGTTCGGTGAATTCGTCGGCTGCGGCGTCGAGCAGCCGCTCACGCACGTTCTCGCGTCCGGGCCTGGCCGTCGGCATTTGTGTCGACAACCACTTCTCTTGACCATCTACCATCACGATACCTAGAGTATTCAATACCTTAGGTATTTACAATTTTCTCGAGAGGGAGTTCGACCCATGCGCAAGGTTGTCTGGCTAGCGGCCGGAGTGCTGATACTCCAACTCGGCTTCATCCTCAGCTATGTCGCGGCTTTCCATCAGCCCACGCCTCGTGAGATTCCGATCGTGGTCGTAGCCGAGCAAGGACTCCCTGCCGGAGTGGACTCCGACACAGCCGACAAGCTCAACGCCATCGACGGCACTCCCCTCGATGCCCGAACTGCTGCCAGCACGGGTGATGCACGTGCAATGATCCGCAACCGAGAGGTGCTGGGCGCCTACGTTTTGAGCCCGACGGGCACCGACACACTCATCACCGCCAGCGCCGCAGGCAGTTCCATTGCCAGCTCGCTCGAGGCAATCTTCACCGAGGTCGACCAGAGTCAGAACCGCACCTTCGTCGTCCGCGACGATATTCCCGTGAGCATCCACGACAACCGCGGATTGTCCGGCTTCTATCTCTCCGTCGGTTGGGTCGTCGGCGGGTACCTCCTTGCGGCGGCAATCGGGCTCCTCATCGGCGCACCGAAGTCGCTACGCGAAGCGTCGGGTCAGTTCGGGGTGCTCATCGGCTATTCGATCCTGTCCGGAATCCTCGGTGCGTTCATCACCACGCATCTCCTCGGAACGTTCGCGGGCCACTGGTTCCCTCTAGCGCTGCTGGGGACAGCCGTGGTTCTGGCCACCGGGCTGTTCACGCTCGGGCTACGCGCTGCGGTGGGTGTTGCCGCTGTGCCGATCGCGATCATCGTGTTCGTCATTCTCGGAAACCCCAGCGCTGGAGGAGCATTCGGTCCGAACGTGCTTCCCGAGTTCTATTCGGCCGTCGGCCGCTGGATCACACCAGGTGTCGGCACCGAAGGCGTTCGGAGCATCGTCTACTTCTCCGGCACCGGCCTGGGGCAACCTGCACTGGCACTCGTCCTGTACATCGTGATCGGCCTCGCACTGTTCTTCGGTTTCACCTACCGCAGACAACAGAAGGCTCCGAACCTCTCCGTCGACGCTTAGCACGAGGCACGGACTGCCGTTTGGCAATACGCTTGACTCATGCACCGGCTTCTTCACCCGAACGCAGCCCACGTCGCGGACGTCCTGATCTCGCGTGGACATCACGGGGTGGTCGTCACCGCGCCCGTGCCGACAGTGACCGCCGACGCCGCCGCCGAATCTCTCGGCGTCGACGTCGGCGCGATCGTGAAGTCACTGGTGTTTCTGCTCGACGACGACCCAGTGCTGCTGCTCGTCTCCGGTGCGCACCGCGTGAACCTCGATCGAACAGGCCGGCGGCTGGAGGGCACGTTGTCGCAAGCTTCACTCGAGCTGGTCGAGCACTGCACCGGTCAACCGATCGGAGGCATCGCACCTGTGGGTCACCCGACGAATCTGCCCACCTACATCGACGAGCAGTTGGCCGAATACCCCGAATTATGGGCTGCTGCAGGGCATCCGAACACGATCTTCAGAACAACCTATTCGGAACTGCTGCGCATCACCGCCGGACTTGCCCTGTCGATGACATGACAGCAGGGGCTGCGGGGACCTGAGGTCAGATGCGGCGCGAGTAATAGTGCGAGCTACGAGGCGAGTACTCGCGAGGCGGGTCGAACTCCGGTGGCTCCCGCCACCTTCGACGCCGAGAATACGACGCCACGATCTTCCAGCCACGGCACGACGCCATAGGCGACCTTGCCGAAATTCGCGTCCTGGGAACCCACTGCGATCAGGGTGACGCCGTCGGCGACGTCAGCAGCTTTCACGTCGGCTATCAGACCTGCGAGGCCTACCGGTGTACCGATATAGCGAATCGAGGCCGGAACCACCGGGGCCTCGAGGCCTGCAAACTCTCGACGGGCGGTGCGTGCATCGTCCGCGATATGAATCTCGATATCGAGGAACACGGCCACATCGTCTGCGTCCTTGCCCGACTCGACGGCCTCGGCCCGTAACCGAGTGCGCAGATTCTGCGCTGCCCGTAGGTCATCGGCCTGAATTCTCACCATTTCCGCAGACCGAGTCGAGTCGGTGAGTTCGGTCCACTGACCCAACAGGTCGAGTGCTACCCGGATGGGGCGAGCGTGGGGGTGATCGGAGGCGAAATCGGAACTGTGCGACATGCGATCGTGTCCTTCGTACAAGGCAAGGGATGCGGCTTCTGTATGGGGTCTAACCCGAGCGCCTACAAGATCCGGACGCTGTCCGGCACAAATCGACGTACCTGTCGTGACAGCGACGGTTGCGCCACAAGACAATTGCTGTCATATTCCGATGCTAACCGCTTCAGCCGGCGATGGGGATCCGTCCCACTCAGCGGCACCTGGCTCTCCGAGCGCACTCACCGGCACCGCGGCAGGAACGCAGGGAGATTCGACTCCGGCCTTCGCGTCCACCAGATCGGGGAAGGGACGTGGATCGGGCACCGGATTCCACCATCCGCCCTCCTCCGCGTACGTCCACGAAGCACCCTCGTGCACGAGCTTCGTTATGGCTCCGAGCAGGCGATCGACGTCGGCGCTGGAACTTCCCAGACCGAGGCTTGCACGCACGGCCCCGTCGGGACGACCGAGGCGTGCAAGAAGCGGATGCGCACAGAATTTGCCGTCTCGAACCCCGATGCCATGCTCGGCCGACAGGTAAGCCGCAATCTCACCGGGCCCGAAGGCGTCGATCGTAAATGTGATGATCCCCACAGCATCCGGAGCGTCGGTCCACACTTCGAGCAGGCGTACGCCGGGGGTTGCCGTCAGTCCGGCGCGCAATCGGTCCGACAGAGCACGCTCGTGTTCGACGGATCCCGACCTTTCGTGCTCGGTGATGGCCGCGCACGCCGCAGCCAGTGCAGCGACACCGAGGACGTTGGGCGTGCCGGCTTCATGACGCGCCGGCGAGCGCGCCCATGCAGTGGATTCCACGCCCACACTGTGCACGGCACCGCCACCCGCAAGGTACGGCTGAGCCGCATCGAGCCAGTCGCGACGACCCACGAGCACTCCCGCGCCGTGCGGGGCGTACAGCTTGTGGCCGGAGAAGGCGAGGTAGTCGATGTCGAGGTCGCTGATGTCGACCCGACGATGCGGTACCAACTGGGCGCCGTCGACGAGTATGCGGGCACCGTAACGATGAGCCAGTTCTGCGAGTTCACGAATGGGCAACACCTCTCCGGTGACATTCGAGGCGCCCGTGATGGCAAGCAACGCAGCAGGTTTCGTGGCGAGTTCGACCCCGATGCGCGCCACTGTCTCAGTGAGGGTGTCGGCAGCAACGACGACACGGCGGTCCCGCCACGGCAATAGGTTTGCGTGGTGCTCGATGTCGAGTACGACGGTCTCACCGGGCACGCACCGTGCCAGCAGGTTGAGCGAGTCGGTGGTGTTCCTGGTGAAGATTGTCACCGAGTCACTTTGTGCAACAACGAAATCCGAGACAGTCGTACGAGCCTTTTCGTACGCCGCCGTCGACACGCGCGAGGCATAGCCTGCACCGCGGTGCACACTCGAGTAATAGGGCAGGAGCTCGAAGATCCGATCGGTCACCGCTGCGAGAGCAGGAGCACTGGCGGCGTAGTCGAAGTTCGCATACGTGCAGGTACTGCCGTCGACCAGCGGGACCTGAAGGTCTGCCCCACTGACCACGGCGAACGGTGCGCACGAGCTTTCGAGAACAGCAGTCATGACAAATATCCCCTTGTAGATCAAGGGACTCGAAATATCGAAGAAGGACGATCGAGTCCGCGCTTGCCGCGCCGGTATTCCGGCGTCAGCCAGGTCGTCACCCGGAGCACCCCACCGCGGAGGAGGGTTGCCGACCAGCAAGCCGGGGCTCGATGCTGGTACTCATGACCTGTGACGAGGATGGCAAACGGTCGACGACGTTGTCAACCCCTCCGGTAGGAAATCGCGTCTCCAGCTGAGCCGGAGCCGTATCCCGAGTAGAATTCGCGCGGTGTCGAGCCTCACCGATCCATCAGTCCGTTCACCTTCCGGCCACCCGAACATGAGATAACGACGGTCGAGGTTCACTCGCAATTCGGAACCAACGAGAAGAAGGACACCCGGTTTTCTGTGCAACCACAATCGGATTCGGCCCCCGAGCTGCCTTCGGCCGACGTACCCACCGACTTCTTGCGCTCCGAGCACGCGCCCGAGCAGCGCACGCTCATCGATATCCTCCGCGCCACCGCAGAGCAATACCCTGACGCACCCGCAATCGACGACGGCACTATCGCGGTGTCCTACAGCGAATTGCTCGTAGACATCGACGAGGGATCACAGTGGCTCTCTCGGTCCGGTGTTCGCCGCGGCGATCGCGTCGGAATCCGGATGCCTTCGGGATCCTTCGCCCTGTACGTCGCCATTCTGTCGATTCTCAACGCGGGTGCGGCCTACGTGCCCGTCGACGCGGACGACCCGGACGAGCGCGCCGAACTCGTATTCGGGGAGGCCCGAGTCACCGCGGTGGTGACTGCGAACGGAATCGTGGCAGGTACCGCCGAAAAGAACAAAAAAGCAGGTTCGGAGGTCGGCGCCCCGACACCCGAGGACGACGCCTGGGTCATCTTCACCTCCGGGTCGACCGGGACCCCGAAGGGGGTGGCCGTGAGCCACCGCAGCGCGGCGGCCTTCGTCGATGCAGAAGCGCGCATGTTCATGCAGGACGATCCACTCGGCCCCGGCGATCGTGTGCTGGCAGGCCTGTCCGTGGCGTTCGACGCTTCGTGCGAAGAGATGTGGCTCGCCTGGCGTCACGGCGCCGCATTGGTGCCCGCGCCGCGCTCGCTCGTGCGCAGTGGCCTGGACCTGGGTCCGTGGCTCGTCTCGCGCGACATCACCGTCGTGTCGACGGTTCCCACTCTGGCGGCCCTGTGGCCTGCCGTCGCCCTCGAAGCGGTTCGGTTGCTCATCTTCGGCGGCGAGGCCTGCCCGCCCGAGTTGGCCGAGCGTCTCGCCGTGGACGGGCGCGAAGTGTGGAACACCTACGGTCCGACCGAGGCGACCGTCGTCGCCTGCGCATCGATCATGGACGGTAAGGGTCCGGTGCGCATCGGGCTGCCGCTCGACGGCTGGGATCTCGCGGTCGTCGATGCTGCAGGCAAGCCCGTGGCCGTCGGCGAGGTCGGTGAACTGGTGATCGGCGGTGTCGGACTCGCCCGCTATCTCGACCCCGAGAAGGACGCCGAAAAGTACGCGCCCATGCCCACGCTCGGCTGGGAGCGCGCGTACCGCAGCGGAGACCTCGTCAAACTCGAGCTCGAAGGTCTCCTTTTCCAGGGGCGCGCCGACGATCAGATCAAGCTCGGCGGGCGACGCATCGAACTCGGCGAGATCGACAACGCACTACAGGCCCTCCCCGGTGTCGCCGGCGCTGCCGCTGCAATCCGCACCACCGGCGCGGGCAACTCCGTACTCATCGGTTATCTGTCCAGCACCGACCCGAACTTCGATCTCGACGCCGCGCGCACCCTGCTCGCCCAACAACTTCCGTCGGCGCTCGTTCCGCGGCTCACCCTCGTCGACGAGCTGCCGACGCGGACGTCTGGCAAGGTGGATCGAAACGCGCTCCCGTGGCCACTTCCCGGCATGGGCGAACAGTCCGGGCTCGGCGGAACTGCAGGATGGGTTGCCGAACTGTGGACTGAAATTCTCGGCGCTCAGGTCTCCGACGACAACGCCGACTTCTTCCAGAACGGCGGCGGATCGTTGTCCGCCGCGCAGTTGGTGACCGCGCTACGTCAGCGTTTTCCCGAGGTTACCGTCGCGCAGTTGTACGACCATCCCCGGCTCGGCTCACTCGCCCGCATGCTCGACGACCTCACACCGCCGGTCGACGTCGTGCCGCGTGAAGTGATCCCGACGCCGCGTCGGGCGCAGTGGATCCAGATCGCCGCAACGGTGCCGCTGACCACGCTGACCGGTCTGCAATGGGTCACCTGGCTCGGCATTCTCGCCAACGTCATGTCGTGGTTCGCCGACGTGCCATGGGCGCCGACGGTGTCCTGGTGGTGGCTCCTGGTCGCATTCTTGCTGTTCATCACGCCGGTCGGCCGGATGGCGATCTCGGTCCTCGGCTCGCGCCTGCTGCTGACCGGAGTGAAACCCGGCGCCTACGACCGCGGCGGCAGCGTGCATCTGCGGCTGTGGACGGCAACGCGCCTCACCGACGCCAGCGGCGCCTCCAACCTGTCCGGCGCGCCGTGGATGGTCTACTACGCCCGAGCACTCGGCGCAAAGATCGGCAAGGGCGTCGACCTGCACACCATGCCTCCCGTGACCGGAATGCTCGAGCTGGGCGACGGCTGCTCGGTCGAACCCGAGGTCGACCTCACCGGTCACTGGATCGACGGTGACATCGTCTACATCGGCGGCATCAGGATCGGTGCGGGGGCAACCGTCGGCGCACGATCGACGCTCCTACCCGGCACTTCGGTCGGCAAGAACGCCGTCGTGACCGCCGGTTCCGCCGTCGTCGGACGGGTCAAAGCCGATCAGATGTGGGCGGGCTCCCCCGCCACGAAAATCGGCAAGGCCGAGCACCCGTGGCCCGAGGAAACACCACCTCGCGCGACCCGGTGGATCGTGGCGTACGGCGTCGCGTCGCTGTTCCTGTCGGGTATGGCGATCTTCTCCATCGGCGTCTCGTTGGTACTGATGGGTTGGTGGCTGCACACTGCGACGACGTTGCTCGGCGCACTCGGCCGCGGCGCGTTGCTTTTACCTGTCGCCACGATGGTCTCCCTCGCGACGTTCGCGCTGATCACGGTGGCCGCGGTGCGGTTGTGCAGCATCGGCCTGACCGAGGGCTATCACCCGGTTCGCAGCAGGATCGGCTTTCAGGTGTGGGCAACCGAAAGACTCATGGACTCCGCTCGCACCTTCCTGTTCCCGCTCTACGCCAGCTTGTTGACGCCGGGGTGGCTGCGACTTCTCGGTGCCAAGATCGGCAAGGACGTCGAGGCCTCGACAGTGCTGATGATTCCGAAATTCACCACCGTCGCCGACGGTGCATTCCTCGCCGACGACACGATGATCGCCAGCTACGAACTCGGCGGCGGCTGGATGCGCCTCGGGGATGCCAAGGTCGGCAAGCGCGCATTCCTCGGCAACTCGGGCATGACGGGTCCGGGACGCACAGTCCCGAAGAACGGCCTCGTCGCCGTGCTGTCGGCTACCCCGGACAAGGCGAAATCCGGCTCGTCCTGGCTCGGCAGCCCACCCGTGCGGTTGCGTCGTGCCTCCGGGAAAGCAGACTCCTCGCGCACGTTCGATCCGCCGACGAAGCTCAAGATCGCCCGGGCATTCGTCGAGACCTGCCGACTGATTCCTGTGGTGGTGACGTTCGCGATCGGCCTTGGTGTGCTGTGCGGACTCTTCGCACTGGCCGACAGTCGTGGGTACTGGCTTGCCGCTCTACTCAGCGGAGTCGTACTGCTGATTGCCGGTGCCGTCGCCGCCGCAGTATCTGCGCTGGCGAAGTGGGCCTGGGTCGGCCGCATCGACAAGGTGGAACACCCGCTGTGGAGCTCGTTCGTGTGGCGCAACGAAGTGTCCGACACGTTCGTCGAAACCGTCGCGGCCCCGTGGTTCGCGCGGGCAGCGGAAGGCACAGCGGTGCTCAACATGTGGCTTCGTTGGCTCGGCGCGGACATCGGCCACGGAGTCTGGTGTGAAACATACTGGCTACCGGAAGCCGATCTTGTGACACTCGCCGACGGTGCAACAGTCAACCGTGGGTGCGTTGTGCAGACGCACCTGTTCCATGATCGGATCATGTCCATGGACAGCGTCACCCTCGGACGAGGAGCCACACTGGGGCAGCATTGCGTCGCGCTGCCTGCCGCGGGGATCGGCGACGGCGCGACCGTCGGGCCGGCATCTCTGGTCATGCGCGGCGACACCGTGCCTGCGCACACGCGTTGGCAAGGTAACCCGATCGCACCGTGGGCAAAGGGCGATCCGTACCGCAGGATCACTGTGGCGGCCGAGGCGACCCGGTGAAACCTGGTTCGAAGTCCGTGACGCCGACGTTCGACCTCGACGCCAACGATGCACCGATCGACTCGTACCTACCCGAGAGCGGCAACCGCGGATATCGGGTCTCGCGGTACCAGCTGGATCTCGAGTACAAGGTCGACAGCAATCGACTGACCGGGACAGCGCAGATCACCGCCGTCACCACCGCGACCATCATCAAGTTCGCGCTCGATCTCGGGCCTGCACTGCGGGTGTCCAAGGTGTCGGTCAACGGGTCTCGCTCGGTGAAGTTCTCGCAGCAGCGCGGCAAGCTGAAGATCACCATGGCCAAACCGATCCTCTCGGGTGGGGCGCTCGTCGTCACCGTGCACTACGGCGGAATCCCCAAGCCCATCAACAGTTTCTGGGGTGAAGTCGGTTGGGACGAACTCGCCGAAGGGGCCATCGTCGCGAGCCAACCCAACGGTGCCGCATCCTGGTTTCCCTGCGACGACCATCCGGTGTCCAAAGCGAGCTACGGCATCACGATCACCACGGACTCGCCCTACTATGCGGTGGCCAATGGAACGTTGGTGCGCAAGCAGACTCGGGCGAGCCGCACGACGTGGGTATACGAGCAGCCCGAGCCCATGGCGACGTACCTTGCCACCATCCAGATCGGACACTACGAGCAACGCGTCACCAGTACCGAGCCCGTACCGATAGAGGCGATCATCCCTCCACGGCTGCGTCGGCACTACGATCACGATTTCGGCCGTCAAGTCCAGATGATGGAGACCTTCGTACGCCTGTACGGCCCGTACCCGTTCGCGGCCTACACCGTTGTCGTCACCGATGACGAACTGGAAATTCCGATCGAGGCGCAGGGCATCTCGATCTTCGGCGCCAACCATTGTTCGGGTGATCGCAGCTCCGAACGCCTTGTCGCACACGAGCTTGCGCACCAGTGGTTCGGCAACAGTCTCACACTCGGAACCTGGGCGGACATCTGGTTGCACGAAGGCTTCGCGTGCTACTCCGAATGGATCTGGGTCGAAAACTCCGGTGGCGCAAGCGCTCAAGACAAGGCGCAGCGCGTATACGCCATCCAGCAGACCTTGCCGAAGGATCTGATACTCGGCGATCCGGGCAAGGCCAGGCTGTTCGATGACCGGGTCTACAAACGTGGCGCGCTGGCATTGCATTCACTGCGGCGAACCGTCGGTGACGAGCGGTTCTTCGCACTGATTCAGCTGTGGACCAAAGATTATCGCTATTCGACGGTATCGAGCCAGGATTTCATCGACCTGGCCTCGCGCTTCGGTTGTCCGCGAACCCTCTGGGACAGCTGGCTCTATCAGGCGGAGCTGCCGGCGCTTCCGTAGGCTCCGGCGCCGCAAATTTACTCCGCTATTCGGAATCCGTACCCCCTGCAGGGGGTACGGATTCCGAATGGGGGAGTAAATTGCCGCCCCGCTCACGAAACTCAGGGAAGGTGCGCCCTCGACCGAGTGCGAACGAACACCCAGCAGAGCGCGGCGAGAACCGAACCGAAGACGAAGATGGCGGGATAGGTCACGACCCCCGGCCACTGCTCGGTGAGCGCGGACAGAATCGCCGGCATCGCGAACCCCAGGTACGTGAGCGAATAGAAGACGGCGGTCAGTCCGGCCAGGTCATCGGGGCCGGCGATACGTTGCACCTCGTGCAATCCGGAGACCAACGCCATGCCGTAACCGCAACCGAGCACTGCCGCTGCGATGAGAGCGGCGGCGATCGTCAATACCGATGCGGCCCACGCTGCGAGCAACATCCCGACGACCAGAATGGCGAGCGCAACGAGCGCCCCTCTGGCGTGAGTCGGAGTGTCGATCTTGCGGCCGACCGCCTGGATGGCGAAGCCGGAGCCGAGCGCGATCACCGACATCAATGCCGACAGTGCGATGGGGTAGCCCCCACTGCTGTCGGCCATCAACGACGGCAGCACCGCGTACGCGACACTCGCGGCACCGAACACCCACGGCGCCAACGGAACGACGACCAGCAGAAATCTGCGGTGCGACGCTGCGGGGATCACCAGATCTTTGCGAAGCGGTTCACGATCCGCAGGCGGCACAGCAGCGCGTGTCTCCGGTACCGAAGCCATACCGATCCCGGCGAGGACACAGATGCCCACATGAACGAGGTACGCGAGATGCGTCGGCCAGGGCGCCCACTGGGCCAGGATGCCGGCGACGCCTGCACCGAGCGCGAAACCTGCAGTCAAACTCATCGCCGCGCGACGTGCTCCCGCGCCGGCTGGGGCCGAAGGGTCCAGGGCGGTCAGCTCTTTCACCCAACTGCCTCCGACGGCCATCCCGATACCGAGAGCGACTCCGCTGAGAACCCGGCCGCTGAACAGCACGCCTGCGCTGTCGGCGCCCAGCGAAATGAGAATCGATCCGGCAGCGGCCACCGCCGTCGCGGGCAACATCACCGGCCGTCGACCCAGCCGATCGGACAGCGGCCCACAGATGAGCAGCGCGGGCACTATCCCGATGACATACGCGAACAGGAACATATCGACCGTGACGGCGGAGAAGCCGTGCTCGAGCCGGTACATCACCAGAAGTGGGGTGAATTCGTTTCCGCCCCATGCGACGGCGAACATGCCTGCCGCGACGAGTAGCCAGCGTGCAGTACCGACCTTGGTGACGTTCGACCCGGTGGAGAGTGCGGTCATTGCCGACCGCCCTCGGTCAATCCATGCACCCGGTTCATGTGTTGCTCGACCGCATCAGCGAAACCGTCGACGTCGCCCGCCTCGATCAAGTCGGTGAGCTCGGCGTGATCGTCGACGATTCGCGAGATCTGCCCGGGATCGCGGATGAGCGAATGCGCCGTCATCCGTCGCTGACGCTCGCGAAGACCGGTGTAGAACTCGTCGAGAAGTGGGTTGCCGCCTGCACGCACTATCAGCCGGTGAAAGTCTGCGTCGGCAGCGCTGAATTCGGCTGCCGTGCCCGTCTCGACAAGGCCACGTTGGCGCTCGAGGTTGCTGCGGAGATCAGCGAGAAGTTCGGTTCGGGCCCGTTGGTTCCCGACGACAGCGCGAACGCTCGCAGTCTCGACGATCCAGCGCGCCGACACGATATGTTCGGCCTCGCCGGGCGCGATCGGCACGACGAGTGCCCCTCGCTTGGGATAGAGCCGCATCCATCCTTCGACCTGAAGTCGGAGAAACGCCTCGCGAACCGGTGTCCGACTCAGGTCCATGCGTCCAGCGATGTCACCTTCGCTGACCAGCTCACCGCCGGGAAGTTCACCGGTGACGATGAGTTCCTTGACGGTCAGGTAAGCCTGCTCCGATGCCGATGTCGGGTTCGATGCGGGGATAGACACAACATAGATACTAGATGTCGATGCTTTTCCGCCCTGTCCGGCCTTCGTCCCACGGCCCTACAGCGAAGCGCTCACTCGTCCTCCCCCTTCTTGAACACGCGCCGAGCAGTCGGAATGAGCACTACCAGCGCCCCAATGAGAACCACGACCGAGAACACTTCGAGCCACATGCGCTTACTCCTTCGGAAAGTCGAGAGTGGACGACACCTGAACTATGACGCCGGCGCGAACCAACTGCCTACTGGGATGTTGCGCAGAATCGTGAATGCCACTACGACGGCGACACTCGCGACGAACAGCCACATCGGCGGGCGCCGGCCGCAGAATGCCCTGCCGCGTGCACGGGAGCGAAGCCATACGCCCCACACCACAACCCCCACGACGACGAGTACGACGGCCAGGGCGTTCGTGGTCAGCGCGGACGGTAGGTCACCGCGCACCAGGTCACCGAGGGCCCGTGTCGTGCCACACCCTGGACACCACAATCCGGTGACGGCATGGATCGGGCACGGAAGATACGTCGACGTCCGTGGGTCCCGGAGGTACAACAATGCCCCGGCCGCGACGGCGAGAGCTCCGACCGCCAGCGGCGCTCTTGTCCCCCTACGCAGGTCGAGTGAGATCACCTGTTCCACGATATCGGTGATGCGAGCCCAGGTCATCCGACCAACTACTACGGCTCAGCCCTGAACGACAACGGTTCCCATCATGTCCGGGTGCGGGGTGCAGTGATATGTGTACGTTCCCGGTTCGGTGAACGTGCGGGTGAACGTGTTCGAGGTCATCAGCGGGCTGCGGAAGGACTTGTCATCGGCGACGACGTCGTGCGTGATGCCGCCGTCGTCGAACACCCAGGTCACCGTGTCGCCGATGTCGACGGTGATGCTGGCGGGCGTGTAGCTGCGGTCTTTCATCGTCACCTGGTTCGCCACCGGCGCCGGAGCTTGTTCGGGTTCCGGCGAAGAACAGCCGATCAGAGACGCGAGGACGAATGCCGATGCGATACACCCTGATAGGGCCCTCGAAGTTTTCACTGCACCGAGGCTACCGGCAACCGGGTGGTCCTGAGCTCGGGTAACACTCATCGCGGAAGTTCACCCCTGTGAGAGGCACCACCCATGATCGAGCGACACGGTCTCCCTAATTCTGCGACGGCCCGCGATGTCGACTATCGATAGCGGGCAGCGATCTCGAGTCCACGCTGACGATCCACAGGCGTTCGCCGAGGGCAGCTGGTGCACTTGTCGGCTCCTGCGGTCTCGTACAGAAGGCAGCACGAGCAGCGCTGGGTGAACCGGCAGCCCCCCACGTCGACAAATCTCGGGAACGGCAGCGTTGCCTGCATATTCGCGATCAACGACATAGCGAAGCGACTGCCGACGGTCCTGTCACCGAGCGCGGCCCCCACGTCGAGGCTGCGGTTGGCGAGGGAGTCCGTCGCGATTGCCCACAACGCCTGTCGACGGGCTCCCGAGGACTCGGCGAGTACATCGATGATGCCCGCGAACGTTGCGTCCAATGCGGGCGCCAGTTGCTCGGTCGAGATGGTCCGCTCGGTTCTCACCCCACCCAGGTAGCCGTTCGGGCGCAGGAAGCAGTGTGCGGTATCGAGGCTTGGATCTGCGGCCTCACCGGTCACCATCGCGGTGGCGACAGCAACGAAGGCGAGTGTCGAGCTGGCCGAATACCACCACAGGGTGCCGTTGACTCGGTCGTCGACGCAGTTCCACCGCACCCCGGTGTCGACGACGCGTGCCCGTATCCAGTCGGCGTCGAGCATCACCGACGCGGGAAGATCGAACGGGCCTTCGAGGTATTCACCGAGCCCTGGTATTCGCGCCGCGGCACGCGCATAGACGCTCATGCCAGACCGTGTACGTCGAAGACGGGCCTCGGATGGGTACGCACCGTCGCCCGAATGCCGAATACCTCCGCCAGCAGAGAGTCGGTCAGAACCTCGGCAGTCGGGCCCGAAGCAACGACGGATCCACCGTCGAGAACCGCCAGCGAGGAGCAGTACTCGACGGCCAGACGCAGATCGTGCACAGTGATGACGATTGCGAGCCCGTCGGCAGCAAGGTCGGCAATGGCGCTCATGACGATCAGTTGGTGGCGCAGATCGAGATGGTTGGTCGGCTCGTCGAGCAGCAGAATTCGCGGCTGTTGAGCCAGTGCGCGGGCAATGGAGACGCGTTGCCGCTCACCGCCGGACAATGCCCCGACGTCACGGTCGGCCAGAGCGAACAACTCCAACCGGCGCAGGCAGGATGTCACTATCTCTTCGTCGGATGCGGTCGGGGGAGAGAACCAGCCGCGGTGCGGCACCCTCCCGAGCGCGACCGATTCTCGGACCGTCAGTCCGACGGATGCCTCGGGTTCCTGCGATGCGACGCCGACGGTCCGCGCGAGTTCCGCGCGCTTCATCGACCGTGCGTCGATATGGTCGACGAGGACGGATCCGGACGCCGGTGTCAACGCCCGATAGCAGCAGCGCAGCGCCGTGGTCTTCCCTGATCCGTTGGGTCCGACGAGTCCCAGAATTTCCCCGGGACGGACACTGAAATCGATGCCATGCAACACTTCTCGCGATCCGAGCCGGGCAGTGACCTCGTGTATCGACAGGGTCATCGCTCGGCCCTTCCATATTGGCGAGAGAGCATGAACACGAAGATCGGTGCGCCGACCAGCGCGGTGACCACTCCCACCGGCACCTCGGTGCTACTGGCAACCGATCGCGCAAGCGTATCTGCCCCTACCAACGCGATCGCCCCGAGTAGGGCCGCCACGGGAAGCAACCTGATGGCCCGGGTACCGACGATGTATCCGGCCAGATGGGGAACGAGCAAACCTACGAAACCGATTCCGCCACCGACGGATACGGCGGCACCGGCCAGCATCGAGACGGCGAGGAGCTGAAGTACGCGGAACCGCTGCACATTCAATCCCAGCGCAGCGGCGCCGTCGTCTCCCGTTTTGAGCAGGTCCATGCGGGGCGCACTGAGCAACAGCACAGTGCCGACCACCAGGAGCGCGACGGTGGGAAATGTCAACGTCGACCAGCGGGCGTCACCGAATCCTCCTGCAAGCCAATGCAACACACCACTCAGAGTGTGTTCGTCGGCGAATACCAGAAGGGTGAAGGTGATCAACGCCGAAAATACGGCACCCAGCGCGACGCCGACGAGGATGATCGCCGTCGACTGCGGGTACCTGCCACCGATCAGCAATGCCAGGAACAACGGGATCATCGCCCCGACGAAGGCCGCCGCCGGAATGGTGAAGAGCCCGAGTGCACCCGCCCCGATGCCGAGCGCCATCACGACCACGACGCCGAAGCCCGCTCCCGAGGAGACTCCCAGCAGGTACGGATCAGCAAGCGGGTTACGCGTGACGGCCTGTGCGACACCGCCCGCGATCGCAAGGGAGGCGCCGACGACCGCGGCAGTCAACGACCGCGGCAGACGGGAGTCGAGGACGATCACTGCGCGCGCCTCGGTCCACCAGGATTCGAACGCTCCCGGCATCACCTTGTGCATCACGATCGCCCAGACGTCGCCGACGGGAATCCGTACCGACCCGAACGATGCTGCCGCTGCGATTGCAGCCAGAAGACCGACGATCAGCAAGGCAAGAACCACTCCGAGCGGAAAGCGTGAACGCCGCGTCGACGTGGATTCGGCAGGCGCAGTCCGGGTTTCGACGGCGGTGGTCATCAGTCCTGGAACCGGTCCGGGTGCAGTGCGCGCGCGATGGCGTCCACGCTCGTCACCAGTCGCGGGCTCTCGAAGAAGTCGTCGAGCGGTACGACGATGAAGTTGTCGCGTTGGACGGCAGGCGTCGTCGCCATGATCGGTTGACTTTTCAGGAAGTCGATCTTGCCCTGCGCGGAGGTATCGCCGTAGTCGAGGACGACGATCGCCTGTGGTGCGCGTTCACCGATGATCTCCCACGTCGTGTCCAGGTAGGGACGCTCGCCTTCGGGGAAGATGTTCTCCGCCCCGGCATAGTCCGCGATGACTTGCCCGACGCCGACGCCCCCGATGGTCAGGGGGACGTCTTCACCGGAGTCGTAGAAGAACGTCGGGGTCGGAGCAACACCGGTCAATTTCTCACCCACTGCATCCAGGCCTGCCACGACACCGTCGGTGACATCCCTCGCGGCATCCTCGACTCCCAGAATCTCACCGAGTTGGGAATAATCGTTTTCGAGCATCCCGATGTCGGGGAATCCCGATCCGCAGTACTCGGAGAACAGGAACGTTGCGACGCCGACCTCGGTGAACGATTCGCGAGAGCGGCCCTCCTTGTCGTTGAAGGCACTTCGCATGCCGCCCACAATGAGGTCGGGATCGAGATCGAGGATCTGTTCTTTCGTGGGGTATTCATCGGCGAGGCCGGTGATTCGTTCGAATGCAGCTGCAGTCTCCGCAGTGGGCGAGGCGTTCTGATAGCCCATCCCGACGATCCGGTCCGTGACACCCATCTCGATGAGCACCTCGGTGACGTGGTCGTTCATGGAAATGATGCGTTGTGGAGGGGCATCGAACCGCTGGGTGAGGTCGCAGTTGGAGATGGAGACCGGCTCGTCGAACGCGGCCCCGGCCGAGGTGGCGTCCATCGAGTCGCCACGCGAACAGCCCGCGAAGAGCAGCGCTGCCGCAGAACCGACCGCGACAATTCGGACGATGGAGGGAGTGGATGGTGACATATGAACCTCACTTGGAGCTCAGAGCCACGAAATTGAGAGTCGACGTGCAGCAAAAAATCAACCACGCGCTGGACTGCCGATTCGTAGACCACGACGAATAGGTGTCGCACACACAGCCGCTGGGTAATCGGACTTGCCATCTCTGCGAGAGGAGACAGCCCACCGTTGCGGGTCAGCGCCGGATTTCGACCGGCTTCCCCCTACGACTGGCTTGCTGAGTGCTTCGTCCAGCAGTATGCACGAGAGGTTTCAGCAGCGGTCGAGCGCGCCTACCGAGCCCCACACATGTCGTCAGCTGATACGTCGTCACCGAAGGGATCCGCTGCCGCCATCTGTGCCCGCAGTTCGCCCCTCCCCATGGACTGCCGGCAGGCAGAGAATCACTGCGTGGCTTGGCGTCGGCATCCAGAATCGTCCCGAGGCCAGATCCTCGGGCAGAAGGACTCGAGTGCGCAGCACTACGTGCGAGGTGGCCGCTACGTCAGCTCACATCACCCGGGCAGAGGTGGGATCAGTTCGCTTGCATCGACCAAGTTTTGCGGGCACGTCGCGGGGCTCCCAGTTCGGGGAACAGAGTGCGCGAAACCTCACGAGCGGCATCCATGACCAGAGGCGCAACTCTTTCGAGTTGTGCAGTCCGCATCTCCCCGCACAGCGCGATACCTCCGGCCGGGCTTTCGTAACCACGAATTGCCGACCCCACGCATGCGATCCCACTGACCGACTCGCCGAGACCGAATGCCAGGCCCTTGCGCTGACGGATACGGTTCAACTCCAGATGCAGGACCGCCCGTTCGGTGATGGTGTTGTCGGTGAAGCGGGGCAGTGCCGGGCCGAACAGGGTGTCGACATGCTCAGGATCCAGCCACGCCAGCATCGCCTTCCCGCCTGCCGTCGAATGTGCCGAGACCCGGCCACCGACGCGCGAGGGCAGTGCGGACGCGAACCGTCCACCGACCTTGTCGAGACAGACGCTTTCGGACCCGTCGAGAACGGACAGATGGACTACCATCCCGGTCTGCATGTGCAGTTCGTGCAGGATCGGTGCTGCGGCCTCGCGAATCTGGCTACGTCCACCATCGCCGCCGCCCAGTCCGAGGGCACGCGAACCGAGGCCATAGCCGACCGAAGAGTGATCCACCCAGTCGAGCCGGACGAGCTGATCGAGAATGCGGTGAACCGTGGACCGCGGGAGCTGAGTGCAGAACGAGATCTCTTCGAGGGACAACCGACCTGCTCGACCATCGAACGCGTCCAGGATCAGGGTCATGCGTTCGACCATCGACGGCGGCAGGTCCGTCTTGGACTGCGCACCGATGGCCTGGCCGGCAAACCTTGTGTCGTTCATGTCAACGATGGTCATGGCACTCCCCCAAGATCAGGTTCGAGTCGAATCAGCAGCTCTACGGAGCCGACCCGAGGGCGTGAATCACTGAGTGATACTTAGTATCTCACTACACACCAAGAGTAAAAGAGATTCAGATCACAGTCAAGCGGGCTCGCATCCTCAGTGTGGACCCGCCGTGATGTCAATCCTGACATACAGCGAGCGCGGTG
The DNA here is from genome assembly GCA_038198705.1 of Mycobacteriales bacterium. Classification (GTDB taxonomy): domain Bacteria; phylum Actinomycetota; class Actinomycetes; order Mycobacteriales; family Mycobacteriaceae; genus Rhodococcoides. The sequence goes on from JBBPZN010000156.1 coordinate 26,236, forward strand.
AGCTCGAACCCCTTGTAGCCCGCCGCGGCAGCCTCCGCGATCTTCTTGCCGTAGTTACCGAAACCACCTGCATACATCATGAAGACGCGTGGTTTACCCTCGATATTTGCACCCATGTACCAGGAATTGGCCTGTGGGAACAAAGTTTTCGCGGCGACAGCGGCACACTCGGCCATCCAGTCCGCAGCAGCTTGCTCGCTTGCCTCGATGATCGCGTAGTCGCTGCTGTCGAGGTATGCGATCGCGTCGGCGATCCAGTTGACGTGCTGCTCGGAGCCCAACACCATGTTTGCCAGCACACCAGGGCTACCGGGGCCGGTGATCAGGAACAGGTTCGGGAAGCCGGCCGCAGCGATGCCATGCAGTGTCTGTGGTCCTGCCGCCCATGCCTCACGCAGCAGTACCCCGTCGCGTCCACGGATGTCGATGCGGTCCAGTGAACCGGTGATCGCGTCGAAGCCCGTGGCGAACACGATCATGTCCAGGTCGTAGTGCGCGTCGGCAGTCGCGATGCCCGTCTCGTCGATGGCGGTGATCGGCGCCTTGCGGAGGTTCACCAACGTGACGTTGTCGCGGTTGTACGTCGCGAAGTAGCCGGAGTCGGTGACGATCCGCTTGGACCCGATCGGGTGATCCGTCGGGATCAGTACGTCGGCGACAGCCTGATCTTCGATGACGGCGCGAATCTTGCGCTCGGCGAAGCCGCGGGCCAGGTCGTTGGCCTCGATATCACTCATCTGGTCCGCGAACGTCTTGGCGAACAACACCCCGCCGAGCTCCCAGTACTGCTCGAACTCTGCTTCCCGCTCATCCACCGGGACCTCGAGCGCACTCTTCGGGTTCGAGACGAAGGGGGAACCACCACCGCTGGCCCAACTCTTGCGTCGACGCTCGGCGTAAGTCGCCTTCTGCTCACGGCGAGTCTCTTCGTCCAGCGGGCGGTTGCTCGCAGGCACGGAGAAGTTCGGGGTGCGCTGGAAGACGTGCAGGGTCGCTGCCTGCTCAGCAATCAGCGGGATGGACTGGATGCCCGAGGATCCGGTGCCGATGACACCGACCCGCTTTCCGGCGAAATCGACCCCGGTGCGCGGCCAGTCGCCGGTATGCAGGATCTCGCCGCCGAAGCTGTCACGGCCCGGGATGTTCGGCAGGTTCGTCGTGGACAGCGCGCCGGTGGCCAGCACACAGAATCGCGCCGTCACCTTCGCACCCTTGTCGGTGACGATGTTCCACCGTGCGGCCTGCTCGTCGAACGTCGCGGACACCACTCGGGTGTCGAACTCGAAGCCGCTACGCAGGTCGAATCGGTCCGCGACGTGTTCGAGGTATGCCAGGATCTCGGGCTGCGTGGCGTAGCGCTCGGACCAGTCCCACTCCTGCTGCAGATCATCGTCGAAGGAATACGAGTAGTCGACGCTTTCCACATCGCAGCGAGCGCCCGGGTAGCGGTTGAAGTACCACGTGCCGCCGACGTCGGAAGCTGCTTCGAAGCCCTGGACGTCGAGACCCTGCCCGCGGAACTTGTGCATCGTGTACAGACCGGCGAGGCCTGCTCCGACAACCACCACGTCCACATTGGTTCGCGTCATGATCGATTCCTTCTTTCTGGAGAGTGTGTTGGTTCGACTAGCACGCAGGTCACCGGGTTCTCACACGTAGACCATGTCGAGAGGCATCGTGATCCCGGTGATGGAGCGGGCCTCGTCGGAGGCCAGGAACAGGCTCACGTCGGCGATGTCCTGGCTCGCCCTTTCGTCCGTGCTCATGGGCGGGTTCACGATGTTGATTCGGATGCTGTGCGGCGCGAGCTCCTTCGCCAGCGATCGCATCAGCCCGACCAGCCCGTGCTCGGCCGCAGCGACATGGCCCATGCCGTCCAGGGCCCGCACGCCTGCCGTGGAGCTGACCAGGACGAGCGAGCCACCGCGCCCGCCCTCGATCAGGTGTGGAATAGCGGCCTTGCAGGTCTTCCACATACCGGTGAGATTGACATCCAGCATCGTCTGCCAGACCTCGGCCGACAGCTCCATCGTTTTGCCGGTGGAACTGATTGCGGCGCCTGCGCAGACGATGTCGAGTCGACCGAGTGCGTCGACGCCGCGGGCTAACGCAGCATCCAGCGCGCTCTGCTCGCGGACATCGGCCTCGATGGCGACGATCCGTCTTCCGAGCAGTTCGACCTGCCGGACGGTCTCCGCCAGGTCCGCGCTGCTCGCGGCGGGGGTCGTCGAGTGCGCTACCGCGGTGCAGCAGTCCACCACGATCAAGTCGGCACCCTCCTGAGCGAATCGCACCGCCTGCGCGCGTCCGATCCCCCGGGCTCCACCGGTGATCAAGGCCGTCTTGCCCGCCAATCGCCCACTCATGACATCGCTTTCTGTGTAAGTCCGGCGTCGACGACCAGTTGTGTGCCGGTGATGTACCGCGCCTCGTCCGAGGCCAGGAACACCACCGCGTTGCTCACATCCACCGACTCCACCCACGGCACCGGCAACAGGTGCCGCGGCGCGAGGACATCGACGACGTCCTCGGCTGTTGGATCCGCAAGGTCCGGTCGCAGCCGGGCGAACGTGGCCGGGTTGAGGGTCATCGCCGTGTCCACCGCGCCTGGGTGGACGGTATTGACGCGAATCGACTGCGGGCCGAGCTCGTTGGCCAGTGTCCTGGCCAGTCCGACCACCGCATGTTTGGCTGCGCTGTAGTGCGAGGCGCCGGGCGCCGCGCTGATGCCGGCCGTCGAGCTGATGATGATCACCGAACCGCCGGCGACCTCCAGCGCAGCCACGCCTGCCAGCACGGTGTGCCAGACCCCGGTGAGGTTGACGGCCATCGACCGCTCCCACAGAGTCTCGTCGATCGTCCACGACGGGCCGACGTTCTCGGTCACTCCGGCATTGGCGACCACCGTGTCCAACCTGCCGAGCTCGGCCACGCCGAGTGCGACTGCATCCTTCGTCGCGGCCAGATCTCGCACGTCCGCAACACCGGTGACGATTCGACGGCCCTCGGCCCGAACGAGCGCCGCTGTCTCGGCAAGGCCTGCCTCGACGAGATCGAGCGCGATGATGTCCGCGCCCTCCTGGGCCAACCGCACCGCGTGGGTACGGCCCATTCCTCCGCCTGCGCCGGTGATCAACGCGACCTTGCCTGCCATCCGTGACATCTGTGATTCCTCTCGTCAGTCTCGGTTGGCGGCCGGGCGGTAACGCAGGAGCGTGACGTCGCGGTCGGGATAGTCGCAGAACACCGGTTCGACACGCATGCCGATTGCCAGGTCTGCCGGGTCGACCTCGACCATCTCCGTGCTCAACCGCGGCCCCACGTCCCATTCGACGACGGCCAGGATCTGTGGGAGCGAGTCCGCCCATGGCGGCGCGGTGGGGCGATCGGCCACGGTGTAGGTATACAGCGTGCCCAACCCGGTGATTTCCCGCCATTCGAGATCGTCGGCCAGCGTGCGCGGCGCCAGCACCCGCGGGTAGAACACGTACTCCTCCGAGGACGGCGAGTACTGGATCTCGATCCGGTGCTCGCGAAGACTGTCCCAGAACGGCTTCGTAACCGGGGTGGGCTCGGGAAACGGCTTTTCTGCGGTGCTCATACTCATTCTCCTTGCAGGATCAAAGCGACCTGCTCGCTCATGATTCCGCCGTTGCCGGTGACGAACGCCGTGTTGCAATCCTCGACCTGCGCCTCGCCTGCGCGCCCCATCAGTTGCCGGACGCCGTCGACCACATGGTGCATACCGCCTGCCATGCCTGCCTGCCCGAAGGAAAGCTGGCCACCTGCGGTGTTCAGCGGGAAATCGCCGCGGAAGGTCAGATCGCGCTGCTTGACCCACTCCATACCGGTGCCCTTCTCACAGAACCCTGCATCTTCCAGACTCATCAGCACCGTGATCGTGTAGCAGTCGTAGATCGACGCCACGTCGATGTCGGAACGCTCGACGCCCGCCATCGCGAACGCCTTATCGGCAGCCTGCTTGATCGGGGTGCGGACCATGTCCTCGGCGTAAGTGGGAGTCTTGAACGAGATCCGCTCGCCGAAGCCCTTGACCCATACGGGACGGTTCTTCGACTTGCGCGCCACGTCGGCGTTACCGACGATCACACCCGCGCCGCCCTGCACCCGCATGACGACCTCGAGCATCCGGATGGGGTCCGCGATCATCGGGCTGGCGAGCACGTCGTCGAGCGTGATCGGCTTGCCGTGGAACACCGCACCGGGGGTGGCGCACGCGTTCGTCCGCTGGTCGACGGCGATCTTCGCGGTCGCCTCCGGGTCGTAGCCGAACTCGGCTGCGTAGCGCCGAGCGATCTGCGCGTACGGCGCGTTCTGCCCGAGGTTGCCGTAGGGGATCTCGAACTCCGCCTGAGGCGAGCCGAAGTTGTTGCTCGACGCACCGAACTGCCACGGGTCCGTGGCCGGGCGTTGCTGCGAGCGCGGCAACATGTACGAGCCCGGGACCACCACGAGCACGGATTCACACAGGCCCAGCTCCACCGCCGCCGCCGCACGCCACACCATGCCGGCTGCCGTGGCGCCGCCCAGGTCCACCCGCTCACCGAAGTTCAACGGCAATCCCATGTACTCCGACAGCGTGGCCGGGACGAACATGTCCGACTCCGCCAGGCCGTGCGCGACGATGCCGTCGACCTGTGAGGCGTCGATGCCCGCGTCGTCGATCGCCATCTTCGACAATGTCGCCCACTGCTCGATGGTGAACTGCTCCGGCCGAGTCTGCTTGCGCTGGGAGGGCAGCTCGCAGAAGCCGAGGATGGCTGCTTCGCCGCGTAGTCCGCTCATCACGCAGCCTCGGTCCGGCGTGGCAGGGTGACCGTGGCAGTGCCCGGCATCAACAGCTCGCCCTCGCGCTCACCGCGAATCTCCAAGTCCACCAGCGCGCGTCCGTCTTCTTCACGCTTGGCCGTCACCGTGCCCACGAAGTCCAGCTCCTGGCCGGCGAAGGCGACCGCACGGTTCTGGGCCGAGTACGTCACCAAGGTGCCGGCGCCGCCGATCCAATCGGTGACGGCCCGTGCCAGTAGTGCGGCCTGCAGTGGCCCCTGTACTAGTGGCCCCGAGTAACCCTCGACATCCACTGCCCAGGACTTGTCGTAATGGATCCGGTGCGCGTTGTACGTCGCAGCACTGAACAGAAACATCTGGGTCTCGTCCACGGTCGTGCGCAGGGTGGTGACCTGATCGCCTACCATGACGTCTTCGAAGTGCAGCTGGCCTGCCATCGCGTTCTCCCTCAACTCTTTTCCTTCTCTCATGGCCGCGCGATCATCGAGGTCGTCGCTTCGGCGACCAGTTCGCGACGCTGATTGGTGTACGTGGTCTTCCACGTCACCAGCACGAAACGTCCTGAGCGGCCTTGCTTCTCCACGATCGACTCCACTGTGCGCACCGAGGTGATCACGTCGCCGTCGTAGGAGGGGCGCAGGAACGTGGTGCTCTCGCCGCCCGCCATCCGCTTGGGGCACTTGGGAAACGTCAGGTTCCCGGATGCTGCACCGGAGGAGCCGTCGACGCGCAAGGTGTCGATCGGAGTGACGCCGAGAATCGCGTACTGCACGTAGAGCGGTGGGCAGATGACGTCTGCGTAACCGTGTTCGCGTGCGTAGTCCCCGTCGAAGTACAGCGGGTTGTCCTCGCGGACGGATACAGCCCAACGCTGCCAATCACGCTGCACGACAGCACCTGTCGCGGTCGCGACGACCGTTCCGATCCGGGTCGCGACCTCGTCCGGGATCAACGACTCTGCTGTTTCTGGCATCGGTTGCCCGCCTAACTGTGTTGTATTCGAATGCATATCTCTGTCAGGCAATCTGGTGGTCGGTGATCAAGCCACGAGCCACCTGGTCCGCGTACTGTTCGGCGGAGTAGCCGAGCAATTCCTTGTAGAGGTACTCGTTGTCCTCACCGAAGCCCGGAACCGCCCGGCCGAATGCCAGGTCGAAACCCTCTGCTCGCCACGGGTGCCCGGGGTAGCGGTGCGTGCCCACCGACGGGTGGCTGCGCTCCTGGAACCAGCCGCGTGCAGCCAAGTGCGGATCCTCGAGCAGCCGAGTTTCGCTCATGACCTCACCCGCCGGCACGCCGACGGCCTGCAGTTCCTGGACGGCCTGCTCCGCCGTCCGCTTGCGGCACCAACCCGCCAGCACCGCACGGATTGCGGCGGAGTTCTCCGCGCGCAACGCGGCGGTCTCGCCCATCCCGGCCAGTCCTTCGGCGTCGACGAGAGCTGCCATCGAGGCCCAATCACGGTCGTCGCGAACAGATACCGCGAGCCAGCGGTCCTCGTCGGCGGAGAGGAACACGTCCTGAAGCATGCGCAGGTCGGTATTGCCGAGCACCTGTGGGTTCCGATCGTTCATCTGGTAATCCAGGACGAATTCGCCGATCTCCGCCATCACGGCCTCCGCCTGCGGGAACTCGACGAGGCCGCCGAGCCCGGTGCGTTCGCGATCCCACAGCGCTGCCATCACCGCGAACGCGACGCCCGCGGGGGCCGCCTCGTCCATGTGGTAATTCTCGCCTGCCGAATCGGGCTCTTCGCCCTCGTATCCGTCCATTGCTGCGATGCCGACGAGTGAGTTGAAGTTCGGCCCGTAACCGAGGTAGTCGCTCATGGGTCCGCTCATTCCCATCGGCGGCATCCGCACCACGATCAGCCGTGGGTTGATCTCCAGCAGCGCCTCGTGGCCCAGGCCCAGCTTCTCGAGCGTGCCGTTGGAGTTGTTCTCCACCAGCACATCACTGATCTCGAGCAGTGCGATTGCGGCGGCATACCCCTCGGGAGTTTCCAGGTTCGCGCATGCGGCCAGCTTGTTGCGTGAATGCCAATTGAAGAGCGC
>JBBPZN010000157.1:0-3811 GCA_038198705.1 Mycobacteriales bacterium
AGGGTTTTCGTGGGACTCTGCCTCGGCAGCGTCTGGCTCCGGTGCCTCCGCGAAGAGGCCGGGCGGAGGCGTGACCGTGAGGGTACCCGCCGTGACGTCGACCGCGGACACGATCGCCTTGACGAACGGAACGAGGATCTCGCCCGCATCCGTCGTGACGAGCAGGAGATCCTGGGAGGGGAAGTGGTCGACCCTGCCGACGACGCCGACCTTGTGACCGTCGCGGATCACCGAGAGGCCGACGAGTTGATGGTCGTACCACGCGTCATCCTCGTCGGGAAGCTCCGCGACATCCTGGTTCACCCACAGAATCGCCTTCATGAGCGACTCGGCCACCGAGCGGTCGGGCACGTCCTTGAAAAAGGCAACCGCGTGAGTGTTGTACCACTTCAGCTCAATGAGCTCGAGTGTCTTGCCGTGCCATGGCGAGCTGGTCGGAACCTGCAGCTGGAACACGGCGCCCGGGACGAAACGTCGCCCCGGGTCGTCTGTGTACAGCTCGACCTTGATCGCGCCCTTGAGCCCGTGCGCCTTGGTCAGGCGACCGACTCTCAGTTGCGTCTGGCTGGATGCGTCGTCTCTAGAAATCGGTATCCACCACGTCGACGCGAACGCGCTTGCCGTCGGCGATCGCCGAGACGAGGGTGCGGAGCGCCTTCGCAGTGCGACCGGCACGTCCGATCACGCGACCGAGGTCCTCGGGGTGCACACGCACCTCGAGGACATCGCCGCGAGGAGAGTTCTTCTGAACGACCTGCACGTCGTCCGGGTGATCGACGATCCCCTTGACGAGATGCTCGAGTGCTCCTGCAAGCACTGGCTACGCCTTGTCGGGGTCGGTTGCCGCTACGGCGTCGACGTCGCTGTTGTCTACCTGCGCGGGCGTCTCCTGCACGGTGGTCGGGCTCGCCTCTACCTCGGCTGCTGCGGTGTCTGCTGCTGCGGCATCCGCTTCGGCCGGAGTCTCACTCGCGGTTGCTTCGGCGGCTGGCTCGTCTGCCTTGGGCGCTTCGGCCTTCGGCTCGTCTGCCTTCGGCTCGTCTGCCTTCGACGCTTCCGCCTTCGGCTCGTCTGCCTTCGGCTCGTCTGCCTTGGCCTCGTCTGCCTTCGGCGCTTCTGTCTTCGGCGCCGGAGCTTCGGCCTTCGGCTTGAGCACGGCCTTCTTCTTCTCGTCGACGAGGAACGTCTCCTTCGGCTCCTTGACACGAACCGTGCTGACGGCGTCCTTGTCACCCTTGAACTTGCCCCAGTCGCCAGTCAGCTTGAGCAGCGCGGCAACCTGCTCGGACGGCTGCGCGCCGACGCCGAGCCAGTACAGGGCGCGCTCGGAGTCGACCTCGATGACCGAAGGCTCCTGCGTGGGGTGGTACTTGCCGATCTCTTCGATGACACGTCCGTCGCGCTTGGTGCGCGAGTCGGCGACGACGATACGGTAGTAAGGAGCGCGGATCTTGCCCATGCGCTTCAAACGAATCTTTACAGCCACAATTCTCCTGAGTTGATTTGGTGTGGTTGAACTGATGGCGTGAGCGTGGGGGCACACTCGACACGAGCTCTAAGGGATTCGTCACCGCCTGATTAGAGGGTCGGGCTGGTGAGGACTCGACTGACCATTCTGCCAGAAAATCGGATGACGCGGGAACACCTGATCCGGAGTTCGCGACTACTGGGTTTCACACGGCAGTCCGTTAATCCGAATTGCGTCGTTCGGCAGCGCGGTGCTCCCCTACCGTGTTGCCGTATATGTCTCCACGATGGAGGATGATGAGGCGCCCGCCTGCACACCGCCGCCGGCAACGGTGATCCGATTGCCCACGACCACCGGGAAGATACCGTGGCGCGCGGTCAGCATCGGTGCCCCCGACCTCCAGGAACCCGACTGGGGGTCGTAAATATCCACGCGCTGATAGACCTTCCGACCAGTTGCCCCCGCTCCGGTTTCCGTCTCACCGCCGATCGCGTAGAGCTCGCCGTCGTAGAACACGGCCTTCCCCATTCCGCCTCTGGCCTGCGGCAGCGGAGCAAGCCCAGATCCTGGCGTCGCGCTCGACAGCCAGGAGTTCGTGGCCGCGTTGTACACCTGAAGGGTGTCGAAGCCGTTGGCCACGGCGTTGTTGTCGCCACTGCCAGCACCTCGTCCACCGGCAATGTAGAGCTTCGTGCCGTCGGTTGCGGCGGCCGCATGATTACGCCCCTGCGGCATTGGCGCCAGGTTCGCCCACGTCTTCGCCACGGGATCGAATCTCGCAACCCTGTTGGTTGTCGACGAGCCGATGATGCCACCGGCAAGGTAGACGCGACCAGCGATCACGGCCGAGGACCTCGACCCCGCCGCAAATGGTGCATCCGGTCCGAGCGTCCACGCGTTCGCTACCGGATCGAAGATCTGCACCTTGCCTGCGCCGGCTCCCAGTCCGCCGAACAGGTACAGCTTGCCTCCGATCACCTCGGCGGTGTGATGATGACCGGCATACGGACGCACCGGAAGATCTCGACGCCAGACACCGGTCGAGAGATTCAGTGCGAGCGTGCTGTTATTACTCTCTCCGACAAGGTAGAGGAATGATCCGATGACACCTCCGGCGACCTCACCGAGTGCCACGGGCATCGCCGGGCCTGTCTCCCACCGGTTACCGAACCGCCCCGCGAACGTGCTTGTCGCATGACTTCCACCCGTTACGTACACCGTGTCGTTGACCAGCGCGGCCACCGGAGTCTTCCGACCGCCGGGAAGCGAGGGCAGCCGTGACCACACGTTCGCGACCGGATCGTACGCGGTGACATCGCTGCTCGCAGTGTTTCCGGGATTCGTGCCGCCGAGAAGCATGACGTGTCCTTCGCGTACCACCGCAACCACATGGCTGCGAGCCTTGGGTAGCCCGGCAAGCTTCGTCCAGGTGTTCGTCGCGGGGTCATAGCGGTGCACATCCGGCTGAAGCCCCGTGCTCTCGTTCTCGTTGTGTTGCCCGCCGATCGCGTAGACCTTGCCGTCCAGCGCAGCGCCGGCCAGATGATTGCGGGGGTTGGGCAATGGTGCCCTGGCGACCCAGGAAGTTCCCCCATCGAGGTTGAGTGCCCAGTGGTGAGACTGGTCAGGATCTGCCGTCGAACCAGCCACCCGATTGGTACCGCCGAAGAAGTGAAGCTCGCGTCCGACGATGGCCGCTCCACCGGCGCCTCGCGGCGCCGGAAGTTGCGGACCGCGGCTGAAAGTGCGGCGCACGGTATCGAACTTCCAGACGCTGCGAGTTGCCGGTCCCGGATGGTTATCCACATAGCCGCCGATCAGCCAGATGGTCGTGCCATCGACGACCGTCGCCGTGTGAGTCAGTTCCTCCGGCAGATCGGGCAAGCGCGACCAACTGTCCGTGACCGTGTCGTATACGTCGCTCCGGGCTGTCGTGACCGTGCCGGTGTAAAAACCGCCGAATACGTAGATCTTCCCGTCGACTGCCGCGCCCTGACCCTCGGATCGCCCGATCGGAGATGCTGCTTTGATTTCCCAGCTAAAGGGAGTGGACACGTCGGACGGGGGAATGTTCGTTCCGGCCGGCGGCACGACCATGATCGCAGCGACCGATGGCTGGTCCACCTTGGCGGTGAAGGCGATGTCGAGGCGGCCATCACTCACCGGAATCTCGAAGGTCTTCGTCGTGGCGGTCATCGCTCCGACGGCCGCGAAGATGTCGAAGTTCGGAAGCTCCACCGTCCCGCCCTCGAGGTTGACGCTGAACACTCGCTTTCCGATGCCTCCTGGGCCTCCCCCGGTTGCTCCGTGATAGATCTCTGCGAAATGCATCGTCACGGTGTA
>JBBPZN010000158.1:0-33636 GCA_038198705.1 Mycobacteriales bacterium
CCTGGGACGGCCGGACCATCGTCGATGTGGGATGTGGCACCGGCTTCCATCTGCCGCTGTTCGCCTCGCGTGCTCGCCGAGTCGTGGGTGTCGAGCCGCATGGCCCTCTCGTGGATGCTGCGAGGACTCGAGTTGTCGGGCTGGAGAACGTCGAGGTCGTGTCGGGCAGTGCCGAGGCGTTACCGCTCGATGACGCGTCGGCGGATATCGTGCACGCGCGGACCGCTTATTTCTTCGGGCCCGGATGCGGCCGCGGTGTGTCGGAAGCGATGCGTGTGCTCCGACCTGGCGGAACGCTCGTCGTGGTGGACCTCGACGTCGGGGCATCGCCCTACGGTGACTGGATGCAGGCGGACCTACCGAAATACGACTGTGCGGCCGTCGAATCGTTCTTTGCAGCTCAGGGTTTCGATCTGACCCGGGTCGATACTCGCTGGGAGTTCACTGATCGAGATACCTTGAATGCGGTACTGGGTATCGAATTCACGGCGCGCACCGCGGCCAGGGCCGCACGGAGCATTCCCGGTCTGGGTTTCGATGTTCGATATCGAGTTCACTCGCGACGCAAGCCAGTTGGACTCGAACGAATCTAAGCGGGGTTGTTCTCGGCCGTGATGCCGAAAATTCCTGCCGCTTCGCGAATTTTGAGTGCCTTGGCAAGGCGTGGCAGATCGCTGCCGTCCTTCACGTGCACGCCATCGATGCCCAGTGTGTCGATGACCTCGTCGGCCCAGGTGACATCTCCTGGGGCTGGAGCGAGCACGCGGTTGACGACGGGGGCCTGTTCCGCGTGCATACACAGTTTTCCGGTCATGCCCATCGAGACGGTCAGGGCCGAATCGCGCGCCAGGATACTGTCGTTGGCGGTCAGCGTCGGGCCGTCGATGGGTCCGGGAAGGCGTGCAGCGCGACTCGACACCACCAGCCGTGAGCGTGGGTACGCCATGGCGAGCGGTTCGTCGCTCATCCCGGTGTCGCGACGGAAGTCGCCGCTGCCGAAGGCCAATCGGAAGGTGGAGTTCGCGCGAGCGATCTCGGGCGTCGCCTCGAGGCCGACAGCGGATTCCACCAAAGCAAGAATGCGTGTCCCAGCTGTTACTCGTGCGGCCGTGGCATCGACCTGGCCGCCGCTTTCGGTCTTCGCGAGCATGATGCCCGCCAAGCCATGAAGGCCGGAGAGTGCTTCGAGGTCGTCTGCCCAGAACGGCGTCGTCGCGTCGTTTACGCGTACCCAAGCCGAATTGCCCGCTTCCAGCCACGCGACGACGGCGTCGCGTGCCGCCGGCTTTGCATGCGGTGCCACCGCATCTTCGATGTCGAGTATTACCGCGTCCACCTCGGATGCGGCTGCGCTCGCGAATGCTTCGGGCTGGGTAGCGGGTACCAGCAACCACGAGCGTGCTCGTTCCGGTGCTACGCCAAATGTCACTGGGGTCTCCATGAAAGTGGTCACGTCGGGCTCCTTGCGGTGAGATCGGGCACGACCGACATTATCGATTCAGTACGGCATTGCCATCTTCCGTGCATTCTGTTCACCGCGGGTTAGCTTACTTGCGTTTGGCGGCACGCCTGACCTGGAGGATGCGAACCGATTCCACGAGAGCCGTGATCGAAGCCCCCGCGAGTGAAGATGGGAGGAGACCGACGCCGTCCGGTTACCCCTCGCTGTGGGGCTGAAAACTGCGCGCTGAATAGGAGAGAGGTGCCCAGTAGTGGGACACTGGATTTATTATGAGTGATTCTGCTATGACCGCCGACGAATCCACAGCCGAGAGCGCCCGCCCGCGGACGAGGCCGACACTGCCGTTGGTGTTCGCGGATCGCCGTCGCGGCATGCCGTCACGACACCTCGCCGACCTGGATCGCGAAGGATTGAAATCGGCAGTCAAGGATCTCGGGCTGCCTGCCTTTCGTGCCGACCAACTTGCACGCCACTACTACGGCAGGCTTGAAGCGGATACGACCAAAATGACGGACCTTCCTGCAGCGATCCGGGAAAAGGTCGGAGCAGACCTGTTTCCGCCGCTGCTGACGGCCGTCAAGCACTTGTCGTGTGACGAAGGCGACACTCGTAAGACGTTGTGGAAGGCCAATGACGGCACGCTGCTCGAGAGCGTCCTGATGCGGTATCCGGATCGGGCGACGCTCTGCATCTCGAGTCAGGCCGGCTGCGGGATGGCCTGCCCATTTTGCGCTACCGGGCAGGCTGGACTCGACCGCAACCTCTCCACTGCCGAGATCGTCGACCAGGTTCGATCGGCGGCAGCAGATCTACGTGACGGCGCCGTGGCTGGAGGCGAAGGCCGCCTGTCGAACGTCGTGTTCATGGGGATGGGTGAGCCTTTGGCCAACTACAAGCGCGTCGTCTCCGCTGTGCGCAAGATCGTCTCGCCTGCGCCCGATGGGCTCGGCCTGTCGCAGCGGTCGGTGACTGTATCGACAGTCGGTCTGGCACCTGCTATTCGCAAACTGGCCGACGAGGGCTTGTCCGTCACGCTTGCAGTATCGCTGCATACTCCGGACGACGAGTTGCGGGACACCCTGGTGCCGGTGAACAACCGGTGGTCGGTGGCCGAAGTGCTGTCGGCGGCGAGATACTACGCGGATCAGACCGGCCGTCGAGTGTCGATCGAGTACGCGATGATCAGAGATGTGAATGATCAGCCGTGGCGTGCGGACCTGCTGGGCAAAAAGCTGCACAAGGCTCTCGGATCGAGAGTGCACGTCAACCTCATTCCGCTCAACCCGACCCCGGGCAGCGAGTGGGACGCCAGCCCGAAGCCCGTCGAACGTGAATTCGTGAGACGGGTTATCGCGCAGGGTGTGTCGTGCACCGTCCGTGATACTCGCGGTCAGGAGATCGCTGCCGCTTGCGGTCAGCTCGCCGCCGAGAACTGACGACAAGCGCAAAAAAGAACCCGATATCTGCTCAGCGCAGATATCGGGTTCTTTGCTCCTGCGTGCTATCGCGGCTTGCGACGAACGATGATGTCGCGAACTACGATGCCGACGAGCGCAATTGCAAAACCGATGATGTAGAGGTCTTCGATCCCGCCTGTGTGGTTTCCGTGGATCATGAGCAGCAGGAAGACTGCGACGCCGATCGCGGCGATCCGCATCGCCTTGTTCGACTCGCCGCTCCAGCCCCAGTTGGCCGAGGGCACCTCGGATATGTCCTCATGGGTGTACTCGACCGGGTCGTACGAAGCGGGGTCCAGTTCGGTTTGTGCCACCGGTCGATCCTCTCGGGTCAGGGTGCAGCCGAAAGTCCGGCATGCGTGTGCTCACCCAGTTTGGCATACGATCGGCAGTAGTAGCGAGTAGGGGCGCGAGTAGCTGACGCGGGCAAGAAGTCACGCTGCGTACGTGCGCAACGCGGCCAGGTACCTGTCGGTGAAGAGTTTCTGGACCCATCTTCCGACGGGTCCGCCGAGTGCAGTGAACCAGCGACCGGGTCGTGAGAACGCGCGGATGTGCGCGAAGACGGCGTCGTTCGTGGGATCGAATTCGACGGCGAAGCACTCCTCGCCCTGCTCCGGGTGCCCAGGCAGGGTGCCGTATGCGAAACCCCGTCGATCGGGAGAGTCGATGAGGTACACGACGCGGCAGGGAATTCGAATCCGACCCAGCGTCAGCACAACGACGGTGTCCGCCTCGGCTGTCGGGGTCGACGCGTCGACCCCGAGTCCCGACTTTCGATGCATCTGCCATCCCGACAGGGCGTCGGCTGCTGCTTCGAATGCACCGCGTCCGGTGCCGATGTGTACTCGACGATCGAGATGGTGGTAGCCGGCAGGCATCGGGCCCTTGGTGCCGCCGATCTCGGGATAGGTGAGCTCCATGAGCGCCCAGCGTGCCACGGATGGCGGCCGCACAGGTGACTCTCAGAGTCGATCAGCAACAATGAACGAGTGCCCGAGCATCGAACACCTCCAGTATCGCGTCCGGTCCGGGTGTTGCTCCTGGGCAGCACCGGTTCCATCGGAACCCAAGCCCTCGAGGTGATCGCTGCCAATCCCGAATTGTTCGAGGTGGTCGGGCTCGCTGCAGGCGGTCGCAATATAGACCTGCTCGGACGCCAGATCCGCGATACCGGTGTCTCGTCCGTCGCGGTCGCAGACCCGAATGCGGGTGCCGAATTGGAACTGGCAAACGTCCTCACCGGCGATCGGGCCGTCACCGAACTCGTGGAGTCGGTCGAGGCGGACGTCGTGTTGAACGCTTTGGTGGGCTCGCGAGGGCTGGAGCCGACACTCGCGGCGTTGAAATCCGGAGCGACGCTGGCCCTGGCGAACAAGGAATCTTTGGTCGCGGGCGGAGAGCTCGTCCTCGAAGCTGCGGCTCCCGGGCAGATAGTCCCAGTGGACTCCGAACATTCTGCTCTTGCGCAGTGCCTTCGAAGTGGCCGAGCCGAGGAGGTGGAACGCCTGGTGTTGACTGCGTCGGGCGGCCCGTTCCGCGGTTGGTCGGAGGCGGAGCTGAAATCTGTCACTCCCGAGCAGGCAGCGGCGCATCCGACCTGGTCGATGGGGCAGATGAATACGCTGAACTCCGCGACGATGGTGAACAAGGGGCTCGAACTGATCGAGACCCATCTGCTGTTCGGCATCCCGTACGAGCGGATCGATGTCACGGTTCATCGGCAGTCGATCGTGCATTCGATGGTCACCTTTTTCGATGGATCGACGATCGCGCAGGCGAGCCCGCCCGATATGCGTCTGCCGATCGCGCTCGCATTGGGATGGCCGAACCGGGTGGCGAATGCTGCCCGCCCACTCGATTTCACAACCGCGTTTTCCTGGGATTTCGAACCGCTCGACGATCGCGTGTTTCCGGCTGTCCAACTGGCGCGTGAGGCGGGGATTCTCGGGGGATGCATGACGGCGGTCTACAACGCCGCGAACGAGGTCGCCGCCGAGGCGTTCCTCGCCGGCCGTATCGAATTCCCACGGATCGTCGAAACCGTCAAAGAGGTCCTCGGGGCAGGCAGCAGCGAGTGGACTGCCACTCCCACTACCGTGGACGAGGTACTCGAAGCCGATTCCTGGGCTCGTCGTCAGGCCCGCGCACTTTTGAATCAGAAGGTATAAACGTAGATGGTGTTCGCATTCGGCGTCATTCTGTTCGCCCTGGGAATCACGGTGTCCATTGCTCTGCACGAGGCCGGCCACATGTTGACCGCCCGCGCTACGGGCATGAAGGTTCGACGCTTTTTCATCGGCTTCGGTCCGAAGGTGTTCTCTTTTCGGCGGGGTGAGACGGAGTACGGCCTCAAAGCGATACCGGCTGGCGGATTCTGTGACATTGCGGGCATGACAGCCATCGACGAGCTCGCTCCCGACGAGGTCGAGCGCGCGATGTATCGGCAGAAGACGTGGAAGCGGCTTGTCGTCATGCTCGGCGGAATCGCAATGAACTTCGTTCTCGGTTTCCTGCTCATCTTCACGCTCGCTGTGGGCTGGGGACTGCCGAACCTGAACACGCCGTCCGGTGCGATGGTCGGGAATATGGAGTGTGTGGCGCCGACTCAGAACGACAATCTGACTTTGCCGAAATGTGACGGTCAAAGTCCGGCGTTCGCTGCAGGTATTCGCCAAGGCGACGTGATTGTGTCCGTGAACGGCTCACCGACGCCGGAGTTCGCCGACGTAGTTGCTGCGACCCAGCCTTTATCCGGCACAGTGGATTTCGTCATCGAACGTAACGGTGAAGAACTAACCTTCCCGGTGCAGGTGCAGCAAGTGCAGCGCTGGGTGAGAGACGGGACCGAGACTGGTAGACGATCTGCGACGGTTGGCGCAGTGGGCGTGCAGCTGGAGACCTTCAAGCCAACGCAGTACAACGCCCTCGCCGCAATTCCAGCATCGTTTGCGTTCACCGGCGATATGTTCGTGGAGACAGGGCAACGCCTCGTTCAAATGCCGAGCAAAGTAGCCGATTTGTGGACTTCGGTCACAGGCGGTGAGCGCGATCCCGAGACGCCAATCAGTGTTGTGGGTGCCAGTGTGATCGGTGGACAGTTGGTCGAGCGATCCCAGTGGCCGGTATTCGTGCTGCTACTCGCGAGCCTGAACTTCTTCCTCGGCATTTTCAACCTGCTGCCGTTGCTTCCCCTCGACGGTGGACACATGGCGGTCACCATCTACGAGCGGATCCGCAATTTCTTCCGCCGGCGTCGTGGTCTGCCGAACGGTGGACCCGTCGACTACATGAAGTTGATGCCCGTCACATATGTGGTGATCGTGATCGGTGGGGCGTACATGTTGCTCACTCTCACAGCGGACATCGTGAACCCGATCCGATTGTTCTAGTTACACTCGTGCTCATAGCTAGGGAAGAAGGCAACGAAGTGACTGTGTCAGTCGGATTGGGAATGCCGGCGCCGCCGGTTCCCGTACTCGCTCCTCGACGTAAGACTCGTCAACTGCAGGTCGGCACCGTCGGTGTCGGCAGCGAACACCCGATCTCGGTGCAGTCGATGACCACCACCAAGACCCACGACATCAACGCCACCCTGCAGCAGATCGCAGAGTTGACGGCGTCTGGATGCGACATCGTTCGAGTGGCGTGTCCCACACAAGAGGACGCCGACGCGCTGTCCATCATTGCGCGGAAGAGCCAGATACCGGTCATTGCCGATATCCACTTCCAGCCCAAGTACATTTTCGCGGCGATCGATGCCGGGTGCGCGGCCGTCCGAGTGAATCCTGGCAACATCAAGGAATTCGACGGGCGTGTCAAGGAGGTCGCGAAGGCGGCCCGCGAGGCCAACATCCCCATCCGGATCGGCGTCAATGCTGGATCGCTCGACAAACGGATGATGGACAAGTACGGCAAGGCCACGCCCGAAGCACTCGTGGAATCGGCGCTGTGGGAAGCCGGACTGTTCGAGGAGCACGGCTTCGGAGACATCAAGATCTCGGTCAAGCACAACGACCCCGTCATCATGGTCGCTGCCTACGAGCAACTTGCGGCGCAGTGCGACTATCCGCTGCACCTCGGAGTCACCGAGGCCGGACCCGCATTCCAGGGCACCATCAAATCTGCGGTGGCGTTCGGGGCGTTGCTCTCTCGTGGGATCGGCGACACGATTCGAGTGTCGCTCTCCGCGCCACCGGCCGAGGAAATCAAGGTCGGAAACAAGATTCTTCAGTCGCTCAACCTCCGCCCACGCAAGCTGGAGATTGTCTCCTGCCCGTCGTGCGGCCGCGCTCAGGTAGACGTATACAAGCTCGCCGACGAGGTCACCGCCGGGCTCGACGGCATGGAGATCCCACTTCGGGTTGCGGTCATGGGGTGCGTGGTGAACGGACCCGGTGAAGCTCGGGATGCAGATATCGGCGTGGCATCCGGCAACGGCAAAGGGCAGATCTTCGTCAAGGGCAAGGTCATCAAAACGGTTCCCGAAGCTCAGATCGTCGAGACCTTGATCGAGGAAGCAATGCGCATCGCCGAAGAATTCGAAGATGATGAGAGTGCGGATGCAGGCACCCCTGTCGTGACGGTCAGCTGATTGGCACACTTCTGCACGTGAGTCTGGCAATCTGGTCTTCTATGTCGGTGGATGCGTTGGTCGAGGAGGTGGCGTAAGTGCTCAAACTCCTGGGCGCGAAGCCGCTGAGCGGGAAGGACACGGCGCATGTTCTCCGTGTCCTCGACGCCGACCCGGTTGCCTCGTGCATGATCGCGGCTCGAGTGCAGGATTCAGGGCTCGACCCGCGGTCGTTCCACGGCGAAATGTGGAGCCGAGGTGGCCCGGACGAATCCTTGTGCTTCTACGGTGCCAACCTCGTTCCGCTCCTGGGTTCGATCGATGATCTCCGCTCGTTCGCCGACCGCGCTTGTCGTGGTCCGCGGATGTGTTCTTCGCTTGTCGGCCGCGCCGAACTGACGTTGCCGTTGTGGGAGATGCTCGAACCCGATTGGGGTGCCCCGCGCGAGCTGCGCAGCGAGCAACCACTGTTGGCGACATCGACGTGTTCCGTATTTCCTCCCGACCCTCTGGTCAGACTCGTGCACGCCGACGAGCTCGACGTCTACCTCAGTGCCGCCGTAGCCATGTTCATCGAGGAAGTCGGTGTCGATCCACGGGCAAACGACGGTGGTAGGGGTTACCGCCGTCGGATCGCCAGTCTCATCGCCGCTGGCCGAGCATGGGCGCGATTCGAGGACGGACAAGTCATCTACAAGGCCGAAGTCGGATCGCAGTCCGCATCGGTCGGCCAGATTCAAGGTGTGTGGGTTCACCCTCTCTACCGTGGGCAGGGTCTCGGATCGGCCGGTACCGCTACCGTCGTCGACTCCGTGGTGCGCAGCGGTCGCATCGCCAGCCTGTACGTCAACAGCTTCAATTGGCCCGCGCGCCGCGCATACAGCCGTATCGGCCTCGAGCAGGTCGCCACGTTCACCACAGTCCTTCTGGACTAGACCGCGATTCGCTGCGCTCGCGCGCGCTCTCGCCGAACTACGATGAGCGCGATGAGGTTCTCGGATATGCGGCGCGTTCGACGACCCGCGGTGGCAGCGCTGGTGTGTGTCTTCGTCGTCGGCACTGCCGTCGCGTGTACCCCCGCGCCGGATGGTCCCGAACCTGCAGCTCAGGAATTTCTCTCGGCCTTCGCCTCGAACGACATCGAGGCAGCCTCGGCGAAGACCGATATTCCCGAATCGGCGGCAGCAGCGCTGGCCGATACCTGGCAGAACTTGCAAGCCGAATCCATGGAGGCCCGAACAACTTCGGTGCGCGTCGATGGTGACACTGCGCTGGTCGGCTACACCTACCAATGGCACCTTCCCAAGGACCGAGTCTGGTCCTACGACGGAGAACTGCAAATGGGCCGTGCCGAAGGCAATTGGGGAGTGCGGTGGACGTCGACCGATATTCACCCAGGGCTCGGTGACACCCAGACCATGGAATTGCGCTCGACGTCGCCGCCGCGGGCACGCGTCAACGAGCGGTCGGGATCGGACGTCCTGGTTCCCGGTGTGGTGCACCGCGTCAAGGTGAACGCTGAAGAATCCGGAAACATCGTCTCGTCCGCGACCGGGCTGGCATCCATACTCGCGCCGTTCGATTCGAGTATCTCGGCGCAAAGTATCGTCGAGTCGGCGACGTCGACCAAGGGTGACTATCCAGTTGCCCTGCTCCGCGCCGAGGACTACGAGACCGTCTCGGCGTCGCTGGCAGCACTTCCGGGAGTGACCGTCTCCGGCGAGTCCGATCTGCTCACGACCGATCCGACGTTCGCCCCCGATCTGATCTCGCAGGTGAAGAAAACCGTCATCGATGAGGTCGACGGTAAAGCCGGGTGGAGCGTGGTCACGGTGAACCGGAACGGGGTCGACGTCGACGTACTGACCGACACTCCTTCGCAACCTGCGCCCTCGGTGTCCATCAGCCTCGATCGCAACATTCAGGTGGCAGCACAGAATGCGGTGAACGTGCGGATCGAACAAGCCATGATGGTGGTAATTCAGCCGTCCACGGGGGCGATTCTCGCAGTTGCCCAGAACAAGGAAGCCGATCGCGACGGTCCTGTTGCATCCGCCGGGCTGTACCCGCCCGGGTCTACCTTCAAGATCATCACAGCCGGCGCAGCCATATCGTCGGGACTTGCGACGCCGGACACGACGGTGCCATGCCCGGGGCGCATCGAGATCGGCGAACGCAGCATCCCGAACTACAACGAATTCGCACTGGGGAACGTATCGATGGGAACCGCGTTCACTCGCTCCTGTAATACGTCATTCGCCAAGCTCGCCAGCGAAATGGAACCTGACGCGCTCACCGTGGCAGCCTCACAGTTCGGGGTCGGTCCGGACTACGACGTCGTAGGACTATCCACCGATTCCGGGTCTGTGCCACCGGCCGAGGAATTGGTCCAGCGCACCGAGGACGGATTCGGTCAAGGCAAGGTCGTCGTCTCGACGTTCGGAATGGCGCTTGCGGCTGCCACCGTGGCACACGGATCGACGCCTGAACCGAATCTGATCGTGGGTCGGGAAACTCGAATCGAGGGCGACCATCCACCGATCTCGCCGCTGATGGTCGACGGGCTTCGAGGAATGATGCGCTCGGTCGTCACCAGTGGTACCGCCGAGCGGATCGCCGATCAAGGCGAGGTGTACGGCAAGACGGGGGAGGCCGAGGTCGAGGGCGGTTCGCACGCGTGGTTCGTCGGTTACCGCGGTGACCTGGCATTCGCGACCCTCGTCGTTCGCGGCGGAAGCTCCGACAACGCAGTGGCGGTCACCAGGGAAATGTTCGAGCAGTTGCCCCTCGACTACTAGGGGGGACTACTAGGGGGGTGTACCTAGGGCAGTAACCCGCAACGCCGCGCGGTGACCACTGCTTCGTGCCTGGTCCTGGCGCCTGTCTTGTTCATGGCGGTGCGAAGGTACGACTTGACTGTCTCCGGACCGAGTGACAACCGCTGCGCTGTTTCGGCATTGGTGCACCCGAGGGCGATCTGGGCGAGGACGTCGATCTCGCGAACCGAGAGTCGGACCTCGGTGTCGGGTTGCCGGTCCGCTGATCGTAGAGACGCTGATCGAAGCGTCTCCGACATTCGGTCCGACAGCATTCTCAGCTCGGCCCGCGTGGAGGCATCGGACGTCGTACTCGCAAGCTTCCTCAGTTCCGCGTAGATGTCGCGCAATTCCGCGGTGGCCGCCGAGTGCCCGGTGAAACCCGCTTCGGCGCCGGCACTGGAATCGAGCAATCTGAGGCGCAAGTCCACCTCGTCTCGGATGGCGATCTCGTGACTCAGCCGTCGAGATGCCTTCACCATCATCTCGGCAATTCGATCGCCGATGGGGCCGCGCTCACGGACAGCTGCGTACAAAACTGCGCGTGAGGCGCCGGCGACGACGACCGGAACCGCGAGGATCGAGCGCAGGCCCTCGCCGAGAACGGGTCGGTCGTAGTCGTGCGTGATGTATTGCGAGCTTCCGTAGTCACTGACAGCCGCAGGTTGCTGCTGGTCGAGGACGCGACCGCCGAGGCCGGATCTACTCGGGATCAACAGTCCGTCCAGTCCCTTGGTGCGGGTGCCGTGAAATTCGCTCAGATACAAGGTGTTGCCGGCGGACACCTCACCGCCGAATACCACCGGCACTCCGGACGATGCCACGATCTGCCGCAGTTCTGCGCGAAGCGCATCACCGTCCCGTGGGCGCAGCACGTCGGTGGTCGGCATGGTCACCTCTTTCGCAAACGTCAGTCCTTTTTCCGAACTTCAGTGATCTGAATCATAGATGGCGCATCGAGGTCGGTATATGCGCGGTCGGTCCGGGGACCGACTACGCATACCCCGATGTACAGCGCATACGCTGGAGCCATGTCTGTGACAGCCGAGAGCAAGCCCCGTCAGCCACTCGTGCCAGGCGTCGTGTCGCCCACACTGCCCGTGCCGAATTCGATCGAACGCCCCGAGTACGCCTGGAAGCCGACGGCGAACGAGGGAAACGAACCTTGGGTTCAGACACCCGAGGTCATCGAAAAGATGCGTGTTGCCAGCAAAATTGCTGCGCGGGCACTGCAGGAAGCGGGCAAGGCGGTAGCGCCCGGTGTCACGACCGACGAACTCGACCGGATCGCTCACGAGTACATGATCGACCACGGTGCCTACCCGTCGACGTTGGGTTACAAGGGTTTTCCCAAGTCGTGCTGCACCTCTCTCAACGAGGTCATCTGCCACGGCATCCCGGACTCGACGGTGATTCAGGATGGCGACATCGTGAACATCGACGTCACGGCATACATCGATGGAGTGCACGGCGATACCAACGCGACCTTCCTCGCAGGCAACGTGTCGGAGGAGGCACGCCTGCTGGTGGAGCGGACTCATGAGGCGACGATGCGGGCCATCAAGGCAGTCAAGCCGGGTCGGGCGCTCAATGTGATCGGCCGAGTCATCGAGTCTTACGCGCACCGTTTCGGATACGGCGTCGTGGAGGACTTCACCGGCCACGGCATCGGCACCACGTTCCACAGCGGTCTCGTCGTTCTGCACTACGACCAGCCGTCGGTCGAGACGATCATCGAGCCCGGGATGACCTTCACCATCGAGCCGATGATCAATCTCGGCGGAATCAACGCCGAAATGTGGGACGACGGGTGGACGGTGGTCACCCACGACCGGAAGTGGACTGCGCAGTTCGAGCACACCCTCGTGGTCACCGAGACCGGTAGTGAGATTCTCACGCTGCCGTGAGTGGAGCTTGCGGAATGAACCGACCGCTGTGAGTGGGGCGGGGCGCGGTGGCGCGTTGTTGGTGGCTGGGACGACGTCGGATGCGGGTAAGAGTGTTCTCGTGGCCGGTCTGTGCCGGTTGTTGGCGCGCAGAGGCATGTCGGTTGCACCGTTCAAGGCACAGAACATGTCGAACAATTCGGTGGTGACGCTGGACGGTGGAGAGATCGGGCGGGCGCAGGCGTTTCAGGCGCGTGCCTGTGGTCTGGAGCCGAGTGTGCGGTTCAATCCGGTGTTGCTGAAGCCGGGGAGCGATCGTACGTCGCAGTTGGTGGTTCGGGGTCGAGCTGTCGCGAATGTGTCGGCGGCGAGTTACGTCGAGCATCGTCAGTCGCTTCGTGCTGTCGTCGCTGCCGAGTTGGACTCGCTTCGTAGCGATTTCGATTTCGTGATCTGTGAGGGGGCTGGATCACCGGCGGAGATCAATCTGCGCGAGACGGATCTCGCGAATATGGGGTTGGCTACGGCTGCACGGCTTCCGGTCATCGTGGTGGGGGATATCGACCGTGGGGGAGTGTTGGCCCATCTCTACGGGACGGTGGCGATACTCGACGAGGCTGATCAGGCGTTGATCGCCGGCTTCGTGATCAACAAGTTTCGCGGCGATCCGTCGTTGCTGGCCCCTGGGCTCGTCCAGCTCGAAACTTTGACGGGTAGGCCCACTTACGGGGTGGTTCCCTACGCCGACGATCTATGGATGGATGCCGAGGACTCGCTCGGTGTTGTCGCGGACGCCCCGGTGGGTAGGCCACGTCCGCCGGTGGGGTCGCAGTGGTTGCGTGTCGCCGCGGTGCGGCTACCTCGGATTTCCAACACGACCGATGTCGAGGCACTCGCGTGCGAGCCTGGGGTTTCGGTCAATTGGGTGACCGAGCCGTCGCGATTGACCGACGCCGATCTGGTCATCGTTCCCGGCAGCAAAGCGACACTGGCGGATTTGCAGTGGTTGCGGAAAACTGGCCTGGCCGAGGCCATTCGCGACCGGGTGGAGGCTGGACGCCCGGTTCTCGGAATTTGCGGCGGGTATCAGATGCTCGGTCGAACGATTACGGATGGAATCGAATCCGCGGATGTTCGGGCTTCGGGGCTTGGATTGCTCGATCTCGATATCGAGTTCGAGGCCGACAAGGTTCTTGCGGGCGTGGACGGGGAGTCACCGTTTTTCGGTGTCGGTGATGTCACGGGTTACGAGATTCATCACGGACGCGTCGCGCACAGCGGCGATACGCCACTGTTTCGGTATTCTGACGGCCGGCCGGAGGGGAGTGTGCGGGAGGCAGTCATGGGTACGCACTGGCACGGTGTGCTCGAATCCGATTGTTTCCGTAGAGAATTCCTCCGATGGGCAGCCGCTCGTGCTGGACGAAATGATTTTGTCGTAGCACCGGACACTTCGGTGGCTGGGTTGCGTGAGGAGCAACTCGACCTGTTGGCAGATCTGGTAGAGAACAACGTCGACGTCGACGCCGTGCTGGCAGTGATCGAACGCGGCGTCGACGCGAAGTAGCAGTTCGAGGTCTATGCGGTCGCTCGTCGGAGTCCGGCCCACCCTGCAAGCCCGAGGATTGCGGTCAGCACCAGTGGAATGACGACCAGGAGCAGAATTCGGGGCGTGTCGACGAAGAAGTCGCCGACCTCGGGCCACCACCGCTGCCAGGTGACCACAATTGCGCCTCCTCCGAGGAGAACGATCGAGGCCAGGCCGAGCCCGAAGATCCCGGTGACACGATATCGCTGGTAGACGACACCGACCACAAGCCCGATCGCAGCGACGAGCAACACGGTGGTGAAGATGCCGAGCCATTGCAGAGCCGGGTCGTCCGTCGCATAGCGGAAGATTCCGAACATTCGGAGTTTGACCCCGAAGCCTCCTGTCGCGGCTTCGATGATCGAGAGAACGTACACCAGCGTTGCCAGCACTGCTGATTGGACGAGGGCTACCAGTGCGCTGGCATTGAAGAATTCTCGACGGGTGACACTTATTCCGAGCGCAAATGGGAACGTCTGGGTTACGGCTTGGACGTAGAACCCGATGGCGAACCCGTACATCGAGAAGACGGATCCGGTGAAGTTGTATTCGTTGTCGGTCGTGGGTATCAGGGCGAAGATCGTGTAGCTGATGACGAACGAAATGGCGAGCACTACCAGTGGTCAGCCGATGATCAACGGCCATGCGATGGCGTGCATTCGAGCGACGTTCAGAGTTCGTTTCACGATGCCGACTCCTTGTCGGTCGGATCCGATGCCTTCATCGAATCGCTGCCGGGTGCGGTGGTGTTGCGGATGATCAACTGCTGCAGAGACAACGGCTCGACCTCGATTCCGAGTGATGCTGCTCGTGAGCGATCCTCCAAGGACAGTGGGCGCTCGATGCTCACTCGTGCGAAGGTCCCGAGCGATTCTCGATGCAGTACACGGCGGTCGCCCAGAAATCGGTCCACTGCATCGGCGGCTCCGGAGAGAGCGAAGGCGCTCTGGCGCAGGTCGTCTGCGTCTGCGTCGATCACGATTGCGTCCTTGTCGATCAAAAGCACGTGTTCGAGAAGATCGCTGACCTCGTCGATAAGGTGTGTGGACAGGATGACCGTTCTAGGGTTCTGCGAGTAGTCGGCGAGAAGTCGGTCGTAGAACATGTGGCGGGCAACGGCATCGAGTCCGAGATACGGTTCGTCGAAAAAGGTCAGCGGTGCTCGTGACGCCAATCCGATTACGACCCCGAGCGTGGAAAGCATGCCGCGTGAGAGCTTCTTGACCTTACGGCCGGCAGGTAGATCGAAGTCGCTCATCAACTCGTCTGCGAACTGTCGATCCCAATGTGGGAGAAGCCTTGCCGCACAGTCGATAACATGACGAACCTTGAAGTCGTCCGGGTACTTCTGGCTTTCTTTGACGAAGCAGACTTTCGCAAGTGCGGATGCATTCTCGTACGGGCGACTGCCGAATATTTCGATGTCGCCGGATGATTGGCGGCTTTGCGCTGTGAGCATCTGCATCACGGTTGTCTTGCCTGCCCCGTTTCGTCCGAGAAGTCCGTAGATCTTGTTTTCTCGGATGTCGAAGCTGACGCCGTCGACCGCGGTGAAGTCGCCGAATCGTTTCGTCAGATTTCGCGCCGAGGCGATGACGGGGGTGTCGTCGACCACGCTGAGATCATGACGGTCCATCATGTTGCTTCCTCCCATTTGTCGAGCATGATTTTCAACTCGTCGAGGTCTATGCCGAGCTTGTTCGCTTCGGTGATGAGTGGTTCGACGAACTGTCGTGCGAAGTCGTCTCGTCGTCGAAATCGAAGCGCATCCCGTGCGCCGTTCGTGACGAACATGCCGATGCCTCTCTTCTTGTAGAGGATGCCGTCGTCAACGAGTTTTGCCAGGCCTTTGCCCGCTGTCGCTGGATTGATGCAATGGAATGCCGCCAACTCGTTCGTCGAGGGCACCTGGGCTTCCTCGACGAGGGTCCCGTCGATTATCGAGTTCTCGACCATCTCGGCAATCTGGATGAAGAGAGGTCGGCCCTCGTCCATCAATGATGTCTCCACGAGCTTCGTTGCTTCTGTGGTTCATTACGCATGTAACTAACCGTAGAGCTTCGGCGACGCGAGCGCAATGCCTCGGCGGTTGCGAATGTCTCTGATCGGACGTGCAGTAGCGTCCTATCCCATGGAGTACAAGCAGGTATCGACGGGCGGCGGGACTCGCACCGTGCGTATCGCCGGACCGGAATCCAGGCATGTCGTGCTGTTGCTTCCGGGTCTGGGTGATCGCCCCGACGTATTCGACGGAGTATCCGAGCGTCTGCACAATTCCGACCTGAAAACCGTTGCAGTGGAGGATGTGCGAGGACTGGACGGCGATGCCATGGTGGCAATACTCGACGAACTGTCGTTGCCCTGGGTGCACCTCGTCGGCAATCGAGAGGGCGCTGAACTGGCGTGGACGCTGGCGGCACGAACATTCGGCCGATTCGCGAGCCTTGTCGCTTGCGACCGCGGTCACCCGGCCGTCGCAGATCAGGATGGGGTCGTCCGCGCTTCGGACTGCTCGCCCGTCGAACTGCCGACCACGATCGTGATCGGCAGTTCGCTGAAACGAGCGAGTGCGGACGGCAGCGGGAGGTTGGTCTATTCGGACTTTCGGGTCGTCCAGCTCGACGGTGTGGGCAACATCCCGAACGATGGGACAGCCGAACTTGCTACCGAAATCGCACTCCGCACCAACCCTTGGTGATGCGGAGCACTCTCACACGTCGAGACCGAGCAGTGCGTTCTCGACCACTTCGGGCAGGCCAGGGTGAATCCAGTACTGTCCGTGAGCCATGTCGAGGGCCGAGGTTCCGAAACTCATGGCTTGGATGAGCGGCTGAATGACCGTCGGTGCCTGAGCGCCGAGGACATGAGCGCCGAGTATGCGGCCGGTCTTCTTTTCCGCAATGATCTTGCAGAAGCCTTCTTGGTCCTCCATTGCCCAGCCATACGCGACGTCGCCGTAGTTTTGGATCTTGACGGTGATGTCCAGGCCTGCACTGCGAGCCTGATCCTCGGTGAGGCCGACCTCGGCGATCTGCGGATGCGTGAATACGGCCGCGGGCACGAACCGGTGGTCGTGCTTCCGCAAGTTCGTCGTGTCCTGCCAGGCATTGTGCAGCAGGTTGTGTTGCACTACGCGCGCTTCGTGGTTGGCAACGTGTTTGAGTTGAAAAGCGGACGAGACGTCACCGAGTGCAAAGACGCCCTCGGCGCTCGTGCGACCGTATTCGTCGACTCGAACTCGACCGTCCTCTTCGAGTTCGACACCGGCCTTCTCCACGTCGAGGCGATCTCCGTTGGGCACGCGTCCAACGGCGACGAGTAGAGCGTCGCCGAGGATTCGGGTGCCGTCGGAGAGTTCGAGACCAACGTCGGCGCCTTCGGAGATCGCCTTTGCCTCGCCGGAATCGAGGTGGACGTCCCAGTTCTTCTGGGCGTGTTCGGTGAATCGATCCGATATGTCTGTGTCGAGGCCGCGTAGCAGTGCGCCCTTGCGGGCGACGATCGACACTGTGGATCCGAGCGCGCCGAACACGTGCGCGAATTCCGCTGCTATATAACCTGATCCGAGGATGATGAGATGCTCCGGTAACTCGGGCAGTCGCATGACGTCGTCGTTGGTATGAAACGGCACGCCGCTGTCGAGTATCTGCTGAGGCACTACCGGCCTGGATCCGGCGGCGATGACTACCTGGTCGGCGGTGATCACTTCGCCGGCGCCGGTGTCGATCGTGCGGGGCCCGACGAACGACGCGTGGCTGGAGAACAGGGTGACGTTCGGGCTACCGCTCTCGCGGTAGTTCTTGCCGCCCTCGGACATGGGATCGATACGACCGAACACCCGTCCGACTATGTCGGACCAGCGGACGCGATCGATCGAGGAGTCGATTCCGTAGCGTGCCGAATCTCGGATCGTCTGCGCGACCTCGGCCGCATAGACGAACATCTTCGTCGGGATGCAACCGACGTTGAGGCAGGTGCCTCCGAACGGTGAATGTTCTTCGAAAATTGCCACCGTCTTGTCCGAGAACTGCTCGTCGGCGATGGAGTTGCCCGAACCTGATCCGATGATCGCGATGTCGAAATGACGACCGGTTGCCTGACTGCTCACGAAATTGTCCCTAGTTCGTTGTGGTTTCGTCCGGAATCTCGTTCGATGTGCTCACTTCGATGCAACCACTCGAGCCATTCGTCGACCTCGTCGAAAGCCCGGGCCCGCGGTAGGTCCTGTGAAAGAAAGACGTCGTGGCGGGCACCCTCGATGGGGACGATCGTCGTACGATCGCCCAGGCAGCCTGCCCAGCGCGCAATTTGACGAACATCGAGCACCGCATCGGCAGCGTCGATCTCGGAACTGTACTTGCGGGAGAAGTGCGTCACTTTCGACCGCAGAATCAACGAAGGAATGCCGATGTCGAGACCTCGATGCAGCTTTGCATGCCCGTGACGGATCGCACGGATCCAGCCGAACGTGATGGGGAAGCCGGACAGCGGCTTCCAGTCGAGGTTGTAATCCCACTCACCGTGCTCGGAGGCAGCAAGCGAGAGGCCATAGGTGTCCAGACCCATACCGGGCAACGCCGTCTTGGCCTTGACCTTGCCGATGACGCCGATCGCGGTGGTGCCGACGCTGCGAACCGCCGCGGGGCCCTGAAGGTCGAACCAAGGGCTGTTCAGGATGACACCGTCGATACCGAGGCCGGTGGTGCCGCCGTCCTGACGGTTCAGGCGATCGAGCCACAAAGGAAGAATCAGCCCGCCCGTGGAATGAGCGAGGAGCAACACCGATTTGCCGCTCGGCTCCCTGCGAACCAGTGAGAGCGCCTCGTTCAACTCGTTGTCGTAGAACGCCAGATCCGTCACGAAGTGCGGTGTCTGGCCGTCACGCAGAGACCTTCCGCACTTACGCAGGTCCAGCGCGTAGAACGCATAGCCTTTGGCTGCGAAATGTTCGGCCAGGTGCTGTTGGAAGAAGTAGTCGGTGAAGCCGTGAACGTAGATCACCGCTCGGTCGAAAGACGGTGTATCTGCCGGTTGGTACCGAACGAGAGTCGCCTCGACCTGGCCTTCACCATCCGGATCTGCACCGAGGGGAATGGTCGTCTGCTCGTAGCCGTCGCCGAGGACATCGGGTACCCAGGTAGTCACAGATCACAACTGTAGTAGCAGGTGCAAAGCGCACTTCGAGAGCACAATCGAAGAGGAGCTTGAAAGCGCTTCGAGTCGGGTATCTACGGCCGGGTAATGTAGCCGTCACCTGAGCAGAGTTTCCTCACGCGAGTACTCACGAACAAGGAAGTCGATCTCCAGTGTCAAATGAACAGCGCTCGAATCAAGAGCAGGTCAAGCGAGTGAAAACCGATGTGGTGCTCGTCGGCGCCGGAATCATGAGCGCAACTCTCGGGGCACTGCTTCGACAGTTGGAACCCGATTGGTCGATCGATGTGTACGAGCGACTCGACGCTGCTGCCGCCGAAAGCAGTGACGCATGGAACAACGCCGGCACCGGCCATTCCGCGCTGTGTGAGCTCAATTACACGCCGCAGAACAAAGACGGTTCCGTCGACATCGCCAAGGCGCTCAACGTCAACGAGCAGTTCCAGGTTTCCCGTCAGTTCTGGGCACACAGCCTGGAAACGGGCATACTGAGCGACGCGAAGAACTTCATCAATCCGATCCCGCACGTGAGCTTCGTCCATGGTGAAGACAACACCAAGTACTTGAAGGCTCGATACGACGCCCTGGCTTCGAATCCACTGTTCGAAGGTATGGAGTACATCGACAGTCCGGACGAGTTCACGCGTCGACTTCCCCTCATGGGTGCGGGTCGCGACTTCTCCGATCCCGTCGCCCTCAACTGGAGCGACAACGGAACCGACGTCGACTTCGGTGCGCTCACCCGCCAACTTCTGAACTACCTCTCCGGGGCCGGTGCCACCGTGCACTTCGGAAACGACGTGCGCAACATCTCGAAGCAGTCGGACGGAACGTGGGACGTCAAGGTGGCAAACCTTCGCACCGGTTCCAAGAAGACGGTCAACGCCAAGTTCGTGTTCGTCGGCGCGGGTGGCGGCGCTTTGCACCTGCTTCAGAAGTCAGGCATCAGCGAGATCAAGGGCTTCGGAGGGTTCCCGGTCAGCGGTGAATGGCTGCGCTGCACCAACCCCGAGCTCATCGCGCAGCACTCGGCCAAGGTGTACGGCAAGGCGTCGGTCGGTGCGCCTCCTATGTCGGTGCCACACCTCGATACTCGTGTCATCGGGGGCAAGCCCGGTTTGCTCTTCGGCCCGTACGCCGGATGGTCGCCGAAGTTCCTCAAGGAAGGAAAGTTGACCGATCTTCCTTCGTCGGTCAAGCCGGGGAACTTGATGTCGATGCTCGGCGTGGGCGTCACCGAGCTTGGACTCGTGAAATACTTACTGAGCGAACTGTCTCAGTCGCAGGCCGATCGCGTGGATACGCTTCGCGAATTCGCACCCAAGGTTCTCGACAAGGACTGGGAGATCGTCACCGCCGGGCAGCGAGTCCAGGTGATTCGAAAGAAGGGCCGCGGCGGGGTCCTCGAATTCGGCACCGCAGTGATCAACGCTGCAGACGGGACGATCGCGGGACTGCTCGGTGCGTCGCCTGGTGCTTCCACTGCGGTACCGGCGATGCTCGATGTGTTGCAGCGTTGCTTCGGCGACCGCTACGAGGCATGGCAGCCCAAGCTCAAGGAGATAGTGCCTTCGCTCGGGGTCAAATTGGCCGAGGATCGTTCGCTGTTCCGCGAAATATTCGACTGGACCTCGCGTGCGCTCGAGCTGGACGAGTCTTCCCAACTCGCACAGCACACCGGCGTGTGATAGCAACAGGCTTATGACTACGCAAGCTGCTGCCCTCAAGCGCTCCTGGGCTTTGGACCTGTCCAACAAGACCATGTACGACCTGTTGAAGCTGCGTGTCGAGGTTTTCGTCGTCGAGCAGGCGTGCGCCTACCCCGAACTCGACGGTCGAGATCTGCTCACCGAGACGAGGCATTTCTGGCTCGAACGCGACGGCGAAGTGGTGTGCACACTGCGTCTGCTCGAGGAGCACGACAACGGAGAGAAAGCCTTCCGCATCGGGCGGCTGTGCACGCAGCGGTCGGCGCGGGGGCAGGGGCACACCACTCGCATCCTGCGCGCTGCGCTGGCCGAGGTCGGATCCTCTCCGTGTCGTATCAACGCACAGAGCTACCTGGTGGACATGTACGCGAAACACGGCTTTCGGCCCGACGGTGAGGAAGTTCTCGAAGACGGAATTCCGCATACGCCCATGCGTCGGGGCGGCGGTACCCCCTGGGGTGAGGGCGTCGGGCGGCAGTAACGTCGAACGACGGTAGGGTTCGACCAACGGAGCTGATGCGGGGAAGTCCTGTGTGATTCAGGCGCGGTCCCGCCACTGTGTACGAGTAGGCCGATTGTCGGCAGCCTCGTAAGCCAGATCACCGCACAGCATCGAATTACTTTGTCCACTTCTTCGGTGGGCATCGAAAGTCCTCGGCGCGGAAACCGAGGAATGAAGGGGATCGATAGTGCAACAGGCCGTTGGATCTTCAGAACCCGGATATCCGTTCAGCGCGATAGTCGGCCAAGACCAGCTTCGATTGTCATTGATCCTGTGTGCGGTGCACCCGGGAATCGGTGGTGTCCTCGTCCGCGGCGAGAAGGGGACGGCGAAGTCCACTGTCGTACGCGCACTCGCGACGCTGCTTCCGGATATCGAGGACGATGGCGAGACACGACCAGCCCGACTGGTAGAGCTTCCCGTCGGTGCGACCGAGGACCGTGTGGTCGGATCGCTCGATCTGGAGAAGGTGCTGCGAGACGGCGAACGTGCGTTCCAGCCGGGACTGTTGGCCGCCGCTCATCGGGGTGTGCTGTACGTGGACGAGGTGAACCTTCTACACGATCACCTGGTCGACGTTTTGCTCGACGCCGCTGCGATGGGGCGCGTCCATATCGAACGCGACGGGGTTTCACATTCGCATCCCGCACAATTCGTCCTCGTGGGAACCATGAATCCCGAAGAGGGCGAACTTCGACCACAGTTGTTGGATCGCTTCGGGCTCGCCGTGGAGGTCACTGCCTCACGTGACGTGGACATCCGAATGGACGTCGTGCGACGGCGGCTGAACTACGAGCGCGACCCCCGTGCGTTTGCTGCTCACTACGCCGACGAGGACGCCGACATCGCCGCACACATCGTCGCGGCTCGACTCGTACTCGATCAGGTGGAACTCGACGACACCGAACTTCGTCGAATTGCGGCGCTGTGTGCGTCGTTCGACGTCGACGGAATGCGAGCAGACCTCGTAGTGGCAAGGACCGCGTCGGCGCACGCGGCATGGCGAGGTTCGCCGAAGGTCGAGGAATCGGACGTGCGGGTCGCGGCGGAACTGGCATTGCCGCATCGACGCAGGCGTGACCCGTTCGACGAGCCGGGTATCGACGAGAGTGCACTCGACGATGCCATGCGCGAGGCCGCAGAACAGGCAGACTCCGCGAGGTCAGAATCTGGCCAGGAGTCCGACGGGCCGACCGAGCCCACCGATCCCGAGCCCACCGATCCCGAACCCACGGATTCAGGACCGGACCCAGATGACGACGGCGGCGGTGCACCGACACCGGACCAGGCGGATCCACCGTCCGGCAACGGATCTCGTGACCGAGATGCAGCAACGCCCGGATCGCAGTTTCGCGCGCGGTTGATGGAAGTTCCTGGCGTCGGCGAGGGAGCGCCCGGGCGTCGCTCTCGGTCGCGTGCTGCGCAGGGGCGCGTCGTGCGCCCGACCACCGAGCGTGGCAAGGGACTTCACCTCATCGGAACATTGTTCGCGGCAGCCGAGGATCAAGTCGCGCGCGGACGAACATCCGGGAAATTCAGACTCGAGCCCGCGGACCTACGCGGGGCGATTCGTGAAGGTCGCGAAGGCAACCTCATCGTCTTCGTTGTCGACGCATCCGGATCGATGGCTGCACGCGATCGGTTGTCCGCCGTGACGGGAGCAGTGCTGTCGCTACTGCGCGATGCATACCAACGGCGCGACAAGGTCGCGGTCATTACTGTTCGAGGGCGCGAGGCCGAGTTGGTTCTTCCGCCGACGTCGAGCGTCGACGTCGCAGTCACCCGCTTGCGCAGAATGAAGACCGGTGGCAAGTCCCCACTGGCACAAGGCTTCCTGCGGGCGCGCGAGGTCGTCCTTCGCGAGAAGGTCCGAGATCCGCTGCGCCGTGCGCTCGTCGTCGCGATGACGGACGGGCGAGCGACGGGCGGTGTCGATCCGGTCGGGCGCGCACGTATCGCTGCATCGCGTCTGGCAGCCGACGGCACTGCTTCGGTCGTCGTGGACTGCGAATCGGGCATGGTCCGTCTCGGACTGGCCGCCGATTTCGCCGGGCATCTACAGGGTGGCTACGTGCGGCTCGCCGACCTTTCTGCAGAGCACGTTGCTGCCGTCGTCCGCGCAGCGGCCTGAGAGGACGAGTAATGCCACAGGGAGTACCACTTGCGGGAACAGTTCCCGACGACGGCCTGACGACGCGTCAGCGCCGCAATCAAGCACTTCTCGCAGTGCACACCGGTCCGGGCAAGGGCAAGTCGACGGCGGCCTTCGGGATGGCACTTCGGGCGTGGAATCAAGGATTCGACGTCGGAGTGTTCCAGTTCGTGAAGAGTGCGAAATGGAAGGTCGGCGAGGAATCGACGTTCAAACTGCTCGGCGAATTGCATGAGACGCAGGGCACTGGCGGGGCCGTCGAGTGGCACAAGATGGGCGAGGGGTGGTCCTGGACGCGTAAGAAGGGTTCCGATGTCGACCACGCCGCCGCAGCTGCTGAAGGCTGGGCCGAAATCTCTCGGAGATTGAGCGAGGAGACGCACCGCTTCTACGTGTTGGACGAATTCACCTACCCACTCAAGTGGGGGTGGGTCGACATCGACGAGGTCGTCGAGGTGCTCGTGAACCGGCCGGGTAACCAACACGTCGTCGTCACCGGACGTGACGCACCGCAGGCGCTGATCGATGCCGCTGACCTCGTCACCGAAATGACCAAGGTCAAGCATCCGATGGATGCAGGACGAAAAGGTCAGCGCGGAATCGAATGGTGAGCCGTCCTGCTCCAGCCGTCGTGATCGCTGCGCCCGCATCGGGTAGCGGAAAAACTACGGTAGCCACCGGGATGATGGCTGCTCTCCGCGCCATGGGGGACCGGGTAGCGCCGTTCAAGGTGGGTCCGGACTATATAGATCCTGGATACCACTCTCTCGCAACGGGTTTGCCAGGCCGCAACCTCGATGCAGTGATGGTCGGGCGAGAGCGCATCGGTCCGCTCTTCCTCCATGGCAGTGCCGGTTGCGACATCGCGATCGTCGAGGGAGTAATGGGGCTTTTCGACGGCAAGATCGACATGACGGGTGCCGGACAGGCTTCCGCGGAGGGGTCGACGGCAGCGGTGGCCGCGATGCTCGGCGCACCCGTCGTTCTCGTCGTCGACGCTCGCGGCCACAGTCAGAGTCTTGCCGCTGTGCTGCACGGATTCTCGACGTTCGACCCGTCGGTGCGGATCGGTGGAGTGATCTTGAATCGTGTCGGCAGCCCGAGGCACGAAGAAGTTCTGCGTCAGGCGTGTGAGCGTGTCGGTGTTCCCGTTCTCGGGTCACTACCGCGGATGTCGGAACTGGCGGTCCCGTCGCGGCACCTGGGACTGATCACGGCACTCGAACATGGGAGCCGAGCCGGCGCAGCAGTGGACGCAATGGCAGAACTGGTGACACGTCACGTCGACCTGGCTGCCGTCCGCGCGTTGGCAAGGTCGTCGGTCACCGGTATCGCCTGGAACCCGAACGACGAAGTGGGTGAGCCCAGCGGCGCGGGTGCAGTCGTCGCCGTGGCCGGGGGTCCCGCCTTCACATTCGGTTACGCCGAGCATGTGGAGCTGCTGCGCGCTGCAGGCTCGGAGGTGGTGGTGTTCGATCCCCTCACCGACGGATTGCCGGAGCGTACGGCGGGTGTCGTTCTGCCGGGCGGGTTTCCGGAGGAGCATGCCGAGCAGTTGGCGTCGAATGAGCCTCTGCTGGCAGATGTCCGCCGGGCCTCGGCTGCTGGATTGCCGATCCACGCAGAATGCGCCGGTTTGCTGTACCTGGCGCGATCCCTCGACGGCCACGCGATGGCCGGTGTCATCGACGCGGAGGCGCAATTCGGATCGAAGCTCACACTCGGCTATCGCGATGCGGTCGCCTTGGGTGATTCGGTGTTGTTCGAGGCGGGGACTCGGGTGACGGGTCACGAGTTTCATCGCACAGCGCTCGTCGACTTCGCAGCCGAACTCGCACCGGCGTGGGGTTGGCAGAACCCGAGCGCAGCTGACGGCAAACGCATCGTTCGGGAAGGGTTTGTCCACGGCCGTGTTCATGCGTCGTATTTGCACACGCACGCGGCAGGGAGTCCTCGATCGGTCCGGAAATTCGTCGAGGCGTGTGACCGGTTCGCGCCTGTCGATGTCTGAATCGGACCGCCCTGAATCGATCGTCGTCGGAGTCGGCGCGACGGCGGCTGCGACGGCCTCTGATATCGCGGCCGGGTTCGCTTCGGTCGCCAGGCCGCACTGGTCCGTGGTCGCAGTGGCGACCCTGGATCGGAAGCGCTCCGTAGTCGAGTCCTTTGCTCGTTCGCTTTCAGTACCGCTGAGCGTGTGGACGGCCGCCCAATTGGCTTCCGTCGTCGTCCCGGCTCCGTCCTTACTGGTCGACGAGGCCGTCGGGACCCCGAGCGTGGCAGAGGCCGCAGCAATATTGGGAAGCGGCGGGGGCAGGCTGATTCTGGGTAAGACGAAGGTGGGTCCGGTGACCATTGCGGTGGCGATAGCACCGGTGCCCGCGGAATAGAAGCCTTGCGCGCCTGACTGCAACACGTTCTAATGTTGCATGCGCTTCGGTCTCGTTCTGTTTACCTCCGATCGTGGAATAACGCCTGCGGCCGCGGCCGCAGCGGGCGAGCGATTGGGGTTCGACTCGTTCTACGTACCGGAGCACACGCACATCCCCGTCAAGCGTGAAGCGGCTCATCCACAGACGGGCGATTCTTCGTTACCGGACGATCGATACTCCCGAACTCTCGATCCGTGGGTGTCGCTGGCCGCAGCGTCCGCGGTGACGAATCGAATAGCATTGGGCACCGCCGTCGCGATACCGGTGGAGCACGATCCGATTACCCTTGCCAAAACCATTGCCTCGCTCGACCATCTGAGTAATGGTCGTGTGGTGTTGGGAGTCGGGTTCGGTTGGAACGTCGACGAATTGGTCGATCATGGAGTGCCTCCGGCCAGGAGACGGACCATGCTCCGTGAATATCTGGAGGCGATGCGTGCACTGTGGTCACAGGAACAGGCGGAGTTCTCGGGTGAGTTCGTCGAGTTCGGTCCCAGCTGGGCATGGCCGAAACCTGCTGCGGGACGCCATATCCCGACGCTCGTCGGTGCTGCGGGTACAGACAAAAATTTTGCGTGGATAGTTCGATCGGCCGACGGTTGGATCACCACCCCTGGCGAGCAGGATGTCGAGTCGAGGGTCGCTCGACTCCAGCAGTTGTGGCGCGACGGAGGCAGGGACGGTTCGCCGCACATCGTCGTGCTCGACTTCAAGCCCGATCCAGAGAAGCTGGCGAGATGGGAAGAATTGGGTGTGAGTGAAGTGGTCTACGGAATGCCCGACAGATCCGAGCCCGAGGTCCTCGCATATCTCGAGCGTCTCGCTGCGAAGTTGACCGGTCGATTGATCGTCGCCGGCAGTTGAGAAGCTCAGCGAGCAGCTGAGACACCCGAGGTGACCGGCAACGGTGGCGTCTGCGTCCGAGTACGGGCACTGTAGGCACAATGAAGTCTTCTTCGCTCGTACTCGGCCCACTCGTCCGTTACGTCGGCGTGGACTCGGCGACGTTCTGGTTCGAATTCGATGTGCCCGGGACGGTAGCTGTGCGTACCGCCGTCGGAGTGGTGGGGGAAGCGCGTACCTGGGGCGTGCACGGCCACCAGTACGCATTGGTCGCACTGACGGGTCTGCCCGCGAACACCGCGATCACCTACGACGTGACGTTCGACGACGCGAGGATCTGGCCCGAACCGGGCGCGACCGCGGCTGTTCACACCGGAGATCCTGTCGGCCCCGTGACCTTTGCATTCGGATCATGTCGACGGGGTGACAATTACGGTGAAGACTCGCTCCGTCGAATCGGTGCCGACGCGCTCGCCGGTCTGGGTAATCGAATGTCCACCCAAGATCCCTCGGAATGGCCGCAAGCGCTGCTGTTACTCGGTGACCAGGTGTACGCAGACGATCCGTCACCCGAAATTTTGGAAAGACTCCACGCGCGACGGCAAGGCGGGCAAGGGCCCGACAGTGCACGGGGTACCGATGCCGAGAACGAGATCTGCGATTTCGAGGAATACTCCTGGCTCTACCACGAATCGTGGGGTGCCGAGCCGGTGCGCACGCTGTTGGCCAGCGTCCCGTCGTGCATGATTCTCGACGACCATGATCTGCGTGACGACTGGAACTCGTCGGCGTCCTGGCGAAAGGACATAGAAACCCGGCCGTGGTGGAACGATCGCGTGGTAGGTGCATTCTCCTCGTACTGGGTCTACCAGCATCTGGGCAATCTCTCACCCGAAGAACTCGCTCGCGACGAGTTGTACGAGGCCGTACGAACGGCCAACGACGACGCCACGCGTGAACGCCTACTTGCAGACTTCTCATTGCTGGTCGATCGGGACCCGGCGGCTGGACGGTGGAGCTTCTACCGCGACTTCGGCGACACCCGACTGCTCATGATCGATTCTCGTTGCTCGCGCAATCTCGACCCGAACGATCGGGCGATGGTGGACGACGCCGAATGGGCCTGGGTCCGAGAGCGCGCGCTGGAAGGCTCGCCCAAACATCTTCTGTTCGGATCTTCCCTGCCGTTCTTGATGTTGCCCGCGTTGCATCACCTGGAACAGTGGAACGAGGCTGTAGCGCAGGGGAGTTGGGGCAAGAAGGCGGCCCGGGTGGCAGAGAAGCTGCGTATCGCGCTCGATCTCGAGCACTGGGCAGCGTTCGGAAATTCGTTCTCGGACATGGCAACTCTGACTCGCGAGCTGTCCAGGTCGACGAATCCACCGGCCAGCATCCTGTGGTTGTCGGGTGACGTGCACTGTTCGTATGTAGCGTGTGCAGACTTCGGTGTCGGGGGGACGAAGGTCCCGGCCACCTACCAACTCACGATGTCGCCGTTCCGGAACCCCTTGAATCTGCCGATTCGGGCGGTCAACCGGTTGGCCATCAAACGGCCCGTGGCAACCCTGATGGAGAAA
Source organism: Mycobacteriales bacterium (assembly GCA_038198705.1). Lineage (GTDB taxonomy): Bacteria > Actinomycetota > Actinomycetes > Mycobacteriales > Mycobacteriaceae > Rhodococcoides. The sequence goes on from JBBPZN010000158.1 coordinate 28,152, forward strand.
CTCGCCCGCGCTGCCCACGTGGGGTCGGACGATGTCCACTGGAAAGCAGAGGCCGGTCCATGGTTCGACAACGGAGTCATGTTGCTCACCACGGAAGGAGATTCAGCGCGGCTCCGCGTCGAGCATGCGCATCTCGATTCGGCCCGAGAGCAAATCCTGACGACGACGGCAAAGATCGTATTGGCGCCGTGACATAGGATTTGTCCCCGTGGCTCACCTCGAACTCACCGACATCGACTACTTTCTTCCCGACGGCAGACAATTGCTCAGCGGGGTCGGTTTTCGAGTCGGAGACGGCGCCAAGGCCGCTCTCATCGGTCCGAACGGCACTGGAAAAACCACGCTGACACGGATCGTGGCCGGAGATCTCGCACCCGATGACGGAAACGTTGCCAGCTCGGGTTCGCTCGGAGTGATGCGCCAGTTCGTCGGTCAGTTGCGCGACGACTCGACGGTGCAGGATCTGCTGTTGTCCGTTTCGCAGCCGGGGGTACGCGCCGCAGCGAAAGCACTCGACGATGCCGAGAACGCGATGATCGACGTCGACAACGAAAAGACTCAACTGAAATACGCGAACGCGCTCTCGGATTGGGGCGACGTCGGCGGGTACGACCTGGAGCCGTTCTGGGACAAGGCGACGATGGCTGCGCTCGGGATGTCCTTCGACCGGGCGAAGTGGCGTGCGGCTTCGACTCTCAGTGGCGGCGAACAGAAGCGTCTCGTTCTCGAAGCCCTGTTCCGAGGACCGGATCAGTTGCTACTACTCGACGAGCCGGACAACTATCTGGACGTACCGGGCAAGCGGTGGTTGGAGAAGACGATTCGTGAGTCCGACAAGTCGGTCCTCTTCATCAGCCACGATCGTGAACTCATCGCCAACGCCGCGACCCGGATCATCACGCTCGAGCCCGGAATCAACGGCGCGACCTCGTGGGTGTACGGCGCCGGGTTCGAGACGTACTACGACGCTCGCGAGGATCGAAATGCCCGAGTCGACGAGCTTCGTCGTCGGTGGGACGAAGAGCGCGTCAAACTCCGTGCGCTCGTCCTGCGCCTTCGGGAGAAGGCGAAGTTCAACGACGGTATCGCAGCTCGCTATCACGCTGCGCAGACGCGGCTTGCGCGGTTCGAAGACGTCGGGCCACCCGAAGCGGTGCCGGTCAAGCAGAAGGTCACGGTACGACTGCACGGCGGCCGTACCGCGAAACGCGCGCTGGTATGCACCGCTCTGGAGCTGACGTCGCTCATGAAACCGTTCGACGCCGAGGTCTGGTTCGGTGACCGAGTCGCGGTTCTCGGGTCCAACGGTTCGGGTAAGTCGCACTTTCTGCGGTTGCTGGCGGCAGGTGGCACCGATCCCGAACGGGAGCACGAACCGGTCACCGAACTCGTACTCGATCCGGTCCCACACACGGGCACGGCAGTTCTGGGCGCTCGCGTGCGCCCCGGGTTGTTCGCTCAGACCCACACCCGTCCCGACTTGAACGGCAATACCTTGCTCGACATTTTGCACCTGGGCAACGAGCATCGTGACGGCATGGGTCGCGAGGCGGCGAGTCGGGCACTCGATCGTTACGGACTCGCCCGTGCTGCCGAACAGCTCTACGACAGCTTGTCCGGTGGCCAACAAGCGCGCGTTCAGATCCTGTTGCTCGAGCTGTCCGGTGCGACGCTCTTGCTTCTCGACGAGCCCACCGACAACCTCGATCTGATGTCGGCGGACTCCCTCCAAGACGCCATCGCGGCATTCGAGGGGACCGTCATCGCGGTCACCCACGACCGTTGGTTCGCTCGCAGCTTCGAGCGGTTCTTGGTCTTCGGATCCGACGGCCACGTCTACGAATCCGACGAGCCAGTATGGGACGAAACCCGAGTCGCGCGGGCGCGGTAGCGTTTGCTCTCGTGGATGCGACTGATTCTCCTTACCTCGTCGGCCTGAATCTGTCAGGCAAACGCGTCGTTGTGGTCGGCGGCGGGACCGTCGCGCAGCGACGACTGCCCCTGTTGATCACTTCCGGCGCCGAAGTGCACGTCATCACCCGGGTCGCGACTCCGGCCGTCGAAGCGATGGCAACCGCTGGTCAGGTGACGATGGAACTGCGTGACTTCGCCCCTGGCGACATCGACGATGCCTGGTATGCCATTGCCTGCACCGACGAGGCCGAGACGAATGCCGCAATCGTGGCCGAAGCCGAGAAGTCGAGAATCTTCTGCGTTCGCGCCGACATCGCTCGCGATGGAACCGCCGTCACCCCAGCATCTGCGGACTACGACGGACTCACACTCGGCGTCTTGGCGGGCGGTGAGCACCGGCGCTCGGCAGCGGTGCGCAATGCAGTTCTCGAAGCTCTCCAGTCGGGGCTGATCACCGATTCGGCGCACGCCCCGCTGACTGGCGTGGCCCTCGTCGGCGGCGGCCCGGGAGATCCGGATCTGATCACCGTCCGCGGCCGCCGACTGCTGGCATGCGCCGATATCGTCGTCGCCGATCGTCTGGCGCCACCGGAGCTACTTGCCGAACTGGGCCCACACGTCGACGTCATCGATGCGTCGAAGATTCCGTACGGCCGCGCAATGGCACAGGAGGCGATCAATCAAGCATTGATCGACGGAGCCAAGGCCGGCAAGTTCGTCGTCCGCCTCAAGGGCGGCGACCCTTATGTGTTCGGTCGCGGATACGAAGAATTGGAGGCCCTCGCCGAGGCGGGGATACCGGTGACCGTGGTCCCCGGCATCACGAGCGCGATTTCGGTGCCTTCGGCGGCCGGGGTTCCGGTGACGCACCGCGGCGTCACCCATGAGTTCGTGGTCGTGAGCGGCCACTTAGCCCCGGAACATCCCGATTCACTGGTCGACTGGGGAGCGCTCGCACGATTGAAGGGCACGATCGTGCTCCTGATGGCGGTCGAACGCATCGACAAATTCGCCGCGGTGCTCATCGAAGGTGGACGACCCGCCTCGACGCCGGTGTTGGTGGTGCAGGAGGGGACGATGCGCACTCAGCGTGAGGTCAGAGCCGATCTCGCGACGGTGGGCAGGCGCGTGAAAGAAGAGGGAATTCGCCCACCGGCAATCGTCGTAATTGGAACCGTTGCGGGTTTCTCCGTAGACCCTCGGTAACGTGAACTCCCGTGCCTGATCAATCGCAGCCCGCAGCGCCCACGACGGACATCGTGTACCCGGTGACGACCAGGGCTTTCGGCCTCGCGATCATCGTGCTCAGCGGCCTTCAGCTGATGGTGGTTCTCGACGGGACGGTGGCAAATCTGGCGTTGGCGCCACTTCAGGCGGATCTGGGCTTGAGTGATGCCGGCCGCAACTGGATTCTCACCTCGTACGCGTTGGCCTTCGGCGGACTGATGCTTCTCGGTGGAAGACTCGGTGATGCGTTCGGTCGAAAGAAGATGTTCCTCGGCGGCGTCGTGCTGTTCACCGTGGCATCTCTACTCTGTGGGTTGGCCATCAACGAGGCAACGTTGGTGGCTGCGCGTGCCCTGCAGGGCGTTGGAGCGGCGGTAGCGTCGCCGACGGCGTTCGCCTTGGTCGCGACGACCTTTGCGCCCGGACCGGTTCGGAATCAGGCAATCGCGATATATGCGGCGATGACCGGCGTCGGATCCATCGCGGGCCTCATCATCGGCGGCGCCCTGACCCAGGTCTCGTGGCGCTGGATCTTTCTCATCAACGTGCCCATCGGCATCGCCATCGCAATTCTCGCCATGGTGTCGTTGAAGGAAACCGCGGGCGTACGGCTTGCCCTCGATATCCCCGGGGCGATCCTCGGCACACTCGGCTGCACAGGTGTCGTGCTCGCCTTGAGCGAGGGAACCGAACTGGGATGGTCGAGCCCACTCGTCATCGGCTCACTGCTCGGCGGCCTGATACTGCTCGGACTGTTCCTCGCTGTCGAGCGAAGGGCCGAGAACCCACTGTTGCCGTTCTCCCTGTTCGCGAACAAGAACCGCGTGGCCACCTTCGTGGCGATCTTCTTCGCAGGCGGAGTGATGTTCTGCCTGGCCGCATTCGTTGCGCTTTTCGTTCAGGACATCCTCGGCTACAGCCCACTCAATGCGGGTCTGGCATTCGTTCCGTTCGCATTCGGCTTGGGTGCTGCAGCGTTCATCACCTCGAAGCTCGTAGTTCGAATACAGCCGCGATGGTTGGTCATGTCGGGCAGCGCCATCATGGTGGGTTGGTTGTTGTTCTCGGTCGCGACGATGAACGCGGACTCGTCGTACTTCCCTGGAATCTTCTTCCCGGTCATCGGGATCGGCTTCGGCGTCGGCATGGCGTCGATACCGCTGCCGCTGTGTGCCATCGCCGGGGTCCGTGCGACCGAGATCGGCCCACTGACAGCAATCGCTCTGGTGGCCCAGACCTTGGGTGGTCCCGTTGCACTGGCCGTGGTGGGTGCGTTGGTCACCTCGCGAACAATCTCCCTCGGCGGAACCACCGGCCCGGCAACTCTGATGAACGAAACCCAACTCGATGCACTGAGCTCCGGTTACATGTTCGCCCTGTTCTGCTGCGCAGTCGCCGCAGTGGTCGCCGGACTCGCCGCGTTCTTCATCAAGTTCACCCCGCAGCAGGTTGCTCAGGCCCAGGCTGCGCAGGAAGACGTGCTCTCGACGTAGCCGTCGATGGGCAGTCCGCGGCTCGATGCCGAGGACGCCTGGCGGGGTCAAGTCTCGTTCGCTTGTGATATGAAATGTCGCGTTGCTACTACAATTCCGCGTCGTTCGCCGCCGCGTGCCCCGACTCCCATCCCTCGGCATCCAACCTCGGACCGCGCATGGTCCGCACTCGTGGGAAGAGTCGGTCGAATTCTTGCTCCACAGCAACGGTCTGAGCCGCCAGCATCGGTAGTAGGTTGCCGGATTGTTCCGACGCTTCCTCCACCGCATGCGCATCGGCCTCGCCGAGCCGTTCGCCGATCCTGACTGCGTACGCATAGAGAAAAGCCTTGCCGAATGCCGCCGAGGCAGAACCCTTACGTCGCTTGGCTGTGGGGGAGTGCGACAGTGAGCGCGTCGCCTGAATCAGCAACGAAGTGAACATTATCTCCGTCTGCTCGATGTCGACGGGTGAACCGACCAGAGTTGCAATCGCGTACTCCGGATCCCAGATGCTCTTGACTCGGTTGACCGTGCTCACCGCATGCAGCAGTTGGGCTTTGGGCGGAGCATGGGGGTTGTCGACATGCAGACGTCTGCTGATCACATCGACATTTCCTTCGGTCAGCAACAGCGAATCGATGGAATATCTGGTCATCAACTCCTGCGCCTTGGCGGTGAGTGTATCCGCCTCTTCTTCGAAATCGGTGGCGTCGGCCTTGGCGAGCAGGCCGCGAATCTTGCCGAGCATCTTGGTGTTCGGAGATCCGCTCGCCGGCCCGGACTTCGCGGTTCGGCGGGCCCGCCGAACCGCGAAGTCCGGGCCGGCGAGCGGATCTCCGAACACCAAGATGCTCGGCAAGATTCGCGGC
>JBBPZN010000159.1:0-3620 GCA_038198705.1 Mycobacteriales bacterium
CGTCGTTCTGCATTTCGAAGGCGACAAGCACACGACCCTGCGCATGATCCGGGGCATCAAGAACAGGTTCGGAGCCTCGGACGAGGTCGGTTGTTTCGAGCTCCGAGACACCGGGATCCAAGGCATCTCGGATCCGTCCGGGCTATTCCTGCACCATCGCACGGATGCGGTACCCGGCACTGCCGTCACAGTGACGATGGACGGCAAACGGCCGTTGTTGGCCGAGGTCCAGGCCCTGGTGGTGGACACGCACATGCCTTCACCACGCCGCGCGGTGAGTGGACTCGATTCCGCACGAGTAGCGATGATACTTGCAGTCCTCGAGCGACGATGCGGGGTCAAAGTTGCTCGGAGCGAGGTATATGCGGCGACCGTGGGGGGCATGAAGACAAGCGAACCTGCAGCCGATCTCGCTCTTGCTGTCGCGGTTGCCTCAGCAGTCACCGACCAACCGATCCCTCCGGCACTAGTGATTCTGGGCGAGGTAGGACTCGCCGGTGAAGTTCGAAGGGTCTCCGGGCTCGGGCGGCGCCTCGCCGAGGCTGCCCGTCTCGGATTTTCACATGCGATCACTCCCGAGCACGAGGACACCACCCCTGCCGGGATGAAGGTCCAGACGGTCACAAATCTCGGTGAGGCATTGAATTTCGTGCGTATGCGCGCCGAGTGACACCGCTCCAGTACCCTCTAGCTGCGGGGACTGTGACTTCACACAGGGAATAGGCATTTCCGGAAGGTAGAGGAGGGGGATGGGCGTGGACAACACCACACGCAATGTAGCCCTGTCCCCCGCGCTCAGAGAGACAATTGCCAGGCTGGCCCCGGGTACAGCGCTTCGTGACGGGCTCGAGAGAATCCTGCGTGGCCGCACCGGTGGCCTGATCGTTCTCGGTTACGACGACGACGTAGAGGCAATCTGCGACGGCGGTTTCGATTTGGACGTCGAATTCGCGCCGACTCGGCTACGTGAACTGTCCAAGATGGACGGGGCTGTCGTACTGTCGACGGACGGCAGGCGCATCGTTCGTTCCAACGTTCAACTCGTGCCCGATCACAAGCTTCCGACCGTCGAGTCCGGCACTCGCCACCGAGCTGCCGAACGCACCGCGATGCAAATCGGCTACCCCGTCGTCTCGGTCAGTCAGTCCATGAGCATCGTCAGTGTCTATGTCGCAGGAGTCAGACACGTCGTCGAGGGCTCCGCAACCATCCAGTCACGTGCAAACCAGGCAATCGCAACGCTCGAACGGTACAAAGCACGCCTCGACGACAACACAAGGCAACTGTCGGTAGTCGAGATCGAAGACTTCGTCACGCTGCGTGATGCGCTCACCGTGGCACAACGCCTGGAAATGGTCCGACGAGTGTCGGTCGAGATCGAACAGAACGTGCTCGAACTGGGCATTGACGGCAGGCAGTTGGCGCTACAGCTGGAAGAACTGCTCGGCGACAACGACGTCGACCGTCAACTCGTCGTACGCGACTATCTCGCCGGGAACGAACCAGCGACGACGGCTGCCGTCGAAAAGGCGCTCGGCGCGTTGGACAAACTCACTGACGTCGATCTTCTCGACCTGACCACTCTGGCCCGGGCGTTCGGCTATCCCGCGACCATCGAAGCCCTTGATACCCCGATGAGCCCAAGAGGATATCGCGTACTGACCCGAGTTCCCAGACTCCAATTCAGCCAGATCCATCGGCTGGTCGGCTCGTTCGGCACCCTGCAGGGCCTACTCGCCGCCACGGCGGCCGACCTGCAATCCGTGGATGGGATCGGCGGACTATGGGCTCGCCATATTCGAGAAGCGCTTTCCCGCCTAGCCGAGTCCTCGATTCCGGGGCCCTTCGACTAGAGCCGTCCACACGAAGCTGATCGTCCACCCCCGACTACCAGGTCATGACGAACGGACTACCAGGGTCACGCCGAACGGACTACCAGGTCATGACGAACGGACTATCAGGTCATGTTGAACGGCTCTGGCGAGCTACGAAGCTCACCGAGCTGAGCAATCACCTTGTACGAGCCAGCGCCGACCGGGACCCGCTCTTGCTTACAACCAGGGGCCGAGTCCGTGCCGGACCACTTCACGGTAAACCCAGCCTGCTGGCCAGGCTCGAAGGTCCGCAAATCTGATTGCGCGTCAGGGAAGCAGTCGGTATTGGACCAGATCCGTAGATCGTCGAGCGTGTAGACGAGCGCCTGCTGAAGTCCAGCGCCGACGTCACGCTGACAAGCTGACACGCTGATATTAGTGATGACGACGGTGAACCCAGGTTCCTCACCGAGACGGTACGACGCTTTGTCCGGGGTTGCCTTGATCGCCAGGCTCTGATCAGAGCACTGGTCCGTCGGTGCTGGGGCCGCGGGGGCCCCGCTGACACCGGAAGGCGTTGCGCTCGCCTTCGAACTCGTCGAACCACTAGAACCGGAACCACCGCCCGAACCACTGGAACCACTGGAACCACTGGAACCATTGGAACCACCGGAGGATGCGCCTGCGTTCTGTGGCTCACCGGAAGACGTGGGTATGGTGGTCGGGTTTGATCCAGCCACCACTCCGGCCGGTTCGGCCTGCGGAGTCTCGTCGCCCCCGCCACCCAGAGACGAGACGAACCATACAATCAGACCGAGCACGACGATAGCCGCGCCGATGGCGAGTGCACGACGACGCCAATAGATTTCTGGAGGCAATGGCCCGGATGGTTCCAACACAGATCAACCGTAATCGTCAGCAGCCGGGTATCACACCAGGCGCATGCGGCGTGTCGCCACCTTGGTGACGACGAAGGGTCAGGGTACTTCGCCAATGTCGCCGATGACCCCGCGCAGCCGGGCGGTACCGTCGGTAAGTTTGTACGTCAGTCCAACGATGGCAACCTCTCCGGCATTGACTTTGTCCGCGATGATGCGCGACCGCTGCATCAGCAAATTGCCGGTTTCCTCCACGTGACGCGCCTCGAACTCGTCGACCGCGCTGAAGCCGTCGCGTCGGGCCGAGAGCACCGATGGGGTCACCCGCTCGACGAGGTCACGGATGTAACCGCCGGGAAGATTGCCCGACTCCAGCGAGTCCAACGTGGCCTGGACCGCACCACACTTGTCGTGACCGAGAATTACGATCAGCGGAACATCGAGAAGTGCTACGCCATACTCGATCGAGCCGAGGATCGACGAGTCGACGACATGACCCGCCGTGCGAACCACGAACATGTCGCCGAGCCCCTGGTCGAAAATGATCTCGGCGGCGACCCTGGAGTCCGCACAACCGAACAGGACCGCGCGTGGGTGCTGACCATCGGCGAGTCGTTCGCGATCGATCACACCCTGACTTGGATGCAAGGACTCACCGGCGATGAAACGCTGGTTACCCTCCTTGAGAGACTTCCACGCGGCAATCGGATTCGTATCAGGCATGAACTCATTGTGCATCGATCGCAATATGCAAATGCGTCGGGTTCCCGAACGCGTTAGAAGAGCCGAAATTACTGCAGGAGAGACAGTGCCGATCGATACAACTGCACTTCTCGGTTGGTTCGACACCGAGGAACGAGACCTGCCGTGGCGTCGAGACGGCGTCACGGGCTGGCAAATCCTGATGAGCGAGATCATGCTCCAGCAG
>JBBPZN010000160.1:0-24190 GCA_038198705.1 Mycobacteriales bacterium
ACCGGTGGTCTGCTCGCATACGATGGACAGCTGATCGACGACGCCCGCCTCGTCGTGGCAGTTGCCCGCACAGCAGCTCAGCACGGTGCGCGAATTCTCACCAAAGTCGCGGCGTCGCAGGCCACTGGTTCATCGGTGCGATTGACCGACCAACTGACCGGGGAGAGCTTCGATCTCGCGGCTCGTCTCGTCATCAACGCGACTGGTGTGTGGGCCAGCGAGGTCGACACCTCCATCCGTCTACGCCCCAGTCGTGGAACACATCTGGTGTTCGACGCGCAGTCGTTCGGGAACCCGACGGCAGCATTGACGGTACCGATCCCAGGCGAGACGAACCGATTCATCTTCGCCATGCCGGAGCAGTTGGGCCGGGTGTACCTGGGCCTCACCGACGAAGAGGCCCCAGGTCCGATCCCCGACGAACCTCTAGCGACGGACGGGGAGATCGACTTTCTGCTCGCTACCGTGAACACCGCACTCGGCACCGCAGTCACCCGTAAGGATGTGCTGGGTAGCTTCGCAGGCCTACGGCCGTTGATCGATACCGGTGAGGGTCGAACTTCGGATGTGTCTCGCAACCATGCGGTGCTGGAGTCTCCGAACGGCGTCTTCAGCGTGGTCGGCGGGAAGCTCACCGAGTTCCGGCATATGGCACAGGACGTCCTCGACCGCGCCGGGCGAACCCGGGGTCTCGAGCTTGCGCCGTGCCGGACTCGTTCGCTGCCGCTGGTAGGTGCTCCCGGAAATCCCGCGACGCCACTCGCTCCCCCGCAGGACGGCGTACCTGCATCCATCGTCGCACGGTATGGAGGCGAGGCCTCGGCAGTCATCGAGAATGCAACGTGCGAACGCCCCCTCGAGCGGGTTGCCGACGGGATCGACGTCACCCGCGCCGAGTTCGAATTCGCTGTTCGGCACGAGGGCGCACTCGACGTGTTCGACATCGTCGACCGCCGCACCCGAATCGGCCTGGTCGCCAAGGATCGTGCGGCTGTGGTCGACGTCGCCGCAACGTTCGTCCACTAGCCGTCGCGCAGCCGATCTGCAGCCGATCTACAGTGGATGAGGTGGCCCACAAGAAGCGCGCAGAGCCGTCACCAGAGGACAAGACTTGTAAGTCCTGCGGGCGGCGCATCGAATGGCGCAAGAAATGGGCGAACAACTTCGATGACGTCGAATACTGCAGCGCCGCTTGCCGAAAGTCCAAGGTGAGCGGCACCGACCTTCGGATCGAGCAGAAGATCAGAGAGCTGCTCGACGCGCGGGCGCGGGATGCGACGATCTGTCCGTCCGATGTTGCCCGGGCGATGTCCGACAACGACTGGCGGGATCTGATGGAACCGGTGCGGAAAGCCGCCAGGCGAATGGTCGACGCCGGCGAGGTGGAGATCACCCAGAAGGGCTCGGTGGTCGATCCGTCGACAGCAAAGGGTCCGATTCGAATTCGTTGGGCTCGTTAGCTACGGACTGTCAGCGAGCGAGTGCGTCGAGGTTGGTCTCGAGCAACAGTACGTTGTAGTCCGACCATCTCGATGCCGTGAAGTAGAGCTTGTTGCCACTAGTCACCGGATGGATGAAGGGTGCGTAGATGCCGCCTGCCGTCTGCCGCGAATCCAGCAACATGGTCGGTGCGCTCCACGGGCCTTCGGGCTTCTCGGCGGTGCGCGCCAACAGAGTTCGATCGATTTCGTTGCCGTACATCATCACGTACCGCTGCAGGTGATCGTTCCAGGCAACGGACATCTCGCTGACCGGCTCCTTGACGGTGGAAACGGAGTCAGCGACATTCTTCGACCACGGCTCGGCCGGATCCTGTGTCGAGTATTCGTATGCACCGAGGTTCAGAATGTCGTCGGGCTTCACGCGGGCCACGAAGGCTGCACCGAAACGTCCGTTGGGCGTACCGAATTGGTAGATGTACCCGTCCTGACCCTTCGCGTACGCATTCATCTGATACTTGCCGTTGCTCTCCTCGACCTGCGCAAGTCCAGGGACCGTGACGCCCGCATTGGCTCGAATGGTCGGCAGCGACGTCGTCCAGGTCTGTCCGTTGTCGGTGGAGGTCGCGATCGCCGAGAAGTTGGTGACCCACCGTCCCGGTGCACCCCATTCCCGCACCGACATGTAGTTCATGTACTGCACACCCTCGATGGAGATGGCCGCAGTGGGAATGACCGTGTCCTCGACGCCTGCCACTCCGAGGCTCGGCACGACCTCACTCGCGAACCTCGGCGCGCCGGGCTCGACGACGGCACCGGAATTCGTGTCGAGAGGCACTCCGTCGGTGATGCTGATGCCGTCGGACAGATTCGTGTCGTTGGACCGCATCAGTATGTTGCTGCGCCACTCCGATCCTGGCAGCGAGCAGTTGCCGAACGTGTCACCGAACGCCATCAACGTCTGCCCGGCGCCGTTGTCCCAGCTGATGCCGAGGTCGGTCCCGGAGATGCCGAATCGTTCGTAGGTGTTGTTGGGGCTGACCAGGCCGGTCACCCACGCTACGGAGGAAGTGTTCCCCGAGATCGTCGGCAGTGGGCCTTGAGGGCCTGCGGGCGCCTTGCCAGGTCCACCGCGCGAACTGCCCGAAGAGCCGAACAGCGGTGAAGACCCTGTGCCTCCAGCGCCACCACACGGTTCGGCGGTCGCGATAGGTGAGGAAAGAATGCTGAGTCCACTGGCCAGCAGGGTCATCACTGCCCCCACCGCGATCTGCCGACTACGTGCGCGCATGAACGCTCCCACTCGTTGGTATGCACTTCGCTCGTGTTACTGGTGTTACCCCTGAGGCTGCTGGGGAGAGTGTTACTCAAATCGATTTTTCGCGCAAGAAATCGAGACGTGTCGATACTTGACAAATGCGCAATCGGCAGAATTACACACGTGGGATTCGCCCCGGCCCAGCGCAAGGACGCCCGACCCAGGTTGATTGTTACGATCCCATCAGTAAAAGACCGTGTGGTCTCGGATGTGGGAGGGTGTCGGAATGCCGTATCTCGGATTACTGGTGACGCTGTTGTGGGTGTTCTGTCTCATCGACGTGATCACCGCCGACGACGGCGGGGTGCGGTACTTGCCGAAGATGGTGTGGTTGCTGCTCGTGGTCTTCATCCCGTTGGCGGGGTCGGTTGTGTGGCTGGTGGCGGGCCGACCTATCGGTGGCGGCATCTGGGGTGGAGCCGGCGGCGGAAGTGCCGGGCGGCAGCAGAACTCGTCTGCATTCCCGGAGTACGAAACCCGCCCGGGTCGTCATCTCACGCAGGACCCGGAGGCCGACGAGGAGTTTCTGCGCCAGTGCCGCGCGCGAGCCGAGGATCAACGTCGGACCGAGCGCGAGCGGCGTCAACGAGAAGCCGGCAACTGAACGCCAGGCGGGCGAGTGCGCGTCACTACTAGCGTCACCGTACAGTGTACGGTAGGGTGGCGAGCTGCACGCTTCGAGTGCGAGACCATCCGGCTCCGCGAAAGGTGACACTCCCATCACAACCTCGGCCGACCCACTGTCCACCATCCTTGTGCGCGGAGCACGCGAGAACAATCTCCGCGAGGTCGATCTGGACCTACCGAAACGAAAGCTCGTCGTATTCGCGGGAGTTTCCGGATCGGGCAAGTCCTCCCTCGTGTTCGACACCATTGCCGCCGAAGCGCAGCGGCAGATCAACTCGACGTTCACGGCCTTCGCGCAGACGTTCCTCCCGTCCTACGGACGGCCCGACGCAGACCTCATTGCCAATCTCTCGGCGGTCATCATCGTCGACCAGAAGCGGCTCTTCGGTGGGCCACGCTCCACAGTCGGCACGATCACCGACATCGGGGACTGGCTACGCATGCTGTGGTCGCGGGGAGTCACGCCGTCCATCGGGTACGCCAACGCCTTCTCCTTCAACGACCCTGCGGGTATGTGCCAGGAATGCGAAGGGCTCGGCGAGGCCAAGGTCGTCGACCGCGACGAACTCGTCGACGAGTCGAAGTCTTTGCGCGAGGGGCCTTTCAGACATCCGGATTTCGAACCCGGCAAATGGCCGTACCGAGTTTTCGCGGATTCCGGATTGTTCGATCTCGATGTGCCTGTGGAGCAATACTCCGCCCGCGAACGCCACATCTTCTTCGACGCCAAACCAGGCGAGATCGACGTGCTCAACCCCGATGCCGTGATGAAGAGCTACGAGGGGATCATCTCTCGGTTCCGGCGCAGCTATCTGTCCAAGGATGCCGACGCGCTCAAGGGCAAAGCGAAGCTCGCCTACGATCGCATCGTCACTCGCGGTACCTGCACGGAGTGCGGAGGCACCCGGTATAACGACACAATCCGCACCGCGAAACTGCAAGGCCTCTCCCTGCCCGACGCGTTTGCCATGCAGGTTTCAGATCTCGCGGACCGTATCGACACATGGAAGCTCAAAGATCTCGACGGTCCGTGTTCGGAGATAGTGACTCAACTGCGCAGACTCGTCGACCTCGGGCTCGGCTACCTCAGCCTCGACCGCGCCACGGCTTCGCTCTCCGGTGGCGAATCGCAGCGCATCAAGATGGTCCGGCACCTCGGCGCCACGCTCAACGACATGCTCTACGTCTTCGACGAGCCCACCACGGGGTTGCATCCACGCGACGTGCATCGACTCGACGAGATGCTGCTTGCGTTGCGAGACAAGGGAAACACCGTCCTCGTGGTCGAACACGATCCCGAGGTCATGTCGATCGCAGATCGCATCGTCGAAATCGGTCCCGGTGCAGGTAAAGCCGGCGGAACGGTCGTGTTCGAGGGCACGTACGAAGAGCTCACCAAGGCCGATACACGTACGGGCGTCGCCCTGCGACGCGAGAATGCCACGCTCCGCACACCCAGGCCAGCGACCGGGCACCTGCACATCGTTGGGGCGAACACCCACAATCTGCGGAACGTCAGCGTCGAGATACCTCTCGGTGTCATGACTGCCGTCACCGGCGTCGCAGGCTCCGGCAAGTCGAGTCTCGTTCACGGGCATCTTCGCGAAGTTGCACCCGATGCCGTCATCATCGACCAGGCGCCCATTCGGGGGTCCAGAAGATCCTCGCCTGCCACCTACACCGGACTGCTCGATCCCATCCGCGCCCACTTCGCCAAGAAGACCGGCCAACCGGCGTCGTTGTTCTCCCCCAACTCCGATGGCGCGTGCTCCGATTGTCAGGGAAGCGGCGTCATCTTCACCGACCTCGGATTCACCGATCCTGTGTCGAGCACGTGTGAAACGTGTCAGGGCAGACGCTTCCGTCCCGGAGCCATCCGGCACAGCGTCGACGGCGTCAGTATCGCCGACATCTTCGAGATGTCCGTCGAGGACGCTCAGGACTTCTTCGACGTCAAGAAGATTCGCGACATTCTTCGTCGATGCATGGACGTCGGCCTCGGCTATCTTTCGCTTGGTCAGAACCTGTCGTCGTTGTCCGGTGGCGAACGTCAGCGCCTGAAACTGGCGGCCGAGCTCGTCGGGTCTTCACCGATTCTGGTGTTGGACGAGCCGACGACGGGCTTGCATCCGTCGGACGTGGCCAACCTGATCGAGCTGCTGTCCGGCATGGTCGACGAGGGACGCACCGTCATCGTCATCGAACACAACCTCGACGTCGTCGCTGCTGCGGACTGGGTCATCGATCTCGGCCCGGATGGCGGCCACAATGGTGGGCTGATCACCTTCACCGGAACTGTGGCAGACCTGGTGCAGACCGAGACGCACACCGGGACATACTTGGCTCGTAGTCTCGGGCGTTAATTCATCTCGTCCGACGAGCTGGAGGTCAAATTTTCGTGCACACGCGGCAATCGTTCAAGGCTCTGCTCGGCACTGCAGTACTCGCCCTGATGGTGGGCGGATGCAGTGGGACAGCAGACGACCGACCGGACACATCGGCGCAGGATTCGTCGACGTCTTCGGCCGACGGCTCGTTTCCCAAGACGGTGGTTTCCGGTCCCGCCGATTCCGGAGTCGACATCACCATCGAGTCGCGCCCGCAGTCGATCGTGTCGCTCAGCCCGACTGCCACCGAGACATTGTTCGCCATCGGCGCGGGCGATCAGGTGGTTGCCGTCGACAGCCAGTCGGACTATCCGACCGATGCGCCGAAGACCGACTTGTCGGCCTACACCCCCAGTCTCGAAGCGATCGTGGGATACGAACCAGACCTCGTCATCGCCTCGGACGATATCGGCGGGTTGGTCTCCGGCCTTGTAACGGCAAACATTCCGACGCTGCTGCTGCCTGCCGCAACGAGCATCGACGACGCCTACTCTCAGATCGAGCGAGTCGGTGACGCCACCGGTCGCGAAACCGAAGCCGACGCGGTGGTCGAGCAGACTCGGACCCGCATCGAGGACGCGGTTGCCAGCGTCCCCTCCGGCGAGCTCACCTATTTTCACGAACTCGACTCCGAGCTGTACACCGTGACGAGCCAGAGTTTCGTCGGCCAGCTCTACGGACTGTTCGGACTTACGAGCATCGCCGACGGCGCGGCAAGCAACTACCCACAACTCGCCGCCGAGTCGGTGGTGACGGACGATCCCGACGTCATCTTCCTGGCGGATTCGCAGTGCTGTGGCGTCACCGCGGAATCCGTTGTGGCACGGCCTGGGTGGAGTTCGATGCAGGCTGTGCGGGATGGACGGATCTACGCGATGGACGAGGACCTCTCGAGCCGGTGGGGCCCACGTATCGCCGATCAGGTCGAGGCGATTGCAGCGGTGCTCACCGGCGACAAATAACTCCGACGCTCTTGCCAGGTCCGCTCACGGATCTGCGGTCACCGAAGCGGAAGGCGCCTCTCGCGGGACGTCACCGGTGAAGAACAGTCATCAGGAACTGGCTCGACGCCAGCACCGCCAACACCAGACCCGAGCCAGTCTTCGTTGTGGCAGTCATGGACACCCTTGTTGTAGGGGCCCAGTATTTCGAAGCTCGATCCGCCGGAGATCACCCGTTGAAGGTGACCATGGCCGATCACCCGCAACCGCCATCGCCGACGCGGGATCACGAGCAAGGTGTCCAGATGTCCCGATCTCGCAGGTTGATCGATCGACTCACTCCCCCCGGCCGGTTACCGGTCTGGCGTTCGCCGGGGGTACTCCGACCTCGTCGATGGTATGGCCGCTGCAGGCCGTCCTGGCTACGGTGGCCCGCTCGACGCGCGAGAGCGCAAACCATCGCATTGCGTCGCGCTTTCGGCACCATCCGATCAAGTACCACTGGCCGTTCGTGGAGGCGAACAGCACCGGCTCGACGTCACGGGTGGTCGTGACGCCCTCTCTCGATGTGTAGCGAACACGGATCACTCGCTGCTCGGCCATCGCCTCTTCCATGGCCGACTTCGTTGCGCGTGAAGACGAGGGACCCGCGTCGACCCACACACGGCGAGCTAAATTGTCGGCCCTTGCACGCGTGATGGGATCGAGAACGTCCATGACTTTTCGGATGCCGGCTGCTGCCAGATCGGAGTAGGGGGCATCGGCCGCAGCGGACACGGCCGCCATGAGCGCCACAGCCTGTGCCGGAGACAGACTGACGGGTGGCAAGAACGCGCCTTTGGCCAGTCCGTATCCACCGCCCGGACCTGGGCGCGACCATAGCGGCCTGCCGCTGTTCTCCAACGCGTCGAGGTCTCTCTTGATTGTCCGCACCGATACTTCGAACTCTCTCGCCAACCGTTCGGCGGATACCCCACGCGCGCCACTGCGGTGCAACATCTCTGACAGAGCATGGAGCCGTTCTGCTCGCTTCACTGATCGGACCGCGGCCAATTCATGACATAAATAGTGACATACCACTGTCCATCGGGCCTGCGAGAGTTGTGGCATGTCGACCACTATCAGCAGTCCGACCATCATCCTTGTTGCCGGCCACTGGCTGGGTGCTTGGGCGTGGGACGAAGTCCTCGAACACCTGAAAACCGACCAGTCGCATGCCGTCGCGATAACACTGCCTGGCCTCGACAAGGACGATCCTGAGCGTGCGACAAGGACTCTCGACGACCAAGCCGAAGCGATCCTCGACGTCATTGCTCGACACGGGAATCAGCCCGCGATTCTCGTCGCTCACAGTGGTGCCAACGCTCCCGTCAGCCTCGTCATCGACCGACACCCGGAGCTTGTCCAGCGGGTGGTGTGGG
Organism: Mycobacteriales bacterium; assembly: GCA_038198705.1. Classification (GTDB taxonomy): domain Bacteria; phylum Actinomycetota; class Actinomycetes; order Mycobacteriales; family Mycobacteriaceae; genus Rhodococcoides. The sequence goes on from JBBPZN010000160.1 coordinate 8,134, forward strand.
TCGACTCCGGCCCCGTGGCAACCGGAAGTGTCCACGCCCCAGACCTTCCGGAGGGGTTGGAGGAGCTTCCGCTACCGTCATTCGACATCCTCGCGCAGCAGGCGAGCCTCGAAGGCCTGAGTGCAGAGGTCCTCGAGCGTTTCCGGGCCCGGGCCGTCCCCGAACCCGGCCCCGTACTTCGTCAACCCGTCGAGCTCACGAACGACGCCCGCCGCAAGGTCCACACCACCCTGGTGTGCTGCTCGATCCCGGGCACGCAAGTGCTCGAGTTGGCCCGAGCAGGCCATGCCATGTTCGCCGAGGTCGCAAACCTCGAACAACTCGACGTCATCAACCTCCCGACGGGGCATTGGCCTATGTGGAGCCGTCCCCTCGACCTCGCCAAGGCCATTCACTCAGCGGTTTCTCGAACCAACTGAACCGCAGGCACAATACGGAGGGGCCAGCCGAATCTGGCCGGCCCCTTCGAGCGTTCCACACAGTTAGACGACGCCCGACTTGTGCAGTTCCTCGATCGACTCCGCACTGCAACCCAACTCCGCGAGGACCTCGTCGGTGTCGGCGCCGTGCGCGCGCCCGGTGTGCCGGATGCTGCCGGGACTGTCACCCATGCGCCACATGACGTTCTGCATGCGGACAGGACCCAGATCCTCGTCCTCGACGGTGGTCACCATCTCGATCGCGTTCACCTGCGGGTCATCGAGTAGTTCACTCGGCTTGTACACCGGAGCCACCGCAGCACCGGCCTTTTCGAACTCGGCAACGACGTCGTCACGGGTTCGATCTCCGATCCAACCGCCCACGTATCCGTCGAGTAGATCGGCGTGCGCGGCACGCTCACGCCCCGTCGCGAACCACGGTTCGTCGATGACTTCCGCGTGACCGACCAACCGCAACACCCGCTCGGCGATCGAGTTCGCGCTCGTGGAGATGGCCAGCCAGAAGCCATCGGAGGTCTTGTAGAGATTTCGCGGTGCATTGTTGCTCGATCGATTGCCCGTGCGCTCGAGATCGATCCCGAGCTGATCCGCGTAGATGATCCCCGGCCCCACCGCAGTCATGATCGGACTCAGCAGGTCCAAGTCGATGACCTGGCCTTTACCTCCATTGTTCGTTCGATGCAGTAGTGCCATGGATACTGCGGACGAGCCTGCGATTCCGGCCAGCGAATCGGCGAGGCCGAAGGCAGGCAACGTCGGCGGCCCGTCGGCAGGACCGGTCAGGTGCGCGAATCCGCTCATCGATTCGACGAGTGTTCCGAACGCGGGCCGCTTCGCGTAGGGCCCGGTCTGGCCGAAGCCTGTCACGCGCAACAGGATCAAACCTGGGTTGTCTGCCGACAACACGTCGTAGCCGAGACCCCAGCGCTCCAACGTGCCAGGCCGGAAGTTCTCGACCACGACGTCGGCGTCGGCGACGAGACGGCGAAAGATCTCTGCGCCTTTCTCCTCACCCAGGTTCAACGTCATGGTGCGCTTGTTTCGGCTCACCATCGTCCACCACAGCGGGTGACCGTCCTTGTCCAACCCGTGCCCGCGCATGCCGTCGGGCCGGGTCGGATGTTCGATCTTGATGACCTCGGCACCGAAGTCGCCGAGGATCTGCGCCACCAAGGGCCCGGCGAGAATCGTGGAGATGTCGAGGACTTTGATGCCCTCGAGTGGGCCGGTCACTTGTACGGGCGATGCAGGTAGCGGCCGGCCGGGCTGCCGGATACCGAACCCTCGGCCAGCACACGCTGTCCTCGGACGAACGTGTCCGTCACCTTCGCTCCCAGTTCGAAGCCCTCGAACGGGGTGTATTCCTGCGTCGACTCCGAATCTTCCGGACGCACGGTCCACGTGTGATCAGGGTCCACGAGTGCGATGTCCGCATCCATGCCGACAGCGATGTCGCCCTTGCCCGGAAGTCCGTAGCGCGAAGCTGGATTGAGCGAAGTGAGCTCGGCGATGCGACGCCAGCTGAGTCCACGCTTGCGGCCTTCGGAGACCAAACCGGGGAGCAGGTACTCGGCACCACCGAAACCGGATTTCGCGGCGAAGATGTCGCCACGATCTTCGGCGAACTTCTTCTCGTCCTTGCAGCATGCATGATCGCTGACGACCCAGTCGATGTCACCGGCGAGCAAGTGCTCCCAGAGTGCTTCGACGTCGTCTCGCGGGCGAAGTGGCGGGTTGACCTTACCGCCGAGTCCGTAGGCGGTCTCGATATCGGCCAGTAGGTGCCCGATGGTGACCTCACGACGGAAGTTGACGTGCGGGAACGCTTTCGCCATCCGCATCGCGGCCGTCATCGCCTTACGCGAGGACAGGTGCAGCAAGTTGATGTTCGGCAACTGTGTCTCGTCTGCCAGGAACGCCGCGATGGTGACCGCAAGTCCCTCGGAATGCGGCGGGCGGGACGCGCTGTAGGCGGCGAGGCCCTGCAGGGTTCCTTCTTCTTCGACGATCTTGGTGTAGGCACTCATGATCTCGGCGGTCTCACAGTGCAGCGACAGCGAGATGTGCTCGGCCTTGTCGCCCAACTGTTCACGAGCCGCCTGGATTCCACGCATGACGAATTCGAAATGCGCCAGATCGTAACGCTCACCTTCCGGCGTCATCAGGAACTCGCTCTGATCGACGCTACGCCCGTGCAAGCCATGGCTGCCGTAGAACATGAAGATTTTGAACGACGTCACGCCGTGGTCGGCGATAAGCGAGGGGATCTCCGCGATGTGCTCTTTCGACATCGGCGCCAGGTGGTACGCGTAGTCGACGTACGGGCGCCCCTCGGTTGCTTCGAGGACCTTCGGAAACACATCCGCATAGGAGCCGCCGGTGTTCATGTAGTACTGCCCGGTGCGCATGTAGGACAACGACGTCGTGACGCCGCCCTGCACGCAGGCGCGAGACTCGGTTTCGGCGTCTTCACCGAGCGGGTTGTAGATACCCCAGTGCTGGTGTGCATCGACCACTCCGGGGAAGGCGATCTTGCCTGCAGCATCGATCACGGTGTCCGCCGCGTCGGCAGAAATCCCGGCCTCGATTCTAGTGAACTTGCCGTCTTCGATGAGCAGGTCGAGGAGCTCACCGTCCTCGGGGGCATCCGAGCCTGGACGGACGACACGTGCATTGGTGATCAACGTAGACATGTGGTGGATCCTTTCGAAATGGGGAGAAAATCAGATGTAGCCGGCAGCGAGGTATGCCAGGCCGAGAGCAGGTAGCAATCCGTTACCCGCAAGGTAACCGGCGGCACCGTGACCGGAAATTCCCATCGCCGCACCGCCCGACGCGAACAGCCCGTCGATAGCCGTGCCCGACGGCCGCAGCACCCGAGCGTTCTCGTCGACGACGAGTCCACCTTGGGTGTGGAATAACGCTGGGACGATCTTGCTCGCTGCGTACGGCGCTACCAGCCTGTGCTCGAACGAGGTGCGACCGTATGGATCTGCCCCTATGCCCCGGGCAACGCTGTCGAGAGTGGAAAGTTCGTCCACGACTGCGTCCGAGGGTAGACCTGTCGTCTCGGCAAGCTCCGCGGCGCCGTCCGCCCAGACGAGCGCGCCGGACTCTACAGTCTGCCGAAAGTCGGTGAAGGACAGGCACTTTTCGTAGATCGAGCGGTCGATGATGATCCAGCCCTCGGAGTGTGGTCGGGCAGCGAGGGCGGCCGCGTACTCGGAGTAGCCGGTGGTCTCGTCACCAAACCGTCGGCCTTCCAGATCGAGCACGACACCACCGTGCATCACCGTTGCCCAACCGACGAGTGTTCCTGCTTTCTTCGACAGCGCCGCATGCCCTTGGTAGGAATCGAGGAACTTCGACTCGGCACCAAGGCGCGCACCGATACTCAGCGCATCGCCTACCGAATATTCGCTGCCGTGATACCGGGCCGCCGCAATCTCCGGAACGTAGTCTGCGACGAGATCGGGGTCGGCACCGTAACCATTGGTGGCCAACAGCACAGACCTCGTCGGTATCGATTCGGTGCTGCCGTCGGGAAGTACGATCACCACACCGTCGACTCTGCCATCGACATCGACTGTGACGTCGGTGAGCCGAGCCGGCACCAACAGATCGATCTTGGGCTCCTCGGCGACTGCGCGGACCAGATGATCGACGATGGCGGTACCGTGGCGGCCCTCGACTGTGTGGCAACGCAATTGCGAGTGACCCGGATAGGAAAAGTCGATGACAAGTTCCAGCGGCATCTTCAGGTAATCGGCCAACCATTCCACCAGTGGCGCGCTGACATTCGCCAGGGTGTGCGCAAGGCGTTCGTCGGCCGTACCGTTGGTCTTACGCAAGATGTCGTCGACGAACTGTCGAGGCGAATCATCGATCCCTGACTCACGCTGCCAGCGTGATCCGGCCCCTGGAATCATGGCCGTCGACATCGCGGTGTTGTTGCCACGCTTGAAGTGCTCGCTCGCCTCGACGACCAAGACATCGAGCCCACGCTCGGTGGCCCGAAGCGCCGCGACGAGTCCGCCGCCCGCTCCGGCCACGACGAGGTCGGGTCCGTTCTCGCTCATGCCGACGTCACCCATCGCGACTGCAGCCCCAAGAGTTGGAGCGCAATCGCGGTCGGGTCGACGACCAGTGGTCGCACGGGGGGATCAGTCAGTTCCACCGCGGAGCAGGCGTTGATGGCGACGTCACAGGTCATCGATGCCGCCCGCTCGGTCACCGCGCGGCCCCAGGCCTGCGAGTCGGCGATATCGGCAACATCGAGGCCGAGGACTTTCGTCGGATCGGCAATGATGTCGTACGACGCCAGTCGAGAGTCCAATTCTGCTGCGATGGCCTCGTTTCGAGCCAGCGCGCCGACGTGGAGACCCTGCGAAAGGAAGAACGAGGCCGTCAGTCGTGACAATCCGTACAGCGGACGCGTGAACGAATCTGCTTCTTCCGCACATGGATCGAGAACGCAGTCTGGTAGAAACCCGTCGAATCCGGTCGGATCGACTGTCCGAAATGCCTCTGCGAGAACCTTTTCCGATGCTCGGATCTCTTCCTCGGTGTCGAGTGCCGAAGGTGCGACTGCGCCGATGTTGCGTAGTTCGACGGACACTGTTTCCGGTGCGAGCTGATCGTAGCGTTCCTGTCGACGACGCAGTTCTGCGTCGTCGACATCGATGGGGGTGAAAGCCAAGAGGCGCATGTGGGCGTAACTCCTAAATTCCGAGGTAGGCGGCCTTGACGCGATCGTCGTGAGCAAGCTCGGATCCTGTGCCTGTGAGCACGATCGAGCCGCTCTCGATCACGTATGCGCGATCGGAGATGTCGAGCGCTTGAGCGGCGTTCTGTTCGACGATGAGCACTGTCACACCGGTATCGCGGATACGCACGATTGCGTCCAGAACCTGAGCGGCCAATTTGGGGGCCAACCCCACCGATGGTTCGTCGAGCGTGAGAAGCCGGGGTTTCGCCATCAACGCACGACCGATGGCAAGCATCTGTTGCTGTCCGCCGGACATGGTGGCGGCGAGCTGATCACGACGCTCGGCGAGGATGGGGAACAAGTCGTATACCTGGTTCAGGGACTCCTTGACCGTGGTGCGCTTCTGTGTGTACGCACCCATTTCGAGATTCTCGAAGACCGGCAGGGCACCGAACAGTGCACGGTCCTGTGCGACATGGACCAAGCCCGCCTTGACGATCCGGTCGGCCCGCATCCCGTGAATTGGGACCCCGTCCAACACGATTCGACCACCGGTCGGTGAGACCAGCCCCGACAATGCTCGCAAGGTCGTCGTCTTGCCTGCGCCGTTCGCGCCGATGAGCGACACGATTTCGTTCTTTGCGATGGACAGATCCAGTCCATGCAGAATTTCCAGACGCCGATATCCGGCGTGCAAGTTGTCGATCTCGAGCATCATGCCGTCTTCTCCTCACCGAGATATGCCTCGACGACGCGGCTGTCCTCGATGACCGTGCGTGGATCCCCCGAGGTCAACACCGCACCTTCGTGCATGACGACGAGGCGCTCGGACAGCGCCATGACAGCCGCCATGATGTGTTCGACGAACAACACGGTCTGGCCCTCGTCGTGCAGAGTGCGCAGCAACTCGATCATCGGTGCCCGCTCGGCTGGTACCAATCCCGCGAGTACCTCGTCGAGCAGCACGACACGTGGCTCCATGGCCAGGGCACGTGCCAGCTCGAGCCGTTTGAGACCGGCAGTGGACATGGTCGACACTTTGCCGCCGACCTGATCCGAGAGCTGCACTCGATCGAGTACCTCGAGTGCATGTCGGCGCGCGTCCTTACGCGAGCGACGCTTGCTCAGCGCTGCAACGGTGACGTTCTCGAGCACCGACATGGATTCGAACGGTCGCATGAGCTGGAAGGTCCGAACGAGTCCGCTGCGTGCGATCTTGTTGGCCGGCCAACCGGTGATGTCTTTGCCATCGAAAACGATTCGGCCCTCGGTGGGCGGTTGCTCACCGGACAGAAGCGAGAACAGTGTGGTCTTGCCCGCGCCGTTGGGACCGATGATGCCCAGAAATTCGTGCTCGGAAACGTCCAGGGTGACGTTTCGTACGGCATGAATCCCGGAGAAGGATTTACTCAGACCTTCGATGCTCAGCAGGCTCATCGAAACCACCTCTCACGGATAGTGCCGAAGATTCCCTTGGGGAGGAATATGACGATCAGGATCAAGATCACCGAGTACACCGCTACGTCGAGACCGATTGCGCCATCGAGGAATCCGAGGAAGCCCGGTGGGTTGCGCAGCAGTTCGTTGATGATCTCGGACAGTGGTCCGATTACTGCGGCGCCGAGGACCGGGCCCCAGATCGTGCCGATTCCACCGATGACGGCAGGAACGATGGCTTCCACCGACACCGCGGATCCGAAGGCCTGTTCCGGACCGACGAAGAAGTAGTACTGCGTGTAGTACACGCCGGCGACCGCGATGAGTGCACAACTGGCCGCGACCGCGATAAGTCGGTACTTCATCGTATCGATGCCCAGCGACGCGGCCGCGGTCTCGTCGTCGCGCACCGCTTGCACGAACTGGCCGGCTCGGGAACGCACGTAGAAGATGGTGCCGAGCACGGCAAGCGCGAGAATCACCAACGGGATCCAGATGTAGTTGGGACTGCCCTTCTCGAATTGCAGCATCCACCACGAATCACGAGGCAGGAGCGGCACATTGAATCCTTCGGTCTTGTGGAAGACCTCCAGGTTCTACACCAGCAGCAGGAACATCTGCGCAAAGGCGAAGGTAGCCAACGCGAAATAGGAACCGGCGAGCCGGTAGCGCAGACACAGATAGGCGAGCAGCGTTCCGACCGAGGCCGAGATCACCGCAGCGACCGCCATCGAGATCCAGGGCGAAATTCCGTGATCCACCAGCAGGTAGGCCCCGGTGTACGCACCGATACCGAAGAATGCGGCGTGGCCGAAGCTGAACATCCCGCCGAAGCCGCTCATGATGTTCCAGGCCACTGCCATGAGGGCGAAGATCAGCGTCCGAACGGCAACGGTCTGGGCTTGCTCACCGAGAATCAGTGGCAGCGCCGCTACGACCGCGAATCCGATGACGAGCGTGATGAGCTGCCGTTTCAGCCAGGTGTCTTTCAAACGAGAATCTTCTGGCACCGACGTCGATGCTGTCACAGTGGCGGTCATCGGCGGGCTCCGTACAATCCTTCGGGCTTGAGAAACAGGACGAGGATGAACACCGCGAACACCAGGATGAGTGATCCGGTACCGGGAAGGAAGAGAGCTCCGACCGTCTGCACCAGGCCGATCACCAAACCGCCGATCACGGCACCGACGACGCTTCCGAGACCGCCGAGCACGACGATGACGAACGCGAGGATGGTGAACTGCTCTCCCACCGATGGGGTGAGACTGGTGAACGGGGTCATCAATCCCCCGGCGACGGCGACGCAGGCCGCACCGATGCCGAAGGTCAGGGCATAGACGCGGCCGATGTCGACTCCGACGAGTTTGGCTCCCTCGGAGTTCGACGCCACTGCGCGAATGGACAGCCCGAGCGGGGTGCGCTTGAGCACGGTAGTCAATGCGACGGCGACGAGAGCGGCTCCGATGAAGGCCAGAACCCGCGGCCACGACGCCACGGCTCCGAGAATCGACACCGAACCGTCGATCGGGGCTTGAACCGATTTGGGCCTTCCCCCGAAGATCATCAGCAAGACGTTGATGATGAGCAGGGACAGACCGAGCGTGACCAGTAGTGGGCCGTCGTGGCTGCCGCTGATCGTCAGCTTGGTCAGCAGCGTTGCCTGCACGATCATGCCGAACACGAACATCAGCGGCACCGCGATGACGGTGGCGAGATACACCGGCAGCCCGGCTGTGGACAGCGCATACACGATGTACATCGCCATCGTCAGCATCGCGCCCTGGGCGAAGTTCACGATGCCCAAGACTCCGAAAATCAGTGTCAGACCGACCGAGATCAGCGCGTACACGCCGCCGAGAAGCAGTCCTGAAACCAGCGACTGGGTCACCAGCCCTTGATCCTTGCCGCCCACCAGATAAATGACGGCCATGATCACCACGACGACGGCCGCCACGCCCACTGCGGGGTTCATCCCCGACAGCATGCGCCGCTTGACCGGTGCCGTCGCAGTTGCTGCGTCGGTCACTGTCCGGCCCCGACTGGGAACTCGATTGCGTCCGTGGCGAATTCTTCGGGGAAGACCTGCGCTACTGCACCATCGCGGACCTGCATGACGATGACCGTTGCGTTCTTGTTCTGACCGGTCTCGTCGAACTCGATGGGTCCGTCGAACGCGAGCAGTGGATCTTCGATGGAGACACCGGAGATGGCGTCGCGCAAAGCCTCTGGGTCGGAGTCCTTGCCATCCTCGAGGCCTGCCGCGATGACCTCGACGGCCTGGTAGGACAGCATTGCTGCGGTCTCCATCGGGCGCCCGAACTGCTGCTGGAAGCGGCCTCGAATCTCGTTGGTGCGCTCGCTCGTTGCGTCGAAGTGGTAGTTGGCGCTGAGCACGCCCTCACCGGCAGTTCCCGCCGCTGCGGGGAAGGAGCTGTCGTCGAACGCGCCGTTGGCAATTCCGTAGACGCCCTTGACCTTCAAATTCAGCTGTTGAACGGCCTTGGCGATGAGGAGACCGTCCGGGAAGTAACCGGTGGCGACAATGACGTCAGGGTTGCTCACCGCTGCCTCTCGGACCTGAGTGGTTGCGTCGGAGAAATTAGTTGCAGGATAGGTGATTTCCTGCACCGAGGAGATGCCCTGGTTGGCGGCTTCCGCTTCGAATGCGTTGAAGACGCTGTCTCCGAACGATCCTTCGATATGCAGGTAGGACACCTTGTCGATGGCCTGTCCGGTCTGCTTCTCGATCGCCGCCAATGCTTTGGCGCCGTCGGTTCCCATGCTGGAAGCGTTGGGCTGCATACGGAACGAGTACTGGTAGCCCTGATCGAGAATCTTGTCGTCCACAGCGACATCGATGACAAGAGGCACGCGGGACCGTTCGGCTACCGAGGCGACATTCTGCGTGACGTCGCTCTGATAGGTACCGACAAGGGCGACAGCACCGTCGTCGATCAACCGCTGCGCCTCACTCTGCCCGATCTCCGCCTTGCCCTGACTGTCACCGGAGACGAGCTCCAACTGACGGCCTTCGAGCGAGGAGATTCCGCCGGCGGTGTTGATATCGGCAACCGCCAATGCGGCACCGTCGTTCATCAATCCACCGACCCCCGCGAGGGCACCCGTGGTGGGATGAACGGAGCCGATCTTGATGGAGCCCGAGTCGTCGGACCCCGAGGAGGATCCGCACGCTGCTGCACCCATTAACGCGACGGCGCTCAGCACGCCTACAAGCTTCTTCATTGTCTGCCTTTCGCGCCCACGTGGCGTCGAGTCGAACCGTCTCCCACTGCGTCAAGCGTTCCGCTCAGCGCACCAGAGGATCGGTGATCTATTCGCGTAAAACCGAGTATGGCACGCATCACGTCCTTAGAACAGCATCTTTGATGAAATTCTTGTTACGCGTACGGTTCGCTCAGCGGAACACTAAGATCGACTCGCTTGGTGAACCACAATTTTTCCCTGAATCCGGAAGGATGGCCGAATGGTCACGCCGCCCAGCTCCACATCAATGGCCGAAACATCCACCGGCACAGAGTCAGCAGATCGTGTGGCGGATGTGCTCCTCGCATTCGCACAGTCCGATCGCGCGCTCGGTGTATCGGAGATCGCCCGACACCTGCACCTGAGCAAAGCAGTCGTGCATCGGATCCTGCAGTCGCTGGCCTCACGTTCGATCGTGCAGCCGATGGCGGGCGAATCGACGTACTCACTCGGCCCGGCCGCAATAGGCCTCGGCACGAAAGCTTGGAGTCAACTAGACGTTCGATCGATCGCTGCCCCCGTGCTTCGCACACTGCGCGCGGAAACCCGCGAGACGGCGACACTGTCCGTTCTCGTCGGTCACCGGCGCGTCTATCTCGATCAATACGAAAGTCCACAGGAGGTGAAGATGGTCGTCGAGATCGGCCCTCAGTTCCCACTGCACTCCGGGGCATCGAGCCGCGCAATCCTCGCCTTCCTGCCGGGCCACTTCGCCATCGAAGCAATCGAGGAACTTCGGGGAACCACCCCCTACGTCGACGCGGTGTCCTTTCGTGAGCGTCTCGCCGAGATCCGCGACATCGGATACGCAACATCGATCAACGAACGAAACACCGGCGCGGCATCCATCGCTGCACCGTTCTTCGACGCGTCCAATCATGTTCTGGGCTCGGTCAGTTCCTCCGGCCCTGCTTTCCGCTACGCCTCGACCGCGGACGAGAAACATGCCATCCATGCCCGCCAGGTGGTCACCGCGGCTCGGTCGATCACCCAGATCCTGGAAGCTCGTGCTACGCGATGACTCGCACAGATCCCCGCTCGTTCCTCTATGTCCCCGCGATCAAGCCCGCACTCTTCGACAAAGCTGTCCGCGGTGACACGGACGCCGTCATCCTCGACCTAGAAGATGCGGTGCCTCTGTCCCAGAAGGCAAGTGCACGAGAAGCCGTCAGCGAATGGTTGAAGGCGCGCGAGTTCACCGATACCGAAATCTGGGTCCGGGTCACTCCCGAATTCTTGGTAAAGGATCTAGACGTAGCCGCCCAGTCCGGCGTCGCGGGCATCATGATCGCCAAATGCTCGACCGCCACGCTGGCCCGCGCGGACGCGCTCCTCACCGAATTCGAGTCGACACGCACGCTGGACACCCTCGCCGTGATCGGGTTACTCGAAACTGCCGACGCCTTACGCTCCATTGCAGCGATGGCCGAATGCGCGCGTGTTCGCACCTTCGGGATCGGCGAGGTCGACCTTCTCGCCGACCTGCGCGTCGCGCGCACACCGGATACCGAAGCAGTGATCGACACCATCCGCATGCAGGTCGTCATAGGTTGCGCTGCAGCATCTCTGGCCGCTCCCGTTGCCCCGACGTCGACAGACTTCCGTGACCTCGACGGATTTGTGATCACCACCCAGCACTTCGTGGACATGGGGTTCCGCGCCCGAACAGCACTGCACCCGAGTCAGGTTCCCATCATCAACGCGGCACTGACGCCGTCGGACGAAAACATCGCCACGGCCCGCCGATTGGTGGAACTGTACGAACTGTCCGACGGCGGTCCGACTGTGGACGACCATGGCCGCTTCGTCGACGAAGCAGTGATGCGCGGTGCGCGGGAAGTCCTGGCTCGGGCGTAGTCACTACCGAGTGGCAGTACCGATTCTTCTCAGCGGGGCGAGCAGGGTGCCGATGTCCGTCAGATCGGGCAGACTATGGCACCGCTCGGCCAGCTGAGCCACATCCGATTCCGACATGAACGGTCCGGCGTTCGCGCGGAACTTCGCCGAGACCTCCTCGAAGGGCAACGGCCGCTCGGGGCCGCCTCTGGTGGTGAGGACTTCCTCGACCACCGTGGTTCCATCCGTCAACGTTGCGGTCAGCACTGCCGGGAACTGGTGCGGGAAGATGGCGTCGCAGCGAGCATCCGGAACCACATCGACCTTGGCCATCAGCGCTCGGCGGTCCTCGGCATTGGCCAGTTCGTCCGAATAGTCTTCCAACGCTGCACCGAGGCCGCCGCCGCCGAACATGCCCACTGCAAGTGCGTACGGCCCGCTGAACTGCGCCATGTATCCGGTCGTCGGTGTACGTTTGACCTCGATCGGCTCACCGATGGTTCGCAGGTTCGCCGCGGGAACGCCGAGAACCAACTTCTCCACATCGGACGGTGCGATGCCGCGATCGCGGAGCGCAGCACCCGCGTCGACCGCAGCATGGGTGAAGTGATTCGCCGGGTAAGGCTTGAAGAAGATGTTGGGCACAGCCCATTCCGTTCCGAGGCCGTCGACGATCTCCGACGCCCGGCCCGGTTGGTGCAGCCACGCTTCGAAGAAGCCGAATCGGCCTTCGAGCACGGTCGGCGGGCCGGTGATGCCGTGTCGCGCAAGTCCCGCGGCGGCCAATGCCGAATGTGCTGCCCATCCGCAGTGCATGCGCTTGACGGTGCCGCCGGTGCGGTTCGCCTCGATGATTCCCGACGCCATCGACGCAGCGATTCCGAGAGTATCGACGATCTTCGCTTCCGATGCGCCGCCGATGACGGCAGCTGCTACCGCTCCACCCATGGCGCCGCAGATCGACGTCGCGTGCTGACCGTGTTCGAAGAACACCGAGTTCTGGGTCTCGGGGTCGAAACCTGCCATCCCGATCCGGACACAGACTTCCAAGCCGATCGCTATGCCACGAACCAGCGTTCGACCGTCGGCACCATGTTGTTGGGCCGCGGCCAGTGCGGCAGGTACGACGGTGGCGCTCGGGTGCAGGATCGAGGGCAGGTGGGTGTCGTCGAAGTCGAGAGAATGTGCCAGCACGCCGTTGACGAAGGCAGCCATCGGTCCAGGGAGCGCAGCCTCGACGCCTACCGCGAAAGCCTTTGCCGCCCCGCCTTGCTCGGTTGCCCAGGCTATTGCGGCGCGGCTGGTATCGAGATCGGTCGCCGCAATGGCGATACCCAATGTATCGAGTACCCGCATTCCGACGCTGTCCACGACTGCGCCGGGCAGGTCCTCGAACGTAGTCCCGGCTGCAAAGCGCGCCAGGTGCTGGGCAAGAGTGGTCTCGGTCATGAGTTGGTCACGGCCAACGGTCGAACCGGGGAACCCGTAGCGCCGAAGATATTGAGCGGGACCAATACGAAGGTGAACTCGTACTGCTTCTTCGTGGACAGTTCTTCGAGGTCGAGCGCTTCGATAATGTAGACACCGCTCTCCACCAGGAGAACTCGGTGGGCTGGAAGTAGAGCGTGTCCGCCACCCGGCGCGAGTTGCTCGAACGCGATCGTATCGGCACCTGCGGCATGCACCTTCTTGGATGCGAGCCACTGCGCGCCTGCTTCGCTGACGCCGGGAACTCCCGAAGGACCTCCAACGTAGGGTTGGCCCTCGTCGAACAATTGCCCCCAACCGCTGCGGATCAGTACGACGTCCCCTTCGGACACCGCTACCCCCTCAGCGCTCGCGGCCGCTTCCAAGTCTGCAACGGTGATCTCGTAACCGCCTTCGCAGCGGCCGATTCCGAGCACCGATGGAATGTCCAGTAAGACGCCGCGCCTCATCATCGGTGCAATGGTATGAACCCCGTGTTCGACATACTTTCCACCGATGCAGGACTGGCCTGCGTCGGCGCCGCCATGCAATTTTCCGTCGTGCGAGACATGCGCGAGCGCGTCGATGTGCGTGCCCACGTGGGTCCCGGTCGTGATCATGTCGTTGGCAGCGCTACCGCCGTCCGATCGCGTCATGTCGCCGTGACGGCGAGGCAAGGTATGCCAGAACTGTGGGTGATTCGGCGATTGCGGCATGCCCACGCGCAATTGCCGACCCAGGTCGACGATCTGTACCCCAGCTTGAACTGCCTGGAGAAGTTGATCGGACATTGCGTTTGTCTCCTTCGCTCGCAACATGCACGGTTCATGAGTCGCGCCGTTCCGCTCAACGAAACGATGTATCGAGGGTGGCGGCGGTGCTTCACAGGCTAGCATTGCTGGCCTTTCTATCACCGTTCATTGACCGCATGATTCGACAATCATACAGTTGACCCATGGCGACCGACCCCACGTTCCCTTCAGCGGAACGTTCGACAGCATCACTGGCAAGGATCGTGTGCGAACTGCGCGACGGGGATATCTCACCCGAACTCAGCGAGCGCGCTCGGTCGATCCTGTTCGATCTGCTCGGCGTCACCATCGCCGGCGCACGTACGAACGAGCTGCGAAAATTGTCGGCCACCCGGCGACCGGAAAAAGGAAGAACCCGCACTCTGGGAAGCAGAATCGAAACCACGATCTCCGCGGCAGCCGAACTCGACGCGATAGCGGCGTGCTGCCTCGAACTGGACGAGGGCAACAAGTACGCCGCAGGGCACCCGGCCGCCCACGTGGTTCCCGCCGCCATAGCCGCGGTCCGGATGTCTTCGACGCCCGTCGACGGCCAGACATTTCTCGCGGCGGTCGTTGCAGGGTACGAGGTCGCGGCGAGGTTCGGCCACGCTCTCACCCGCGACTCGCGATGGCACACGCACGGCCATTGGGGCGCGACGGGAGCCGCTGCCGCAGCCGCATCCATCTGGGGCGCCGACGCCGACCGAGTCGCCGCCGCGATCGACGCATCGGCAGCGCTGATCCACGTATCTCCCTGGGGCATCGTATTGGAGGGAAACTTCGCTCGAAACCTTTGGATCGCAGGCGCAGTTCGTGCCGGACTCGATGCCGCACGGCTGTCCGAGGCCGCGCTGGTAAACAACTCGGGGGCACTCGCACACTCTCTCGGAGACATCGTCGGCACCCTCGACTACCCCCGCCTCACCGAAGACCTCGGCACACGCTGGCTCACCATGGAGGGTTACGCAAAACAACACGCAAGCTGTTCCTACACCCATGCCGCCATAGACACCGTGCAGAATCTGCGGACCCATGCACCATGGAACGCCGAAGACGTCGAACATGTTCGGGTACGGACACATTCACTGGCAGCACCACTGTTCCAACGTCATCCCACAACACGGCTCGGTGCAATGTTCTCACTGCCGTTCGCGGTCGCCGCCGCATTCGTCACCGACAGAATCGACACCGAAGCCCTCGACCCCGCCGGTCCGGTGTTCACGATCGCCGAGGAATTCAGCAATCGAGTACACGTAACCGCAGCAACAGAATTGGACGAGCTGCTGCCCCGACGTCGAGCCGCCGAGGTCACGGTCGTCCTACGCAGCGGAGAGGAAATATCCGCGATGACACCGAATCCGGTCGGCGACGTCGACCATTTTCCGATGGACTACCCCGCAATCGAAGCAAAGATCGCACAGCTCATCGGAGAAGAGGATACGTCCGCTCTCGCAGCGGTCGTATCGAGCATCGCCGACACCACCGATGTCGCAGGACTGTTCGAGCATCTCCCCTAACAGGTTCAGCGCTCAACCTCCGCTCACGACCATGACGCGCCCGCTCCCGCTCTGGCCGTGAATATCGTCGGGGCCGGGAAGCCGCCGCGGGTGATGTCGTCTTCGATGGCGCCGGCAATCGCATCGACATCCCCGGCAGGAACGATCGCGATGACGCAGCCGCCGAAACCGCCGCCTGTCATCCGTGCGCCGAGAGCTCCGTGGCGCACGGCGGAATCCGCGATCAGATCGATATGAGAGGTAGTGATCTCGAAATCGTCACGCATCGAGGCATGCGATTGCGTCATCAGCTCACCGACCTTGCGAAAGTCCTCTGCTTGCAGGGCCGTCGCGCAGTCGAGCACTCGCTGATTCTCACTGAGAATGTGCCGCACGCGGCGGCGATCCACCTCGTCATCGATACGCTCGAACAACGCTGCATCGTCATCGCCTTGAACCCGTCGCAGAGAATCAACGCCCAAAGCCGCCGCAGCCCGCGTACACGATTCTCGGCGCGACGCATATTCCCCGGTGGAATGATGATGTGCCGCATTGGAGTTGATCACCAGCAACGTGAGCTCATGACTCGCGAGATCGAAGACCACCGGCGTGACA
>JBBPZN010000161.1:0-8365 GCA_038198705.1 Mycobacteriales bacterium
CCCATACGACACCGACACCCCACCACACACCAACGCTGTTGCATCCACACCCGCAACACCCACCGCAGAAGACAAAATCTCCGGCAACAACCGGCCATCCACCGACACACCACCCCGCACCGGCACCAACAACTCACGCTCGGACACCGACAACAGATCCAGCTGTCCCATGAGTAGTTCCGGCGTGGTTGCGAACGCTGTCAACACGCGGACAATCCGCTCGACGATTGATTCGACCTGAGTCGAATCGAACAGTTCGGGTAGGTATTTCGCTTCGATATGAAGCTGTTCGTTCGCCATGGCGACCAATGTCAGTGGGTACTGAGCGGTATCGCTACCGTCCACAATGTTCGCTACTCGCATACCCGCGATGTCGGTGTCATCGGAGAGCCCAGCCCGATCGACCGGATAGGACTCGAACACCGTAAGGGTGTCGAATGCGACAGCAGGCCCTACTGCACGCTGGATCTCGGTCAATCCGAGGTAGTGATGGTCCAGCAGGCCTGCCTGCTCTCCCTGCAACCGAGAAATGAACTCGCCCAACGTCTCCTGTGGATTTATCGTGACGCGGACCGGCAGCGTATTGATGAACAGCCCGATCATCGATTCGATGTCGTTGATCTCGGGCGGGCGCCCGGACACAGTCGCACCGAACAGGACATCTGTGCGCCCGGTCAACGTTGCCAGGACGGTGCCCCAGGCAGCCTGGACGAGCGTGTTGACCGTAACTCCGCGCTCGCGTGCCACCCCGCGCAGTCGATCGGTGTCCGCGGCCGACAAGGATGTCAGGACGCGTGCTGCGAGCGTCGACTCCTGCCGACGGCTTTCGATCGGCGTCAGCAGCGTAGGTTCGGACAGCCCGGACAACGCTTCGCTCCAGGCAGATCGCGCGCTCGCTGCATCGCGGCGACTCATCCATTTCAAATAGTCGCGGTATGCAGGTACGCGGGGCAACATCGAGTCATCGCCGTCCGTTGCATACAGCGTCAGCAGTTCGCGAATGAGAAGAGGCGTCGACCAACCGTCGATGAGAATGTGGTGATTGGTCATGACTACTCGCCACTCGCCCGGATGGACGTCGATGAGCGTGAACCGCAGGAGCGGCGCCTCGGCCATGTTGAAGCGCGTAGCGCGATCGGTGGCCATGATGCGTTCGAGTTCGATCTGCGCCGCGGACTCGTCCAGTCCAGTGAGGTCGAATTCGTTCCATGGCACCTCGACGTCACGTTCGACGATCTGTACGGAATCGCCTTCCATGTTGTGTACGAAGGCAGTCCGCAGGTTTGCATGCCGGTCGAGAAGTCGCTGAGCGGCCGTCCGGAAACGCGTCCGATCCAGTGTCCCACCCAGCTCCAACACCAACTGGACGATGTAGGCATCGACGGACTGGTCCGACAACTCGGCATGGAACAGCAGCCCGGATTGGAGCGGTGACATGGACCAGATGTCCACGAGCTTCGGATACCTGGACTCGATGTCGTCGATGGCAGCTTGATCGAGGTGCACCAAGTCGAGATCCGACGGGGTGAACCCACCGGCGTCGACACTGCGTGCGTGCCGTGCCAGACCGGTCAAGGCCCGCACCCATAGCGCGGTCAGTTCCTCGACATCTTCGGAATCGAGCACGCCCGACGGAAAAGCGAAGGTGGCTTCGAGAACTGGGCCTGCCTCACCGGTCGTGGTCACCGCGTTGATGTCCAGTACCGCTGCTACCGGAAGGTCCGAGTTCTGGACGTCGCCGATGTCCGCGTCGTCGACAGGTAGCCAACCCACGTCACCGAGGTTGTCCGGGATGCCCGCGCTGTAGCGACCGAGATAGTTGAAGCTGATCTGCGGACTGGGGTGTGCGGCAAGCGTCTCCCGTGACTGCTCGTCGAGGTAGCGAAGCATGCCGTAACCGATACCGTGATCCGGTACCGCCAACAGGCGTTCCTTGACCGATTTGATCAGGCTTCCGGCGGATACTCCACCTGCCAGGGCATCGTCGATGTCTGTGCCGGACAGGTCGATTCGAACTGGGAAGATGGTGGTGAACCATCCGAGAGTTCTTCCTAGATCGGCACCGGGCACTACGTGATCTTCACGTCCGTGGCCTTCGAGGCTGACGAAGACCTCGCCGTCCACTACCTCGGCATCCACTACGTCGTCGTCCACTCCGCCTCGAGTACGGCGCCAGGCTGCGATTGCCAGCGCCAGTCCTGCCATCAATCCGTCGTTGACACTGCCATGGAAGACATCGGGGATCGTGGTGAGTAGATCCTCGGTGACCGCTGCGGTGAGCTCGACGTCGATTCGCTTCACCGTGTCGTACACATCGACTGCCGGATCGAGTGGACGAGATCCGATCAACTGATCGGGACCGTCCAGCACCTGTTGCCACAGATCGAGTTCGCTGCGGCGATCGACAGCTTCATCTCGGAGACCGTGGGCCCAACGGCGCATCGATGTTCCCACCAGCGCGAGTACGGGCTCTTGGCCGGCAACTACTTGCGACCAGGCAGATGCCAAGTCCGGCACCAGAATTCGCCAGGACACACCGTCGACCACGAGGTGGTGGGCGACGATCAGTAACCGAGACGGCTGTGAGCCCGCGTCGAACCACACCAACTGCAGCATCGACCCCGCAGCCGGATCCAACCGGCCCGCAGCGCGCTCGAGTTCGGCCGACGCCAAAGTCGAGAATTCGCGACCCGAAGCCGAATCGACGCCTACGCGGCGGATGATCTCGGCGGCAGCGACCGCGCCTGCCGGACGAACGTCCATCACCCATTCGTCTTCTTCGTGCTGCAGACGAGCGCGAAGCATGTCGTGGTGGTCCAGGACGGATTGCACGGTGCGCTCGAGCACCGTTTGTTCGATCCCCGGTGGCAGGGTGAGCAATGCAGTCTGCGTATGACGATCGAACAGTGGAGTCCGCTCGATCATCCAGGACACGATCGGTGTCAGCGGTACGTCGCCGACTCCGCCGCCTGGAAGTTCCGCCAAGATCGCGGCGTCCGCATCATCCACCGACAGTGCGACCTCGGCCAGCCCAGCAACGGTCTTGCGTTCGAAGACATCACGTGGTGACAGAACGAAGCCTGCCGCTTTTGCGCGCGAGACCAGTTGAATCGACATGATGCTGTCGCCACCGAGGGCGAAGAACGAGTCGTCGACACCTACATGATCGAGCCGCAACACCTCCGCGAAAAGGCCGGCCAGCATCTTCTCGACTGGAGTGTTCGCGTCGCGGCCGGACTCGGGCCTGTTGTCGAACGTCGGATCCGGTAGTGCTCGGCGATCGAGCTTGCCGGCGGGGGTCAACGGAATGGCATCGAGTTCGACGAATGCCGTCGGAACCATGTGAGCGGGCAACGCTGCCGCAACGTGCTTACGCAGAGCGCGTACATCGAACCTGGCATCGGCTGTCGGCAGGACGTAAGCAACGAGAATGGTGTTTCCTGCGGGACCGGTAGTGCCGACGGTCGTCACGAAGTCCACGGCCGGATGCGCAGCAAGCACACTGTCGATCTCGCCGAGTTCGATGCGGAAGCCTCGGACCTTGACCTGTGAATCACTGCGCCCAACGAACTCCAACGCACCTTCGCGGTTCCAGCGAACGATGTCGCCGGTGCGATACATGCGCGAACCGACCTCGTCGAACGGGTTCGCGACGAACCTCTCAGCGGTCAGTCCGAGACGTCCGTGATAGCCGCGGGCAAGTGCTGGGCCAGCGAGGTAGAGCTCACCCGGTACCCCGACCGGGACCGGATTCAACCGCTCGTCGAGTACGACCTCGACGAAACCGATTGTCGGGGAGCCGATGTCGACGGGTGACCCCGGGGACATGCTGGTGCTGATCGAGGAGAAGATAGTCGCCTCGGTAGGACCGTAGGCATTGAACATCGACCGCCCCGGTGCCCACCGAGCAACCAATTCCGGAGGACAGCTGTCGCCACCGGTAGCGATGACCTCGAGCCGGTTCAGACCGACCGGGTCCACGGATGCCAGTGCTGCGGGTGTGACGAAAGCATGGGTGACCTGCTGCTCCGCGAGCAGCCGGCTCAGATCGGGCCCGCCGTACATCGCAGGGGGTGCGATCACCATGGTGGCTGCGCCGCCGAAGGCCAACATGAATTCGAGAATCGACGCATCGAAACTCGGGCTGGCGAACGCCAAGGTGCGCGAAGCAGGAGCCACCCGGAATCGGGTGCGCTCCTCCTCGGCGAGGTTGGACAGCCCCCGGTGAGTGACGACGACGCCCTTCGGAACGCCCGTCGAACCCGAGGTGTAGATCAAGTAGGCGGCGTCGTCGAGTCGCAGCGGCCGAAGGCGATCGACGTCGTCGACAGCCTCGCCCGAATGCTCGGCGATGGTGACCGCTTGGTCGGCGTCGTCGAGCAATATCCAGGTCGTCGCCGAGAGTCCCTGGAGTTGCGGCGCGTCTGCCGACGTGGTGAGACCGATAACGGCTCCCGAGTCGGTCAGCATGTGTTCGATACGGTCGGCTGGGTACGTCGGATCGACTGGGAGGAACGCCGCACCTGCCTTGGTCACAGCCCACAGTGCGACGACGGTTTCCGCCGAACGCGGCATGGCCAGTGCAACAACTGTGCCGGGACCTGCGCCGAAGCCGACCAACGCGCGGGCCAGCTGCGACGAGCGAACATCGAGTTCTCCGTAGCTGACGACGGAGTCTTCGAACCACAGTGCGTCCGCTGCAGTACCCGCTGCAGTGACTGCTGCCGTCAAGATGTCCGGAAGCAGTCGTGCGTCTTCTCCTGATGCACCGCGGACGGGCGTCAGCGCATTTCGCTCGAGGGTGGAGAGGACATCGATATCCCCGACGATGATCGTCGGTCGGCCGGTCACTATATGCAGAATTTTGAGCAGACGAGTCGCGAACACCGATACGGTCGACGAGTCGAATAGATCACTCGCGTACCGGAACGACGCATCTATACCTGCTTGATGACCCGAATCATCGAAAGACTCCGAAATTGTCAGCTGGAGATCGAAGTTCGCAATGGCATTGGCAAGTTCGATCCCCTCGATCTCGAGGTCCGGCAAAGTAATGTTCGGCCGATCGGTCTGCTGAAACTCGAGCATGACCTGGAACAGCGGAGTGTACGAGGTCGATCGAACGGGGTCGAGCGCATCGACTACCCGCTCGAACGGGATGTCCGAGTGCGTAAATGCTGAGAGGTCCGCGGCGCGCACCGTGTCGAGAAGAGTGTCAAAGGGAGCAGATCGGTCGATCTCGGTACGCAGCACCAGCGTATTGACGAACATGCCCACCAGGTCGTCCAGAGCCGCGTCGCCACGTCCCGAAATTGGTGTGCCGACCGAAATGTCATCGGATGCAGACAATGTCGACAACAGCACGGTGAGAGCTGCGTGCACGATCATGAACACGCTGGAGTCGCGAGATGCCGCCAGCTCGGTCATCGCGCGGTGAAGATCGACGTCGATGTCGAAATCGATCTGAGCGCCTCGGAACGACGCTTCCGCCGGGCGAGGCCGGTCGTACGGAAGTACGAGTACATCCGGGGCGCCGGACAACGAGTCGACCCAGAAGGAGAGTTGAGTCGACATCAGCGATGCCGGATCGGACTCCGAGCCGAGAAATTCACGCTGCCACGTCGAATAGTCCGCGTACTGGACGGGTAGCGGTGTCGGAGTGGGAGCATCGCCACCAGCACGAGCGCTGTACGCGACGATGAGATCGCGGGCGAGCGGAGCCGTGGAGAAACCGTCGGAAGAGATGTGATGAACGACGAAACCGAGAACGTA
The DNA here is from genome assembly GCA_038198705.1 of Mycobacteriales bacterium. Lineage (GTDB taxonomy): Bacteria > Actinomycetota > Actinomycetes > Mycobacteriales > Mycobacteriaceae > Rhodococcoides. The sequence goes on from JBBPZN010000161.1 coordinate 5,773, forward strand.
TTCTTCCTCGTCGACCTCGATCAGTCGGGCGCGAACAGGAACCGAACGTGACACATCGAAGCCGGTGCCCGCCATCTCGGTTACCAACTCGAGCACGTGTGCAGCTGAATTCGCGGAAATCGGTGTCAGGTCAGGTAACGCTTGGTGGGATTGAAGAATGGACTGGATCGGTCCGGTGTCGGTCAGCGGGAAGACCGTGCGCAAGGACTCGTGCCGATCGATTACATCGCCGATCGCACTGCGCAAAGCGTCGATATCCAGGCGACCGGTCATCCGCATAGCGAAGGCAACGTTGTATGCGGCGGAGGACGTGTCGTACTGGTTGATGAACCACATTCGCTGTTGCGCGAGCGACACCGGGATGGATTCTGGGCGCACTACCGACGTCAAGGCCGGGCGTGCAACGGTCCGGTATCCATGGGACTCGGCGGTCTCGGCCAACGCCCGGACTGTCGGCCCGTCGAACAGATCGCGCACTGTCAAGGTCGAACCGAGAGCAGAGTTGACGCGGGCCACCAGACGCATGGCTACCAGCGAGTTGCCACCCACTTCGAAAAAGTTTTGGGTGACTCCGAGCTGGGAGAGACCGAGAAGATCGGCGAACTCTGCAGTAATGATCTCCTCGACCGGGTTCTGCGGGCTGACCAGCGCAACATCAGCAGTTCCGAATTCCGACTCCGGTAGCATCTTTCGATCGAGCTTGCCGCTCGCATTCAGAGGGAACTCGTCGAGTTCGATGAAGAGAGAGGGAACCATGTACGCGGGCAACGACTTTGCCAGCGCTGCGCTCAGTTCGGCGCCGTCGATGACTCGCCCGCGTGCAGCGACCACGTAGGCAATCAGAACCTCGCCGGTTGCTTCGTTGCTGTGGACGATCGCGACTGCCTGGGCAACGGACTCGTGGCGAAGCACAGCAGCTTCGATTTCCGGCAGCTCGATGCGCAGACCACGGAGCTTGATCTGGAAATCGGTACGACCGATGTATTCGAGGTTGCCGTCGGCGCGCCATCGTACGAGGTCGCCGGTGCGGTATATGCGAGCGCCTGGCTCCCCGAACGGATCTGCGATGAACCGATCCGCGGTGAGATCCCCGCGTCCGACGTACCCGCGAGCAAGCTGAATACCGGCGAGGTAGAGCTCACCGGGGGCGCCGATGGGAGCCGGCTTCAGGGACGCATCGAGAACGTAGACCCGCGTGTTCCACACCGGTGCGCCAATCGGGACAACGGTGGGATCTGTTGCGGCACAGTGGTAGGCAGTGACGTCGACCGCAGACTCGGTGGGGCCGTACAGGTTGTGTAGATCCGCACCGGAGAAGTCTGTGAACACGCCGACGGTTGCCGGCGGCAACGCCTCCCCGCTACAGAACACCAGCCGCAACGACACGCAGTCGTCGGAATGTGCACCATCGGTGAATACAGCCAGCATCGACGGAACGAAGTGCACCGTGGTGATGCGCTCACGGAGAATCAAACGCGAAAGGTATTCCGGGTCGCGGTGCCCATCCGGTTCGGCGATGACGAGCTTCGCGCCGATCTGTAGAGCCCAGAAGAACTCCCACACCGACACGTCGAAGGTAGCGGGAGTTTTCTGCAGCACATTGTCCGACGGCTCGAGGCTGTATTCGTCCTGCATCCACAGCAGGCGGTTGACGATTGCTTCATGGCTGACAGCAACACCCTTCGGGCGTCCGGTGGACCCCGAGGTGTAGATGACATAGGCGGTGTTTCGTCCGCTGATCGCACTGTGACGCTCAGCGTCCGTCACCGGGCCGGTTGCCCGGTCCGAGACGTCGATCAAATCCACGGCGAGCACTGGAGTGGCCACAGGGACGTTGATCCAGTCCCGACTGGTGGTCAGAATGCACACCGGATCAGCACTGTCGATGACATACGCCGAGCGATCGGTCGGGTGGTCCGGATCTATCGGGACGTAGGCACCGCCCGCCTTGACGATTGCGTACATTCCCACAAGCAGATCGATCGAGCGTCGTATAGCGAGACCGACGTTGGTTTCCGGACCCACCCCGAGTGAAATCAAGTGACGTGCAAGCTGATTGGAGCGGTCATCGAACTCGCGGTAGGTCACGTGTTCGTCCTCGAAAACTAAAGCTATCGAGTACGGGCTCCGGGCCACCTGCAAATCGAACAAGGTATTGAGCGTCGGATCCGAGCCGACCGTCGCCGGCAGGACGTGATCGGTTGCGTTCCAATCTTCCAGAACGGTCTCGCGCTCGCGTCGCGACAGGATCTCGACATCGCGGAGCGGGACGGTCGGAGACTCGCATATCGAGCGCAGCAATCTGAGGAATCGATCCACGAAGTTGTCGATGGTAGATGCATCGAACAGTTCGGTGGCATACGTGAATGCTGCTGGGAGCGAGCCGGATTCCGTTGCGGATTCATCGACCCGTAGCTGCAGATCGAACTTGGTCGTTCCGGTCGACAATTCCTCGAACGCGACGTCGAGGCCGGGTAGTTCGAGGTGTGCGCTCTGGTTGTTCTGGAACTCCAGTAGTACCTGGAACAGGGGTGAGTGATCGGTGGAGCGGGTCGGTGCCAGGGCGTCGACGAGTCGCTCGAATGGGATGTCG
>JBBPZN010000162.1:0-8129 GCA_038198705.1 Mycobacteriales bacterium
AGATTTCCAGCCCGACCGTTCGCTACTGCGTCCTCGAGGCAGCGCTGCGCCTCGGTGGTTCGACCGAGATGCAACTCGGCGAGTCCGGCGATCAGCAGCGCGTAGGAATCGAGTTCGGGCGAACCGGATTCACCGAACTCCAGCTCGCGTAAGCGACATAAAGCGTCCTCGATGTCGTTGCCGACGTGCACCCTCGCATGAACCTCGAGGGTTCGACGCAAAATCTCGAAATCGAAACTTGCAAGCTCGTCGACTGGCCTGCGCCGGAGCGCCGTCAGCGTCGAGGTCGCCGGCGTAACACTTCCGATGGCCAATAGTGCTGCAGCGCTGATCAACTGAACAATATCGTGTCGACGTACCGAAGCCGGACTGTCGTCGATAGCGGTCAGAACCTCCGAAGCGTTGCCTCGCAGTACGAGTCCGAGACCGGACTCTCTGACGATGTCGAGAATCGATTTCGAATCACCAGCGTGCACGCTGTGCTGCAGAGCCTGCAGGGGCTGCCGGTAGTCGCTGAACCAGGAGGATGCGTCGCGCTCGAGGCTTCTGATCTGCCCGGCGCCGAGGCGACAGATCTCGACACGAAGATAGCCACGCATCAGCGGGTGATATCGATAGGTGGGTTCCGAGCCGGGGATCTGATCGATGAGAAAGTTCTGCGCCAGCAGGTGATCGATGGTGGCCTGCGCACCCCCGATGCCGGTCAACTTCTCGGCGAGATCGGTTGTGAACCATTCGGGTACGGAGGTCTCGATCAGAAACGTACGGACATCGTCGGGGAGTCCGGCCAAGATCTCGTTCACGAGATAGTCGGCGACCGTGTGCTGTGTGCCGGTGAAACCGTCGATGAGTTCGGGAGAATGCGCGCCACCGCTCAGCGTCATCGCAGCCAGCCTCAGGCACGCTGCCCAGCCCTCGGTTCGGTTCATAACCTTTACCAGATCGCTTCGGGCAAGGGCGATTCCGGATCGCTGGAACATCTCCGACGCCTCGTCGGCGGTGAATGCCAAGTCGGCTGCGGAGATGTCACGGACGAGTCCGTCGAGCCGCGGTTTCTGCAGTGCGAGTGGAGGTTCGAATCGTCCAGCGACGATGATCCGGAGATTACACGGCGGCCAACGCAGAAACGTACCCAGAAGGGCCAGTACTTCACGGTTGTGCACGAGGTGGGCGTCGTCGAATATCAGGCAGATCTGTGCGTCGACGCTTTCGATGGCCTCGACCAACAGTGCGCTGAACTCCGAGTAGAACGGATCGCCTGCGGACGGAAGGGATCCGACAGCAGAAGCGAGGTGGGGCGATCCACACTGGGCGAGCGCCGAGACGAAGCACGCTCTGAGCGCGGCCACGTCGTTGTCGGATTCGTCGATGGTGATCCAGGCGAGAAGGGTGTCGTTTTCGGCGTCGATCGTATGGACCCAATCGACGAGCAGGGTCGTTTTGCTTGAACCGGCAGGCGCCGTGATCACGGCGATGGGGCTGCGGCCACCCGTCGGTTCGAGCATGGTCAGGAGGCGCCGTCTCCGAATCGTGGCGCCGGATCTTTGTGGTTTCGGCTTCGCACTCTCGGTGCGGCACAATGCAGCGTATTCATATACGACCGTCTCCCGACGAAAAGGCCACACGGAGTTTGCTGGACGCGCCGACGATATTCCACTCGAGGTGACCGTGGACAGATTTTTCGTATCTCGATAACGGTCGGTTTTTTCGAGACAGATCAACACACGCAAACGCCTCTTTCATAACTGGAAACTTGATATATCGGCCGATAAACGGGATGAATGTTGCAGTGCAGTCCGATAGGTCCGAATACGCGGTCGCCCTATTTGTCGCGAATGTCACGACTGGTCCGGTGACCAGCCCACCCGCACCACGTCGCCGCAGGTGGAGGGCTCCGACGGGCCCTCCCCGGAACACCCAAGGCTGCTGGCGACGGCATACCTCGGTAAGGTGGCGGGGCCAGATGCACCACAAACACACACTGAAATGCACCGGAGGTACACACGCGTGGCTCTCATCGTCCAGAAGTACGGTGGATCGTCGGTGGGATCCGCCGAACGTATCCGACGCGTCGCTGAACGAATCGTCGAGACCAAGAAAGCCGGCAACGACGTCGTCGTCGTGGTCTCCGCCATGGGCGACACAACCGATGAACTGCTCGACCTTGCCAAGCAGGTGTGCCCAGCCCCACCCGCCCGTGAAATGGACATGCTGCTCACCTCGGGTGAGCGGATTTCCAACGCACTGGTCGCGATGGCTATCCACTCCCTCGGCGCCGAGGCTCGTTCCTTCACCGGATCGCAGGCGGGCGTCGTTACTACCAGCGTGCACGGCAACGCCAAGATCATCGACGTAACTCCAGGCCGTGTCCGCGACGCACTCGACGAAGGCGCGATCGTGCTTGTCGCCGGGTTCCAAGGCGTCAGCCAGGACAGCAAGGACGTCACGACGCTCGGCCGCGGTGGTTCCGACACCACAGCAGTCGCACTCGCCGCGGCGCTCGATGCCGACGTCTGCGAGATCTACACCGACGTCGACGGCATCTTCACCGCCGATCCGCGCATCGTTCCCAACGCCCGCCACCTCAGCGCAGTCTCGTTCGAAGAGATGCTCGAAATGGCGGCGTGTGGCGCCAAGGTGCTCATGCTGCGATGCGTCGAATATGCCCGTCGATACAACGTTCCCGTACATGTTCGGTCGTCGTACACCACGAAACCCGGAACAATCGTCTCCGGATCTATGGAGGACATTCCAGTGGAAGAAGCCATTCTCACCGGCGTCGCACACGATCGCAGTGAAGCGAAGGTCACCGTCGTCGGCCTGTCCGATGCACCTGGCTACGCAGCCAAGGTCTTTCGCGCCGTCGCCGATGCCGAGATCAATATCGACATGGTCTTGCAGAACGTATCCAAGATCGACACCGGCAAGACCGACATCACGTTCACGTGCCCCAAGTCGGACGGACCGCGGGCGGTGGAGATGTTGACCAAGCTGCAGGGCGAGATCGGCTTCGCCCAGGTGCTCTACGACGATCTCATCGGCAAGGTCTCGCTCGTCGGCGCAGGCATGAAGACCCACCCCGGTGTTACTGCGACGTTCTGTGAAGCACTCGCCGACGCCGGCATCAACATCGATTTGATCAGCACCTCGGAGATCCGCATCTCGGTATTGGTCAGCGACACTCAACTCGACGAGGCAGTGCGCGTACTGCACGCCGCCTTCGATCTCGGCGGCGAAGAAGATGCTGTCGTGCACGGCGGAACGGGACGGTAGGAAAGATGACCACAGTCGCAGTAGTAGGCGCCACCGGTCAGGTCGGTGCTGTCATTCGAACCTTGTTGGAGGAACGCAACTTTCCCGCCGAAACGGTGCGGTTCTTCGCCTCGGCGAGATCAGCGGGCAAGAAACTGCCGTTCCGTGGGGAGGAGATCGTCGTAGAGGATGCGTCGACGGCCGATCTCGCAGGCATCGACATTGCACTGTTCTCCGCAGGAGCCACGCTCTCACGGGCGCAGGCACCACGGTTCGCCGCAGCAGGGGCAGTCGTCATCGACAACTCTTCGGCGTTCCGTAAGGACCCCGAGGTGCCGCTCGTCGTCAGCGAAGTCAATCCAGAAGAAGCGAAGAACCCTCCGAAGGGCATCATCGCCAACCCGAACTGCACCACCATGGCCGCGATGCCGGTCCTGAAGGTGCTGCACGACGAAGCAGGCCTTCGGCGCCTCATCGTCAGCAGTTACCAGGCAGTGTCGGGCAGTGGGCTTGCGGGCGTCGAGGAACTCGCCACGCAGGCACGCGCCGTCATCGGTGACGTCGAGAAGCTGGTGCACGACGGATCTTCGGTGGATTTTCCGGCTCCGAACAATTACGTAGCGCCGATCGCGTTCAACGTTCTTCCGCTGGCCGGGGCGCTGGTGGACGACGGATCAGGCGAGACCGACGAGGATCAGAAGCTGCGTAACGAATCGCGGAAGATCCTCGGTCTCCCGGACCTGCTGGTCAGTGGCACCTGCGTGCGCGTCCCTGTGTTCACCGGGCACTCACTGTCGATCAATGCAGAGTTCGCGAACCCGCTCTCGGTGGAACGTGCTCGTGAGCTTCTCGCAGCGGCACCGGGTGTGACGTTGGTGGATGTGCCGACGCCGTTGCAGGCTGCAGGCAAGGACGATTCCCTCGTCGGGCGTATCCGGCAGGACCCGGGCGCTCCCGAAGGCCGCGGACTCGCGCTGTTCGTGTCGAGCGATAATCTTCGTAAGGGTGCTGCGCTCAACACCATTCAGATTGCGGAACTGCTGGTCTAGATCTACCCGATCTGCTTCCCGGTTGTGCGATCGAGCACAATCGGGAAGCAGATCGAAATGGGCTCATCCCAGGCGGTGCCCGTCGCCAGATGCGTCGAACAGATGCGCATGGGCCTCGTCGAACCGTACGTGCACGACCTGGCCCTTCTGTGGTGGATCACGCCAGTCGGCGCGCGCGACGATCGTCTGCGTCCGGCCATTGATATCAGCGCGACCGAACACGAAAGCTTCCGAGCCGAGTTCCTCGACGATGTCGATTTCGAGCTTCACTCCCGAGTCTGCGATCTGCACGTGTTCGGGCCTGATCCCGAACACGACCTCCGCCCCGGATGACGCCGCAAGGGCCTCGCGCTGAACCGGAATGACTTGATCACCGATCTGCACCCCGCCGTAGGTAATCGGCAGCGTGAACAGATTCATCGACGGCGAACCCATGAAACCCGCGACGAACACGTTGACCGGGGTTCGGTACAGCTCGCGCGGTGAAGCGCACTGCTGCAGCACTCCACCCTTCAAGACTGCGACGCGGTCTCCCATCGTCATCGCTTCCACCTGATCGTGCGTCACGTAGACCGTGGTGGTGGCCAACCGCCGTTGCAGTTGGGCGATCTGGGTACGCGTCTGTACCCGCAACTTCGCGTCGAGGTTGGACAGGGGTTCGTCCATGAGAAATACCTGTGGTTGGCGCACGATGGCGCGCCCCATGGCGACTCGCTGCCGTTGACCACCGGAGAGTGCCTTCGGCTTCCGGTCGAGGTAGTCCTCCAGGTCCAGAAGCCTCGCGGCCTCGAGCACTCGCGTGTTGATCTCTTCCTTGCTCGCCTTCGCAAGCTTGAGCGCGAAGCCCATGTTCTCGGCGACGCTCATGTGCGGATAGAGCGCGTAGTTCTGAAACACCATCGCGATGTCGCGATCCTTGGGCTCGGCGTCGGTGACGTCCTTGCCCCCGATGAGGATCCGTCCGCTGTTCACTTCTTCGAGACCGGCAAGCATGCGGAGCGAGGTGGACTTGCCGCAACCGGATGGGCCGACGAGGACAAGGAACTCGCCGTCCTCTATCTCCAGGTCCAGTGCGTCCACCGCAGGCGCATCCGAGCCCGGGAAAAGCCTGCTCGCGCGATCGAACGTAATCGATGCCATGTTCTGTGAAATCCCTCCACCGGCAGGAACGTGCCGGACGATCCGAGTGTGGGGTATCGACGGGTGCCGACGAAGGAACATAGTATGGGCGCGGTCACACTGGTGGGCGGGAGGGTAGCCCGCGGAACGACCCAGGTGGGCGGGAGGGTAGCCCGCGGAACGACCCAGGTGGGCGGGAGGGTAGCCAGCGGCATGACACGGCACGGCACGGGCGAAGGGTGTGGATGTGGACGGGATATCGCGCAGGTCGGTCTTTCGGAGTCTCGCTTTGGTTGCTGCCGTTGCCGGGGGTGCAGCGTTGCCGTCGAGTTCGGTAGCTCGGCGGGCTTTTGCCGACGATATCTTCGGCGGCCGTAGCCCTTTGCTGTTTCATTCGCCCGCGCTTGCACCGTTTCGTGACGAGTTGCCGAGGCTGCCGGTTGTCGGGGGTTCGCAAGTGTCGCTCGATGCGCGCAGCGCGATGCATTCTTTCCATGCCGATCTCCCGGCCGGTCCGACGTTCGGATACGGCGAACTCGATTATCTGGGCCCGACCATCGAGTCCGTGCAGGGTCAGCCGTGGACGTTGAACTACACCAATCGCACCGAAGGCAATCCACTTGCAGCCGATGTAGATACTTCGCTGCACGGGATGAGCGAGCAGGACCGGCACATGACCCCGACGTCGCTGCATCTGCACGGGAGTATCACTCCGCCGGACAGTGATGGTAACTCGGAGATGCTCGTCCGCCCGGGTGAGTCTCTCACTCATAGGTTTCCGGGGCTCAACGAGGCCGCCGGTCTCTGGTACCACGATCACGCGATGTCGATGACGCGCATCAATGTCTATGCGGGTTTGGTCGGAATGAATCTGGTTCGGGATCAATTCGATTCGGGTCTTGCCGACAATTCTCTGGGGTTACCGTCCGGTGAGTTCGAAGTGCCGTTGGTGCTGCAGGAAAAGATCATGAATCCTGACGGCAGCATGAGCATCAGGTCCAATGTCACTGTAACCCAAGGGAAATGGGAAGGCGGCGGCACCGGAGACGTCGGCGTCGTCAATGGAAAGGTCTGGCCGACGATGGAAGTCGCACGTGGGCTGTACCGTTTTCGCATCGTAAATGCCGGCTCCTACAGTGTGTGGAATCTGTTCTTCGGCAACAGGATGCGATTCTGGGTGATCGGGAACGACGGCGGTCTTCTCGATGCGCCGGTGCAGACCGACAGCATTCGACTGGCACCGGCCGAACGCGTCGATGTGCTGGTCGATTTCGGCTCGCTGGCACCCGGCGAACTGGTCGAGCTTCGCAACGACGAGCCGCCACCCGCCCAGGCTGCATCGTTGGGAGCGGTGCCGATGCCGTTGTTCTGTCAGTTCAGGGTGGCGTCGGGCCGAGGGTATGTCGGTGACGTCATGACGATGTATCGCGGAGGAAAGGGGCAGCCACCACTGCTGCCGATGGTTCCTGCTGCCCAGGTTCAGCGGACGGTGACCGTCAATCAGCCTTCGGCAGGGTTGTCGTTGGCGCCGCCGATGATGACGCTCAACAACCTTCGATACAGCGACCCGGATATCGAGATGCCGACGCAGGGCGTCGTCGAACAGTGGAACATCGTCAACACCACCCTCGAACCGCACCCGATTCACCTGCATCTAGTGCACTTTCGCACGCTCGGTCGAGCGCCGGTGGATGTGACGGCGTACATGCGAGACAGCCCGCGTCCGGACATCGGTGTCAAGTGGGCACCCGACGTGGAGAGATATGTGACCGGACCGCTCTCTCCGCCGGCCGCATGGGAGTCGGGCGCGAAAGACACCGTCAACACCTATCCGGGAACCGTCACCCGAATTCTGGTGCGATTCCCCACGGCCGACGAGCTCGGATTCGATCCTGACGCAACTTTTGCCGGTCCTGCGCCTGTGCACGATGGCGGCCATGCAGGTCACGAGGCTGGCGGCCAGGGTGGTTCGACCGAGCTGCAAGGTTATATGTGGCACTGTCACATGCTCAATCACGAGGATCACGAGATGATGCTGCGTTACCGACTCCGCGCCTAGATCCCCTCTGGACCTGGGTTGAAGGAAACTTACAATCAGTCTGGACTGTTTGTTGATTTGCGGCTACAGTCGCCCATGTGACCCAGAGCACTCAGCCGCAAGAGCGGCGCACGCAGGCACAACGCACTGCCGGTACACAGACGAAATTGCTCGACGCGGCAATCGACTGCCTGGTCGAAAAGGGTTTCGCAAAGACCAGCACGCAAGAGATCGCACGGCGTGCCGGCGTGTCCCGCGGAGCGCAGCTGCACCACTTCCCGACCAAAGAATCGCTGGTCACTGCCGCCGTCGAACATCTGGTTGACAAGCGGCTGGCCGAGATTCTCGCGGCGAACACAGATGGCACCCGGGGGGTCGAACTCCTCAGCGAAGCGTTCTCCGGACCGCTGTTCTACGCCGCCCTCGAACTATGGGTGGCCGCACGAACCGATCCGATACTGCACGAGGCCATGGTCCCGCTGGAACGCAAGGTTGCCGACGCCATTGCCGGCGGGGCCACCGAAATCATGGGCAAGACGATGTCGCCTGAATCCATCGAGCTGAGCGTAGAACTCGCTCGCGGACTGGCGGTGTCGTCGATATTCCGCACTCCCGACGCCGACGCCCAACTGCGGGCCCGACTTCTCCCGGTATGGGAGGCAAAGGTGATC
>JBBPZN010000163.1:0-10500 GCA_038198705.1 Mycobacteriales bacterium
GAGAACGAAGCCATCATCGACGAGGCCAAACACTTCATCGGTATGTACGGCCTGCGTCCGCTCGGTGGCACGCTGGCTTCCGACGACGAGGAGGAACGCGAGTATCGCGTCACCGCCCGTGACGCACGCGAGGTTCTCAACCGCATCCGACTCGAGAAGCTGCCCGATCCAGCCGCCGTCCGCAAAGCCCTGCGCCCCAGAGCTGCTGCAGTCATTGCCGCCCCTCGCAGCCCAGCAGAACCGGTGGCCGCTTCGAGTCCGACGAAAGCTGCTCCGAAGAAGTCGCAGGCCGGCGTCACCGGAATCGACTTGATCGAGCTCGAGTCGCGTGTGCAGAAACTGCTCGCTCAGCTGACGAGCGTCGAGGAGAAGATTTCCGCTCTCGATGGCGTCCAAGGACTTCCTGCACGCGCTCGCATGAAGGATCTCGAGAGGCAACGCACCACGGTGCTCACGACGCTCGCCGCGCTCGAGAAGGCCCGTCGCCGCACCAGCTGAGCTCGCACAAATGCACCTGCGCTTGCGCTTGCGGGAAACTTGGCGTGCCGGGGCGCTCAGTAAGGTGAGCGTGTGTTTCGGAAGCTAGCGCGATACCAGGTCGTCGTCGACGTTGTCTTCGCTGCCGCATTCACCTTACTTTTCCTTAGCACGGGAACTGACATCAACGGTGTGCCGGCAACGGTCGTCCTGATCGGCTATGGGCTCGCACTGGCGTTGCGTCGCGGCTCTCCCACGCTGGCTCTTGCGCTCTCGTGGATTGTGGCGATCGGCCAGATGGCCGCCGGGCTTGGAACACAACCCGGCAACATCGCCATTCTGTTCGTATTGTTCTCGACAGCTGCCTACGGCACCGTGGGTTTGCGTCGCCTCGGTCTCGTGTCCGTTGCGGTCGGCGGGATGGTAGCGGCGTTGTATCTCACCTTTGTCGGCGGCGATACATACGTGTACGTGCCGTTCACCGAGGGCCGTACGGCAGGTGATATCAGTCGCCAGCTCGCCGTTATCGTTATTCCGTCCTGGGGTGTTCTCGGCTTGTCCTGGGCTCTCGGACGCATCTCGCTCGCAAACCGGATGGCGGTCGAGGACAGGCACCAACGCGCGCTCGCCGAATTGGAGCAGGCACAGGTAGTGCAGGACATCGCCGTCGAACATGAGCGCAACAGAATCGCCCGTGACATGCATGACATCGTCGCGCACTCCCTCGCCGTCGTCATCGCACAAGCGGATGGCGCACGTTATGCTCGCGCGATCGATCCCGATTCGGTCGACCGAGCATTGACCACCATTGCCTCCACAGCCCGAGATGCCCTCCGTGATGTTCGCGGTGTGCTCGCCCAGCTTCGACACAGCGCCGACGATGTGCCCGCCACCGACTCGCAGAACCTCGACGCATTGGTCGAACGGATGCGTGGCGCCGGGCTGACGATCGACTTCGTCACGTACGGTGATCCCGCAGAACTCGGCGCGAGCGGCCAGCTGACCTTGTACCGCATTGCACAGGAGGCGCTGACGAATGCACTGCGGCACGGTGATTCTCGGACACCTGTGTCCGTCGTACTCGCTCACGTCGACGACGCTGTCGCCTTGACCGTCCGAAATCGCGTCGTACCGGCCACAGCCGAGACTTCCGGTGGACACGGGCTGATCGGAATGCGCGAACGCGCGGCACTATCCGGCGGCTCCCTGACGGCGGACCTCGACGAAGGTGAGTGGACGCTCGTGGCACGACTTCCAGTAGTCGACGGAACGGATTCCCCGACATGACCGACTCGCGTATACGCGTCGCGCTCGTCGACGACCAACAACTCTTCCGCGCTGGGATCCGCATGCTGGTGTCCTCACAGCCGGATCTGGAATTCGTCGGCGAAGCGGGCGACGGTAAGACGGGGGTAGCGCTGGCTACGTCGGCGAAACCGGACGTCATCCTGATGGACATCAGAATGCCGATGCTCGACGGCATTGCCGCGACGACAGAGATCGTCGCCGCCTCCGAGACACCACCGAAAGTTCTGGTGCTCACCACGTTCGACCTCGACGAGAGCGTGGCGCGCGCCATCAGGGCCGGCGCAAGCGGGTTCGTGCTCAAGGATGCAGATCCGGAGTTTTTACTTGCCTCCATCAGGACGGTGCACGCCGGCAATTCGGTGATAGCCGCGTCGGCTACCACGGCACTGCTCGCACACTTCACCCCGACGAAGCAGGCGCCCGATCCGCCCGAGGAGTTCACCCGACTGACTGTGCGCGAGCAGGAGATCTTCCGGTTTGCTGCACGTGGGTTGAGCAATTCCGAAATCGCTGCGCACGAATACCTCAGCGAAGCAACGGTAAAGACTCACGTCAGCCGGATCTTCGCCAAGTTACTTCTGCGCGACCGGGTTCAGCTAGTCGTTTATGCATTCGAGCACGGTTTGACCTGAGGTGACTACGCAACATGTCATCCTCTGGATGTACGAAAGCACTACTCCAGCCTGATTCGCGGTGCCCAATCCGCTTCTAACGTTTGTGCCATGACCAATACCTCGACACTTCCCGTCATCGCACGAGTCGACGACGTCAGCAAGCACTACGGCGACGCATCGACCCCCGTCCCAGCACTCGACCACGTATCCTTGACCGTTCATCGGGGTGAATTCACCGCCGTCATGGGACCGTCGGGGTCGGGGAAGTCCACACTCATGCACGTCATGGCGGGCTTGGACACTCCGGCGTCAGGTCGAGTGTGGCTGGGCGACACCGAAATCAGTGGCCTCGACGACGATGCCCTGACTACACTCCGCCGACGGCGAATCGGATTTGTCTTCCAGTCGTTCAACCTGGTCCCGACGCTGGACGTCATCGGCAACATCGAACTGCCCTTCGAACTCGATGAGGTCGAGCCGAACCAGGAGCAGCGTGCGTGGATCGATTATCTGCTCGTGACGCTCGGACTCACGGATCGCACGGCCCACAAACCGCACCAACTCTCCGGCGGTCAACAGCAGCGGGTAGCCATTGTCCGGGCGCTCGCAACACGACCGGACATGATCTTCGCCGACGAGCCGACGGGCAACCTCGATTCCCGCACCGGCCGTGAAGTTCTCGCACTCCTTGCCACCGCCGCCCGTGAGTACCAGCAGAGCATCGTCATGGTGACTCACGACCCAATTGCCGCCAGCTACGCAGATCGCACTGTGTTCATCGCCGACGGCCGAGTGGTCGATCAACTTCCGCGGTCCTCAGCCGCGGACATTGGTGCATACATGCTGGCCGCAGAGGCAGCGGCATGAGGGCACTGACAAACGGCCGCGATCATGGTGCGAGCTTGCTCGTGACCTCGATGTCTGCCGTCTTCGGAGTCGGCCTTATTCAGGGGACCAGCATGTTGGTTGATACAGTCGGAGCCGGCAGTGAGGGGCAGGTCGCCGTCGCCGTCTATTCGGTGGCGTTGGTGTTCATCGGATTGTCTATGTATGTCTCGTCCATCGTCATCGCCAACACGTTCGCCACTGTCGTCGCGGGACGCACCCCGACCATTGCTCTGCTCCGCTTGATCGGGGCCTCCGCACAGACCCTGCGAAACTCCGTTGCTCGCGAGGGTCTTCTGGTCGGAATTGTCGGAGCGTCAATCGGACTGGCTATCGGCATCGGAGGAAGCACGGCAGTGCGATTATTCGCAGTTTCCCGCGGCAGTATGCCCAACATCGCCTACACTCCCGTGCACTCTCTCGTCCTCGCCCCTGCAGTGGTAGTCGTCCTCACGACATGGATCGCGTCACGCATCGGATCGCGGCGGGTGCTTGCCGTGGCGCCGATCCACGCCCTCGCCGCCACCGTCGACACTCCCGAAGCGGCATCTCACAGGCCGGTTCGGTACGCGGCATCCGTAGTTTCGATCGGCGGTGGCTTCGTGATTCTCGGGCTTGGAGTACTACTGGGAATGGTCTCGCCCAATGGACTTCTGGTTGCCTTCGTCGGTGGTTTGATCTCCTTCTCCGGCATCGTTATCGGTGCACCGACGGTCATGCCTGCAGCACTGTCTGCTGTGGGCGCAGTATTCGGGCGCAGCGCACCGGCACGAGTTGCCGCTGCAAACGCTGTCCGATACCCGGAGCGCAGCACCCGTACGACCATCGGCCTCGTCATCGGCGTGACTCTGGTGATCACGCTGTCAGTCGCATCGACGACCTACGAGAGGATTGCGCGTGCATATCTCCCCGACGGTTCGCTCGGTTCCGCTCTGACGATCACGACAACCATCCTTGGTGGCCTCGTCGGATTCTCCGGAATCATTGCTGCCGTAGGCATGGTGAGCAACATGACACTCGGGGTGCTGCAACGCACTCGTGAACTGGGACTGTTGCGCGCGCTCGGATTCACTCGGAAGCAATTGCGTGCCACCATCGTCTACGAAAGCGCGCAGATGGTGCTCACCTCCGTCGCCCTCGGTCTCGTGCTGGGCGTGGTGTACGGGTGGGCTGCTGCGCAGTCGGTGCTCGGCTCGGTCGGCAACATCGGGTTGGTAACGCCGACCTTGCCGTGGCCCCTTGTCTCGGGCACGATCTTGGCGGCCGCGGTACTCGCACTGCTCGCGTCACTGACACCGGCCCGCCGGGCAGGGAAGTTGTCACCCGTCGTCGCTCTGCAGGCGACCTAGCGGTCAGTCGGCTCTGTTCATCGAGGGGCCCGCCTCGATCTGTCAGGAGAGCGATGTGCAGGCGAGCTTGACACGGGCCCATCGGGCAGGGCGATTGTCGCCAGTCTTGGCTATATACAGCTGGCATAGCGCTTTCTCGTTCACCGGCCCCGCCGGGCGAGGATCAGCGCAAACCGATCTTGCGCGTCCGTCCAGAACTCGTCGACACCGAACCCGGCGTCGGCGAGTTCGGCCGTAATCCCCTCACGGCGGAACTTGGCCGAGATCTCGGTGCGCAATTCTTCGCCCTCCGCGAACTCGATGTCGAGGGCAAGGTCCGTAACGGTGACGTGCTGAGCTTCTTGTGCGCGGAGACGCATTTCGATCCACTCGTTGTCTGCATCCCACACCGCAACGTGTTCGAACTTCGATCGATCGAAGTCGGCCCCCAGCCGATCGTTCAACACCGACAGCACATTTGCGTTGAACTTTGCCGTTACACCTGCGGCGTCGTCGTACGCCGGGACCATAACGTCCGGATCGATGACGAGCCCCACCCCGAGAAGGAGAAATTCGTCGTCTATCAATGCACCGGCAATGTCGGAAAGGAACGTCGCGCGCTCCCCGGGAGTCAAGTTGCCGAGGGTGCCGCCAAGAAATGCAATGGTTCGCTGGCCGTCTGCGGGCAGGTTCTGCAGGGTATCGATGAAATCGCTGACGATGCCCTGCACTGTTAGCGACGGAAACTCCTGCGAGATATTCTCGATCGCACCTTCCAGTGCAGATGGCGAGACATCCTGGGGCACGTACTTGCGCAGCGAACCGTGTTTCGTTCCCGCCTCGAGCAGCAGCCTCGTCTTTTCTGATGAACCGGAACCGAGCTCGACGAGGATCGCAGCGTTGGTGCGTTCAGCGATTTCGTGCGCATGTGCCTCGATGAGAGCGCGCTCGGTCCGCGTCGGGTAGTACTCCGGGAGTTCGGTGATCTGCTCGAACAGCGCACTGCCTACCGCGTCATAGAACCACTTGGGCGAAAGCCACTTCGGGGATGCCGTCAACCCCTGTCGGACATCGGAACGAAGATCCTCGAGCAATCTCTCCGGTGAAATATGCACATCCAACGCGATATCGGACACTGTTCTCCTTCAATCAAGATCGGTGATGTCGATGTTCCCGGGGCGGGCTAGCACAAATTTTCGGTCGTCGACCGAATTCCAACTTGGATTGTCATCGAGCGGTTCGGAGGCGACAGTGACGGAATCCTCGGTGCTGAGGACCGAGAGTGAATGATAGAGAGTCGTCGCATACACCGTACGACCATCACTGAGCAAGAGGTTCAAACGTGGCTTGGGAGAGGAGGATTCGACCCGAGACACGAGCGTCCGAAGCGCCTTCTCAGGCTCGTGCTCTTTCAACAGATACCGCAGAATCAACCACAAGGCGGCAGAATCGGTCGCTGCCGGCAGCGTCAGGAGTTCCTTCGTCGGAACTTCTGACGCGAGGTCGACCAGAGCATCGGGCCAGCCGAACACGACGCCGTTGTGGCTGAACGCCCAGCGTCCATCGGTGAACGGCGCGCAGGCGCTACGTTCGACAGCCATTCCGACGGTGGCCGAACGAACAGCCGCCAGCACAGCGGTGGAATTGACCGAGCTCAAAGTCTCTTCGACCGCTGGGTCCGACCAGATCGGCATAGGGTTTCGATAACTGTGCACCTCAGATTCGTCCCACCACGCAGCGCCGAAGCCGTCCGCGTTGATCGTGCCGCCGCCGCGCATATCTTTGGGGGCCCAGGACTGAACGCTGAGAGAATTCTCGCCGCGAGTAAGGACGTCGCCGACGCTACGCGCCGGCCCGAGATACGCGAGATGCCTACACATCCTTTACACGTCCCGCGCGCATCGAAGACCGGCGAATATCTGCCGGCGAATCGGATGGTCCCAGTTGCGAAATGTACCGCGGCAAGCGACATCATCGGTTCCGAACGATCCACCACGCAGCACCTTGTAGTCCCCGCGCAGGAACACCTCGGAGTACTCCGCGTACGGAAACGGTTCGAAGCCTGGGTACGGTTCGAAGTTCGACGACGTCCACTCCCAGACATCACCGATCAGTTGCTGCACACCCTGCACGGACGCCCCGGCGGGGTAGGCGCCGACATCGGCCGGCTCCAGGTGACGCTGCCCCAAGTTCGCGTGTTCAGCAGTCGGCTCCATGTCACCCCAGGGATACTTCCGAACAGTGCCTGTCACCGGATCGAACCGCGCGGCTTTCTCCCATTCCGCTTCTGTCGGAAGACGTTTGCCCGCCCATCGCGCGTAAGCCTCGGCTTCGAAAAAGCACACGTGGACGACCGGCTGATCTGGATTCACCGGTGTCGTCACTCCGAATGCCCGACGCCACCAGCTACCGTCGGCGTCGCGCTCCCAGAACTGGGGCGCACACAGGCCTTCGGCAATGCGGTGGGTCCACCCCCGCTCACTCCAGAATTCTTCCCGCTCATAACCGTCTTGGGCGATGAATTCGGTGTACTGCCTGTTGGTCACCGGTGCAATGTCGATGGCAAAGGGTGGAACGTATCTCGAATGCGCGGGTCGCTCGTTGTCCAGCGCCCACGGATCGAGCGTTGTCCCCATGGTGAATTCACCGCCTTCGATAATCACCTCACCAGCGGCTTTCACCATTGCCCGCGGAGGCTGCGGCGCATGAAGTACCGCTGGTCCAGTCCTGAGTTGGTGTGTGGCCAGCATCGTCTCGTCATGCTGCTGTTCGTGCTGCGCGATCATCCCGAACGCGAAGCCGTCGCGCTCGAGCCTGCGACCGTCGAGTGGACTGGTGTCGAGAATGTCCCAGACTTTCTCGCGGACCGTCGAGACATAAGCACGAGCCTCGTCCGGGGACAACAGCGGGAGAGAGGGCCTGCTCGAGCGGGAGTGCTTGAAGGCGTCGTAGAGCTCGTCGATGTCACGGCGCACCGGTTCGCGTCCGCCGACATCGCGAACAAGCCACAGTTCTTCCTGGTTGCCGATATGCGCAAAATCCCAGATCAACGGACTCATCAAGGGAGAATGCTGCGTGATGAGGTCCTTCTCGTCGACGCATTCAGTAAGGGCTGCGCTGCGGGCTCGGCTGCGTGTGAGGATCGTTTCGACGGTGCTCCGGAGTTGCTCTGTGCTGGTCATACCGGCTCCCTGTCGGTCGAAATTGGGACGGACGCTGCTGCAGGCGGATCGCCTCTGCGGCATCTGTCGGCCGCGTGCCAGAGAATGTCGGAGTGGTCGGGGGAATTATCGGCGGCCAGGCGAAGTAGTTCTTCGGCGGCACTGCGCAGGTCTGAATCAGTCAACCCCTCCCGCGCTGCATCGATCCATCGTCCCGACGTCATCTGCGCCACGGAAATTGCCTCGGCGGTGACCTCCGGTGTCGACAGAAGCGCGTCGAACGCCGCCGCCGGGACCACCCACTGGCCTTCGGGCTGGGCGTCGAGATACCTGATTTCGAGATGTCCGCATGCGCGCACATGCGGAAACAGTGTCGTCAGGTGATAATCGAGATCGTCGATGGTGGGCCGACGCCCGATCGAGGCGTCGCCGCTTAACCACTGCGCGAACGTCGTTCCCACCGGCATCTCCCAGTTTTCACCTTCGCCGCGAATACACAGGAGCGGAACGTCGAGTGCCCATCGCGAATAATCCGACACAGGATCGCCGGTAATCGGAACCTCGGTTCGACTGCCGTCCAACTCGAGCCAGGTTCGCATGCGTTGTGACGCCCATTCGCCGGCGGGGGCGCCGCACAACGTCGGTGAGCACGCGAACGCCGCGATCATTGCCGGCCCGACGGCGTGGAGCATCCTCCACCGCAGCGTGACATCGGCCCGGTCGAGACCTGCGTCGACGCTGACCTGAGCGGCCGCGGTATTGCACATCATTAACTTGCCGTAGGGGCCGATGGTGGTGAAGAGGTCCTCCATGGCGCAGTACCGAGGCAGGCCCAGTAATCGTTCGGCGTTGCGTTCACGGTCGGCTGGCGTCGAAACCATTCCGAGGTTGGATGCGTTCATGAGCGTGGTGACGAAACGAGTATCCGAATCCAACGCACCCTGCAACAGCAGAAGCGATGCATACGGGGTGCTGGAAAGTTCTATCTGGCCACCCGGTTCGATGGTGACGGCACTTCCGCCCGGCAACGTCAGGGCAGGTGAATCGGGTGCAATGCTGCGCGGGGCGTACTCCCCCAGCGCTGCGGCAATATGGTCGAGCGAAGGTCTACGGCCGTCGAGTGAATGCGTCAACCATTCCAGCTCGGCACCGATGAGCTGCGGCGGCCCGAGTTTGAAACAGACGCTGGCAACATATGTCTCGGCGGCAGGCCGGGAACTCAGTTCGCGAGACTTCTCGTGGGACAGCATTCCCGCCTCCTAGTTCTGCCCCCACCTACCCTGGGCGGTCCGTGCCGAAACCGATCGAGTTGTGAAACCCTGACGTCGACAGTAACCACGAGTGGACCACAGCGCACCGACAACACCTTTCTCAGGAAGGCGCCACCTTGCTCGACCTCGACCGAATCCGGCTGGACACACCCGCCGCCGAGTCAACCGTCTTCCTCGACAGTGCCGGGTCCTCGCTACCGCCCACTCCGGTCGTCGACACCGCAATAGCGCATCTGCGCCGCGAAGCAGTCGTGGGCGGTTACCAGGCCGCCAGCGAAAGAATGGATGACCTCGCTGCCGTCAAGACCTCGATCGCGTCGTTGATCGGTGCACACGCGTCGAACATTGCGCTGAGCGACAGCGCAACTCGGGCGTGGAGCGATTTCTTCTACTCGATCCCGCTGACCGACGGCGATCGAATTCTGCTCAGCGAGGTCGAATACGCCTCCAATGCGATTGCAGCGCTACAACGAGCCGAAACCGTCGGTGCCGTCGTGGAATTTGTACCGAGCGATGCGACCGGACAGATCGATCTCGACGCACTGGAAACGATGCTCGACGACCGTGTCCGCATCCTTTCGATTGTCCATGCCCCGACCAACGGTGGATTGATCAATCCGGTTCGCAAAGCAACCGAACTGGCCCACCGGCACGGCGCGTTGGTGCTCCTCGATGCGTGCCAGTCGATCGGGCAGATTCGGGTCGACGTCGACGAACTCGGAGTAGACGCCCTCAGCGCCACCGGACGCAAGTGGCTCCGCGGGCCCCGCGGAACCGGATTCCTGTACCTCCGGACGGAGCTTGCGACGTGTCTCGAACCGCGTGCACTAGATCTGCACAGCGCCCAATGGACCGGCGAGAAGCAATACCAGCTTGCCGCAGATGTGACCCGCTTCGAATTTTGGGAATGCGACGTCGCTGCCCGACTCGCTCTCGGCCGAGCCGTCGACTACGTGCTGGAAATCGGGATCGACAACATCGCCGACGCGGTGACAGAACGTGCCGAGTACCTGCGGGCCGCACTGCAAGCTGTTGACGGAGTGACCGTGCACGACCTCGGTGAGCGCAAGAGCGGCATTGTCTCGTTCACCGTCGACGACCATGCCCCTACCGACGTCCGAGACTTCCTCGCGAGCCAGGGCGTCACCGTCACCGTCAGCCACCGCCAATCGACTCTCGTGGACATGAACCAGCGCGGCCTGGATGCAGTGGTTCGTGCATCACCGCACTACTTCGTGACGCTGGGGCAGTTGGACGAGATGGTCGAGGCGCTCCAGCGCCTCTGACCGCGGCCTCTCCCCGTCTGTGGGTCTGCGGCGATGGTGTAAAGTCTTCGAGGTTGTCTCGGCGAGGGTAGAACTTTTACAGGTACTACCGTGATCGACGCGGCTAGGCCCTTGGTCTTGCTCGTACGTGTCCGCCCCGACGAGCCGTTTCCATCAAGAGCCAGGAGCTA